>NZ_CP086615.1:308863-617727 GCF_020883455.1 Spiribacter halobius | reverse complement strand
GCAGCGCGCCGCTGGCGTCGCACAGCTCCCGCAGGCCCTCGAGGAAGCCCGGCACGGGGGGTATGCAGTTCATGTTGCCGGAGACCGGCTCCACCAGGACCGCGGCGAGCTCGTCGCCGTACTCCCGGAAGACCTCGCGCACGGCCTCGAGGTCGTTGTAGGGGGCGGTGACGGTGGTCTCCGTCACCGCCGCCGGCACACCGGGCGAGCCCGGGATACCCAGGGTCAGCACGCCGGAGCCGGCCTGCACCAGCAGCGCGTCCACGTGACCGTGGTAGTTGCCCTGGAACTTGAGAATCCGGTCGCGGCCGGTATAGCCGCGGGCCAGGCGCACCGCGCTCATGCAGGCCTCGGTGCCGGAGTTGACCATGCGGATGCGCTCGATGGAGGGCATGAGCCCCTTCACCGAACGGGCCAGCACGTTCTCCAGCTCGCTCGGCGCACCGAAGCTCGTGCCCAGCGCCGCGGTCTCCTGGATCGCCCGCACCACCTCGGGGTGCGCGTGGCCCACCGCCAGCGGGCCGTAGGAGAGGACGTAGTCGACGTAGCGCCTGCCGTCCACGTCCTCCAGCCAGGCGCCCTCGCCGCGCCGGAAGAACACCGGCGTACCGCCGACGGAGCGGAAGGCGCGCACGGCAGAGTTCACGCCGCCGACGAGATGCTGCCGGGCTTCGGTGAAGAGCTGTTCGGAGCGGGTGGGCATAAGGCCTTCAGAGTTCAAAGTTCACGGTTCAAGGTTCAAGGTTCAAGGTCGGGAAGCGGCGCCGTAACGTCCTTGCTTTGAGGGTCGGCATTGCCGCCGGCCCGACCGCTGGGTCCGATGATACACTCCCGCACAGGCTACCGATTCGCTCGCGATCGACGCTACGCCACCTGCTCCTCTCCCCTGGAAGGTCATTGCCAGTCGCCGTAGCCGGCGTGTCGGCAAGCGCGAAGCGCTCGCCGACACGCCGGCAGGCGAATCCCTATGCCGCGCTTCGCGCGGCCGTCGGCGAGCGCTTCGCGCTTGCCGACCTACGGCTGCCTAAACCCGGAGCTCGAAACTGGCGGCTAGCCGCCGCGCCGCCGCCTCGACGTCGTCCGCCCCGAACACCGCCCGGATCACTGCGGCGGCATCAGCGCCGGCGCGGGCGACCTCGGCGATATTGCCGGCATCGATGCCGCCGATGGCCACCAGCGGCAGCTGAGTGAAGGCGCGCGCCTCGCGGAAGAGGCCCAGTGGGGCGCGCACGGCGTCCGGCTTGGTGGCGGAGGGGAAGACGCTGCCGAAGGCGAGATAGTCCGCCCCGGCCGCGGCGAGCCGCCGGGCGCGTTCGAGATCGTCGTAGCAGGAGACGCCGATGATGGCCTCGCCCCCGAGCCGCGCCCGGGCGGCGGCGAGCTCGGCATCGTCACGGCCCACGTGCACCCCGTCGGCGCCGACGGCCGCGGCGAACTCGATGTCGTCATTGACGATGAAGCAGGCCCCGGCCTGACGGCAAAGCGCCGCAAGGGCCGCGGCCTCCTTCCGCCGCCGGGCATGGTCCGCGGACTTGTCCCGATACTGCACCACCCGCGCCCCACCCCGCACCGCCGCCGCCACCGCATCCACCAGCCGTTCGGGAGGCTGGAGGGCGGAGTCGGTGATGGCGTACAGGCCTCGGATGGGGGAGGTCATCGTCGGGAATCACCCGGCTAAAGCAGTCGCACGCTTCAACGTCGCCGACCTGAACCGCCGGCCTGAGTGCAAAGTTCCAAGTTCAAGGTTCAAAGTCCGCACCGGCCACCGTCGTTGGCAAGGCGCGTTACGGTGTCCGGTGTGTCGTGGTCTTTGAACTTTGAACTTGGAACTTTGAACTAAATGATCGAGACCGGACGCAGCCAAAGCCGCGTCAGATCTCGATCATTTCGAAGTCCGACTTGCTCGCCCCGCACTCCGGGCAGACGAAATCGTCGGGGATGTCTTCCCAGCGCGTGCCCGGGGCTATGCCCTCCTCGGGGAGGCCTTCCTCCTCCTCGTAGATCCAGCCGCAGACCACACACATCCAGGACCGGTATTCCATCCCCTCGTCTCCCGTCTCGGGTTTGCCACGAAGGCGCCTACCCTAATCCCTCGGCGGGGGCGAGGAAAGCGGCCATCAGAGGAGGGCGAGGGCCACGCCGCCGGCGGCCACGCAGACGAGGGCGGCAAGCGCCGGCCACTTCCACTGTGCGAGGACGCCGTCGGCGCGGGACTGCTGCGCCGCGGCGGCGCCACCGCGGCCACGGGGACGGGCAGGCGCCTGGGCGCTACGGGCTGCAGCGGGGGCCGGCGAGGCCGTCGGTGGCGCCGCCGCGGAGACCGGCGTCGCCGCGCGGCGGCGCTCCTCAACCCGCTGATCCACGGCGAGCTGCATCATCAGGGTCTCGGCCTCCTGGTCGGACACCTCGGGGGCGGAATCCGCCGCCCGCGCCTCCGCCTCACGCCGGGCGGCCCGCTGCTGCGGCGTCAGCGACTCGTCCGCCTCGGCCATCAGGAACTCGTCGGAGAAGTCGCTGCCGGCGCCGAGGGACTGGCTGCCCCAGCCGGCTTCGGGATCCACCTCGACGCGTTGCTCGCCGCGGATGGTAGCGCCGCTCTGGCCGTCGGCCGCGGCGGTGCCGGCCGCGGCCAGCTGCCGCGTGAGCTCCCCCCGGCGGGCCTCGGACATCTTCAGCGCCCGCTTCAGCCGGGCGATCAGGCGGCGGCGCTCCTCCTCGGCGAGCTGATGGCGCTCCTCGAGCTGCTCGTAGGCGCGCTCCACCTGATGGCGCTCCTCGCGCTCCTGCTCCAGGCGCCGCTGCAGATCGCTGAGCTCGTGGTCGAGCCGCTCCACCTCCTCCTCGGCGGTCCGCCAGGCAGCCCGGGCGGCCTCCTGGAAGCCCTTCATCTCCTCCTGGTTGCGGGCCTCGGCATAGCGCTCGACGTCATCCAGGCGCTGGCGCAGCTCCTGGTAGCGGCGCTGGGCGTGCTCGGCATCCGCGCGCGCGGCCTTGAGCTCGCCCTTGAGATAGGCCACCTGCTCCTCGGCCCGACGGCGACGCCCGGCCTCCGCCGCCTGGACGCGCACGGCCTCGTCCTCGGCGCGCTGGCGCGAGGCCTCGAGCTCGCCACGGTAGTAGGCCGCGACCTCCTCCAGGCGTAGCTGGGTCTTCTCCAGATCCGCCTGGAGACGCTCGGTAAGGCTGTCCGGGGCCGCGCGACGCTCGCTCATCGTCGCTAACGGTAGCCGCCGCACTCGAGATCGACGTCGTGCATGGCCGCCGGCAGCCGCACGACATCGGTGTCGATGCCGCCATCGGCGTCGAGATGCAGCCAGCGGTAGCCCGGGGGACGGTCGTCCACAGCGAACTCGCGCGAGCCGGGGCGGAACTGCAGCCCGGTGGAGGGGGTGGCCAGCAGGCGCACGCCCCGCCGCTCGTCGTCGAAGGACTGATGCACATGGCCCCACACGACGCCGCGCACCTGCGGATGGCGGTCGAGGACGCGGAACAGCGCCTCGCCGTTGTCGACGCCTATGCCGTCGATCCACTCGCAGCCCATCGCCACCGGATGGTGGTGCAGGCAGACCAGCGCGTGCCGCTCCGGCTCGGCGACGAGGCAGCGGTCCAGGGCGTCCAGCTCGGCGGCGGTGAGGTGCCCGCCGGCGCCATTGCCGGTAAAGGTGTTCAGGGTGATGAGCTGCCAGTTGCCGAGGACGGCGTTGCGGGCCCAGGTCACCCGGCCGTGGGCGTAGAGGCGCTGCAGCATGGCCGGGGCGTCGTGGTTGCCCGGCATCACCAGACCGCGCACGCCGAACTCCTCCAGGCGCTGCTTGAGCCGGCGATAGGCCGCCTCGGACCCGTCGTGCACGAGATCGCCTGTGTGCAGCAGGACATCCGCCGGTGCCTCGGCCCACCGCAGATGCTCCAGCACCGCCTGGGTCGTGGCCTCGGTATCGACGCCGGCGAGCTGCGCGCGGGTGTCCGCGAACAGATGAGTGTCGGTGATCTGGAGCAGGCGCAGCTGGGTTCGGGTGCCCGCTGCGCTTACCTGATGGGGGGAGTGGTCGCCGCTCATCGCTCCGCCATGGCCTGGGGTTGTGCCCGAAGTATGGGCGGGCTCCCGGGCGCATTTCTGCCGCGGCGGTCACAAGTTGCCGGCGGCATCGGCGTTGCCGAGCCAGGAGTCTGCGCCGCAGAACGTCTCCCGGCTGCGGCGCAGACTCATAGCCGCGATACGGCAAGCCCGCGCGCGCAAGGCGCGCGGGCGGGCGCCGATCAGAAGCTGATGCGCACGCCGGCGTAGAGCCCGTCGTCGAAGCTGCGGTCGTCGCCGAAGCGGCGGCCGTCGTAGTCGAGCTCGACGTCCCGGTAGCCGATATAGGCGCTCGCCGTGCGCAGCACGCGATACTCCGCGCGCAGGGCGAGCTCCTGGTAGCCGTCGATGTCGCTGGCGGAAGTCGCCCCAGGGGCGAAGTAGGCGTGGCCGCCGATGCCGAAGCGATTGAAGGTCGGCCACGTGTAGAGGAACTTGCCGCCGATGGCCAGCGCCCCGCCGTCGGCGTCGCGCTCGTCGTCGTTCACCGCCACCACCTTGCCGCCGACGCCGAGCTCCAGGGCGCCGCGCGTGGGATTGGCGTCATCCACCAGATGCAGCTCCGCCTCCAGGATATCGCCGTCATCCTCGTGGTGGAGCCAGCCGCCGCCCACTTCCAGGCCCTCGGGGGCGAGCGGCTGGATGAAGGAGAGCTTGGCGGCATCGCCGCTCAGATTGAAGTCGATGGACGTGGCCGCTGCCGGCCCGGCAGTCACGCCGAGGGCGAGCGGGATCAGGGCGAGTTGACGCAGCCGCATGCAGGGCCTCCTTCCGGTGTCCGTGGTCGCGCAGCAGCGCATGATACGCGTTCTCTCCCTGGCACGGGAGCGGCGTGCAGGCCCCCCGCCGGCGGCGTCACTGCCGTGGCGGCGCACCATCCTGGAACAGCGAAGGGTCGAGCCGCGCCAGCAGGCGCTCCAGCGCTGACACCCGTGCGGAGAGGGATTCGATCTCGCGCTGCTGGGCGGCCAGGCTCTGATCCAGCTGCTCCAGATCCTGACTCTGGAAGGCCACGCGGCCCTCCAGTCGCTCGAGGCGCTCGTCTTGCTCCTCCATCGCACTCCTCCTCCCCGCCCCCCGGGCGGGTTTGACCTGGATCAATAACCCCGGGCGGCCCGGCACCGAGAATGCGCGACAGGGAAACCGGCTCCTGCCGCCCCGTTCGCCAGGCCATCACCGGAACGAAGATCATGGATATGACGCCTGCCTACAACGATCGCGTAGTGCGCCAGTTCACCGTCATGACGGTGGTCTGGGGCATCGTCGGCATGCTGGTCGGCGTGCTCATCGCCGCCCAGCTGCTGTTCCCCGCGCTGAACTTCGATCTGCCGTGGCTGACCTACAGCCGCCTGCGACCACTGCACACCAACGCGGTGATCTTCGCCTTCGGCGGCTCAGCCCTGTTCGCCACCTCCTACTACGTGGTGCAGCGCACCTCCGGGGTGCGGCTGATCAGCGACCGTCTCGCCGCCTTCACCTTCTGGGGCTGGCAGGCGGTCATCGTCGGCGCCGTGATCACCCTGCCGCTCGGCATCACCCAGAGCAAGGAGTACGCCGAGCTGGAGTGGCCGCTGGACCTGCTGATCACCGCGGTGTGGGTGGCCTACGCGGTGGTGTTCTTCGGCACCATCGTGCGGCGCCGGATCAAGCATATCTTCGTCGCCAACTGGTTCTACGGCGCCTTCATCGTCGCCGTGGCGATGCTGCACATCGTCAACAACCTGGCGATTCCGGTCTCGGCCACCAAGTCCTACCCGATCTATGCCGGCGCCGTCGACGCCATGGTGCAGTGGTGGTACGGCCACAACGCCGTGGGTTTCTTCCTCACCGCCGGCTTCCTCGGGATGATGTACTACTTCGTGCCCAAGCAGGCCGGGCGCCCGATCTACAGCTACCGGCTGTCGGTGGTGCACTTCTGGGCGCTGATCTCGGTGTACATGTGGGCCGGGCCGCATCACCTGCACTGGACCTCGCTGCCGGAGTGGGCCCAGTCCCTCGGCATGGTGTTCTCGCTGATCCTGCTGGCGCCGTCCTGGGGCGGCATGATCAACGGCATCATGACCCTCAACGGGGCCTGGCATAAGCTGCGCGACGACCCGATCATCCGCTTCCTCGTGGTGAGCCTGTCGTTCTACGGCATGTCCACCTTCGAGGGGCCGATGATGTCCATCCGCACCGTCAACGCCCTCTCCCACTACACCGACTGGACCATCGGCCATGTCCACTCCGGGGCGCTGGGCTGGGTGGCGTTCATCACCATCGGCTCGATCTACATGCTGGTGCCGCGGCTCTGGAACCGCGAGCAGATGTACAGCGTGCCGGCGATCAACCTCCACTTCTGGGTCTCCACCATCGGCGTGGTGCTCTACATCGCCTCGATGTGGATCGCCGGCGTCATGCAGGGGCTCATGTGGCGGGCGGTCAACGAGGACGGCACGCTCACCTACAGCTTCATCGAGTCCATCGCCGCCACCTACCCCTATTACGCCGTGCGCCTGCTCGGCGGGGTCCTGTTCTTCGCCGGCATGCTGATCATGGGCTGGAACGTCTGGCGCACCATCCGCCCGCTGGCCGAGCGCGCCCCAGCAGCCGCCGCCGCGGCCCAGAGCGCCTGAGGAGATCACCGCCATGTCCCATGAAATCGTCGAGAAGAACGTCGGCCTGATGGGGGTGCTGATCTTCATCGTCATCAGCATCGGCGGGCTGGTGGAGATCGTGCCGCTGCTGTTCGCCAACCAGACGACCCAGCCGCTGAAGGGCGTCGAGCCCTACCCGGCCATCGAGTTCGCCGGGCGCGACGTCTACGTCAGCGAGGGCTGCTACAACTGCCACTCCCAGCAGATCCGTCCGTTCCGCGCCGAGACCGAGCGCTACGGCGACTACTCCCGCGCCGGCGAGTTCGTCTACGACCGGCCGTTCCAGTGGGGCTCCAAGCGCACCGGGCCGGACCTGGCCCGGGTGGGCGGCCGCTACACCGACCAGTGGCACTACGTGCACCTGATGAACCCGCGGGACGTGGTGCCGCAGTCCAACATGCCCGCCTACCCCTGGCTCGCCGAGCGCACGGTGGACGGCGATGCCCTGGCGGGACGCATGGCCGCCCAGCGCGACCGGCTCGGCGTGCCCTACAGCGATGAGGACATCCAGGCCGCACGGGAGCTCGAGGACGTCACCGAGATGGAGGCGCTCATCGCCTACCTGCAGGGGCTCGGCCAGTACGGGGAGGGGCAGTGATGCTGAGCGGGATCATGACCGGACTACTGATGCTGATCTTCCTCGGCATCGTCATCTGGGCCTACAGCGGCCGCCGGCGGCGGGACTTCGAGGAGGCCGCTCGGCTGCCCCTCGAGGACGAGCCCCCGGCGTCGCGCCAGAACAGGGATGAGCAGTCATGAGCATCTTCTGGAGCAGCTTCATCATCGTCCTCACCCTCGGCAACATCGCCGCGTGCTGGTGGCTGATCCGCTGGACCGCCAGGCCGCGCGTGGGCGAGGCCGCCGCCGAGGAGACCACCGGGCACGCCTGGGACGGCATCACCGAGTACAACCGACCCATGCCGCGCTGGTGGCTGTGGCTGTTCTACGGCTCCATCGTCGTGGCGCTCATCTACCTGCTGCTCATGCCCGGCCTCGGCAGCTTCGACGGCCTGCTCGGCTGGAGCCAGTACGAACGCTACGAGGCCGAGGTCGCCGCCGCGGAGGAGCGCCTCGCACCGCTCTATGCGGGGTACGCGGCGACGCCGATCCCCGCGCTGGCGGAGAACGACGACGCCATGGCCACCGCCGGGCGGCTGTTCGCCAACAACTGCGCCACCTGCCACGGCTCCGACGGCCGCGGCGCGCGGGGCTACCCCAATCTGGCGGACACCGCCTGGCAGTGGGGCGGCGCGCCGGAGGACATCCGTCACACCCTGCTCAACGGCCGTCAGGCCGTGATGCCTGCGTTCGGCGCCCAGCTCGACGAATCCGCCATCGAGGCCACCGCCGCCTACGTCTACAGCCTGAATGGGCGCGAGGCGCCGGATCACCTGATCCGCCGCGGCGAGCGCCACTACCAGCAGCTCTGCATCGGCTGCCACGGGGCCAACGGCCAGGGCAACCCGCAGGTGGGCGCGCCCAATCTCACCGATGACTACTGGCTCTACGGCGGCTCCCTCGCCACCATCGAGGAGACCCTGCACCAGGGCCGTCAGGGGCAGATGCCGGCCTTCGCCGAGACCCTGGGCGAGGACCGCGTGCACCTGGTCTCGGCCTACGTCTACCGCCTCTCCGGGGGCGAGGAGGCGCGTGATGGCAATCGCGGCGAATGACCGGCAGGCCAGCCGCCTGTGGCTGCTGGGCGCGGTGCTCTGGCCGGGGTTTCTGGCAGCGGGCGTGGCCAGCCTGCTGTTCTTCTCCGGCATCGACCCCGAGACCCTGCGCCTGCAGACCCTGCCGGAGTGGGAGATCGGCCGCACGGCCGGCTACAGCATCGGATTCCTGATGTTCTGGGCGGTGGCGTCCGCCTCCAGCGCGCTCACCGTGCTGCTGGTACGCCCGCCGGAAAGCCGCCCGGGAGGCGATTGAGATGAGCGCACGCGGGCAGGCCCGCAAGGCCCAGGCCGAGCCGGAGGCGGTCTCCATGTACGAGGCGCACCAGAAGGTGTACCCGCGGGAGGTCAAGGGCCGCTTCCAGAATCTGCGCACCGGCATGGTCTTCCTGCTGCTCGGCGTGTTCTACGGCCTGCCCTGGCTGCAGCTGGGCGGCCGCCAGGCGGTGCTGTTCGACCTCCCCGCGCGCCAGTTCCACATCTTCGGGCTGACCTTCTGGCCGCAGGACTTCTTCTATCTCACGCTGCTGCTGGTTATCTGCGCGCTGGGCCTGTTCTTCGTCACCGCCCTGTTCGGGCGCGTGTGGTGCGGCTATGCCTGCCCGCAGACTGTCTGGACCGAGGTCTTCCTGTGGATGGAGCAGTGGACCGAGGGCGGGCGCGCGAAGCGCATGAAGCTCGACCGCGGCCCCTGGAACCGGGAGAAGATCCTGCGCAAGGGCGCGAAGCAGGTGCTCTGGGTGACCTTCGCGGCCTGGACCGGCTTCACCTTCGTCGGCTTCTTCACCCCCATCACCGAGCTCGGCGCCCGCCTGCTGACCTTCGAGCTGGGACCGTGGGAAACCTTCTGGATGGGCTTCTACGGCCTGGCCACCTACGGCAATGCGGGCTTCCTGCGCGAGCAGGTCTGCCTCTACATGTGCCCCTACGCCCGCTTCCAGGGGGCGATGTTCGACCGCGACACCCTCATCATCTCCTACGACGAGGCCCGCGGTGAGCCGCGGGGCGGGCGCAAGCGCGGCGTCGAGCCCAAGAGCGTCGGCCTTGGCGACTGCATCGACTGCAACCTCTGCGTGCAGGCCTGCCCCACCGGCATCGACATCCGCGACGGCCTGCAGTACGAGTGCATCGCCTGCGCGGCCTGCATCGACGCCTGCGACTCGGTGATGGACCGCATGAACTACCCGCGCGGGCTCATCCGCTACACCTCCGAGAACGCCCTGGAGGGCAAGCCGAGCCGCGTCGTGCGCCCGCGCACCATCGTCTACCTGGTGCTGCTGCTGGCGCTGGCCACCGCCGGCGCCACCGGCCTCGCCCTGCGCGAGCCGGTGCGCCTGGACATCCTCACCGACCGCAACACCCTCTACCGGGAGACCGACGAGGGCCTGATCGAGAACAGCTACACCTTCAAGCTCACCAACATGCACGACACGGCGCACAGCTACCGCTTCAGCGTCACCGGCCCCGAAGGCATCCGCATCGAGACCGACCCGCCCGAGGTCCGGGTGGCCGCTGGCGAGACGCGCACCCTCGCGGCCCGTGTGCAGCTGCCGCCGGCGGCGGCGGAGAACCCGGGGGGCGAGGAGATCACCGTGCGCGTGCGGAGCACCGACGATGCCGGCATTACCGGCAGCGAGACCACCCGTTTCCGCACCCCCGTCGGGAGGGACTTCTGATGTCCGCCACCACCCACAGCGCCCCCTGGTACCGGCAGTTCTGGGCCTGGTTCGTCATCGTGCCGCCGCTGGTGGCGGTGGTCGCCGGCACCGCCACCGTGATCATCGCCACGCAGCACGCGGACAGCCTCGTGGTGGGGGACTTCCAGCGCGTCGGTCTGCGCTACCAGAATGCCGAGGCCGCGCTCGAGGCCGCGCAGCGCCGCGGCATCGGTGCGAGCGTTGCCCTGCCCGCCGAGGGCGGCACCCTCAGCGTGCGTCTCCACGGCGCCCACGGCGAGCCGGCGCAGATCCGACTCACCCTGGCCCATGCCACCCGCGGCCAGCAGGACCAGCGCCTGACCCTGGTGCGGGTGGACGGCGACCGCTATCAGGGCCGGCTTCCGGCCGCGCTCGGGGCCGATCACTACCTGGTACTGGAACCGGCGGACGGCGCCTGGCGGCTGCAGCAGCGGCTCCCCGCGGGCGCGACCCGCGCCCGTCTCGGGGCCGCGGAGCCGCGGTGAGCGGCTGCTACCACTGCGGCGAGCCGCTGCCGGCGGGCAAGCCGCGCACGGTGGTCGTCAGCGGCGAGGCGCAGCCGGTGTGCTGCGCCGGCTGCGCCGCGGTGGCCTCCCTGATCGCCGGCGCCGGACTGCAGGATTTCTACCGTTTCCGCAGCGCCCCGGCGCCACGGCCCGAGCAGGCCGGCGGCGAGGACTGGAGCGCCTGGGACGCCGACGCCGCCCAGAGCGGCAGCGTGCGCACGCGTGCCGACGGCGCCCGGGAGGTGGTGCTGCTGCTGGAGGGGCTGCGCTGTGCCGCCTGCGGCTGGCTCATCGAGCACCTGCTGGGGCGCGCGCCGGGGGTGCGCGAGGTGAGCGTCAACCCCGCCACGGCGCGGGCTCTGGTGGTGTGGAATCCGGCCCGCACCGGGCTCGGCGCGCTGCTCGCCCGGCTGGACGGTCTCGGCTACCGCCCCCACCCCCTCACCCCCGGCGAGCACACACCGGCCGCCCTGCGGGAACGGCGGGCCGCGCTGCGGCGGCTGGCGGTGGCCGGGCTCGGCATGATGCAGGTCATGATGTACGCCGTCGGCCTCTACGCCGGCGGCATCCACCAGGGCATGGACCCCGCCATCGAGACCCTGCTGCGCTGGGTGAGTGCCCTAGTGGCCACGCCGGTGGCCCTCTACGCCGGCTGGCCCTTCTTCCGCGGCGCCTGGCGCGATCTGCGCGCGCGCCGCCCGGGCATGGACGTGCCGGTGGCGCTGGCGGTCGGCGGCGCCTACCTGGCGAGCCTCTGGCACACGGTGCAGGGGCAGGGCGAGGTCTACTTCGACTCGGTCACGATGTTCGTCTTCTTCCTGACCCTGGCCCGTTTCCTGGAGCTCGGCGCCCGCCAGCGCGCGGGCCGGGCGAGCACCGCCCTCGGCCGGCTGCTGCCGGCCACGGCGCTGCGTCTGGACGGGAACGGCGAGGCCCGCGTGCCGCTCGCCGCGCTGCGCGTCGGCGACCGGCTTCGCGTGCGCCCCGGCGAGGCGGTACCGGCGGACGGCTGCGTCCTCGCCGGGCACAGCCACCTGGACGAGTCTCTCCTCACCGGCGAGCCCCTGCCCCGCCATCGCGGCCCCGGCGACGTGGTGGTGGGCGGCAGCACCAATACCGCCGGCGCCCTGGAGATCCGCGTCACCCGGCTCGGCGCCGACAGCGTGCTGTCGTCGGTGATGCGGCTGCTGGAGCGCGCCCAGGCGGAGCGCCCGCGGGTGGCCCGGCTTGCCGACCACACCGCCCGCTACTTCGTGCTGGCGGTGCTGCTCGCCGCCGGAGCGACGGCGCTCGCCTGGTGGCAGATCGACCCCGGGCGCGCCTTCGAGGTGACGCTGGCGGTGCTCGTCATCACCTGCCCCTGCGCGCTCTCGCTGGCCACACCCTCGGCCCTGGTCGCCGCCACCAGCGGCCTCGCCCGGCACGGGCTGCTGGTGGCCCGCGCCGACGCCCTCGAGCGCCTCGCCGGCATCCGCCAGGTGGTGCTGGACAAGACCGGCACCCTCACCCGCGGGCGCATCACGCTGACCGCCACCACCCCTCTGGGCGCGCTGCCGGAGGCCGAATGCCGCGCGCTGGCCGCGTCCCTGGAGGCCGAGGCGGGGCATCCCCTGGCCCGTGCCTTCGACGGCGAGGCCCGCGCCGACGGCATCGAGGCCATCGAGAGCATTCCGGGAGCGGGCGTCGAGGGCCGCTGGCAGGGGCAGCGCCTGCGCCTGGGGCGCCCGGACTGGGTGGCCGCCCTAGCCCGCACATCTCACCGATTCGCGAAGCGAGGGCGTGGAGATGGCGGGCAGGACAAGGCGCGGGAGAGTCCGGGCGCGCAGGCGTACTTGAGAGTACGTCGAGCACCCGGACCGAGCGCAACGCCGGACTGCCCGCCAGATCCGCGCCCGCAGCCGCGAATCGGTGAGATGTGCGGGCTAGCCGGCATCACCGCGCCGGCTGGGCAGGACGATGGCGCCACGGTCGTCATGCTCGGCACGGAAGCCGGCCTGCTCGCGCGCTTCCGCCTGCAGGACGAGCCGCGCCCGGAGGCGGCGGCCGCGGTAGAGGCCCTGCGTGAGGCCGGGCTCGCGGTGAGCATCGCCAGCGGCGACGCCCGCGGTCCGGTGTCTGCGGTGGCGCGGAGCCTTGGCATCGATGACTGGCACGCAGGCCTCGACCCCGCCGGCAAGCTTGCCGTGCTCGCGCGCAAGCGCGACGACGGCGCCGTGGCCATGGTGGGAGACGGCGTCAATGACGCACCCGTCCTCGCCGGCGCCGATGTGTCGGTGGCCATGGGCAGCGGCGCCGCCCTCGCCCACGGCAGCGCCGACCTGCTGCTGGTGGGCGAGCGGCTGGCGGGGCTTGCGGAGGCGGTCCGGCTCGCCCGGCGCACGCGGGGCGTCATCCGCCAGAATCTCGCCTGGGCGGCCGGCTACAATGCCCTGGCACTGCCGCTGGCCGCCCTCGGCCAGGTGCCGCCCTGGGCGGCGGCCATCGGCATGTCGGCAAGCTCGGTGCTGGTGGTGCTCAACGCCACGCGCCTGGCCCGCCGCGCGCCGGATCGCGAAACGCCAGCCGCCCCCGCCCTGCAGGAGGCGACCTCGTGAACATCCTGTTCGTCCTCATACCCCTCGGCCTCGTGCTGCTCGCCATCGCCATCGGCGCCTTTCTGTGGGCGGTGGGCAACGGCCAGTTCGACGATCTGGACAGCCCCGCGTGGCGCGTGCTGCTGGACGACGAGCGCCGCCCGCCGGAGGCCCCGGAGGAGCGCGAGCGGGAATGACGCCCGCCGACCCCACCCTGCTGGCCGGCCTGGTGGCAGGGCTGGCGGGCAGCGGCCACTGCCTCGGCATGTGCGGCGGCATCAGCGCCGCCCTCGGGGGTGCCGCGGCACCCGGCGGGCGTGGGTTCGCCTGCGTGCTCGGCTACAACACCGGACGCGTGCTGAGCTACACCCTCATCGGCGCCCTGGCAGGCCTGCTCGGGGCCGGCATCGGTGCCGGGCTGGGCGCCGCCGCCCCGGCGCTGCGCCTGCTCGCCGCCGCGCTGATGATGCTGGTGGGCGTGCAACTCGTTACCGGCTGGCGGCTGCTGGCGCCGCTGGAGAACGCCGGGCTGCGCCTGTGGCAGTACATCGCACCGCTGGCGCGGCGCTGCATGCCGGTGCGCCATCCGGGCATGGCCATCGCCCTCGGCGCGCTCTGGGGCTGGCTCCCCTGCGGCCTGGTCTATGCCATGGCGCTCACCGCGGCGGGCCTCGGCAGCGCAGGCCAGGGGGCCGGATTCATGCTCGCCTTCGGCCTCGGCACCATCCCGGCCATGGCCGCCCTCGGCGCCACCGGCGGCCGCCTCGGGCGGGTGCTCGGCCACGCCGGCCTGCGGCGCTCGGCGGGTCTGGCGGTGGTGCTGCTGGGTGCCTGGACGGCGGTGTTCCCGCTCCAGGGCCTGCTCGCCGGCGGGCATTGAAGTAGGAGCGGCGCCCTCGCCGCGAATCGTCGGCCCCCCGAGACTCGACGTGTGGCCGCAGCACCGCTGCATCGAACCCGCTCGGCGCCCGGGCGGACGGCCGGTAAACTGGGCACACACTGAATGAAGGCACACACCCGAATGACCGCGCCCGCGCTACTCGACCGTCTCACCCGTGCCCTCGGCGCCGATGCCGTGCTGACGGCGCCGGACGCCATTGCGCCCTACCTGCGGGAGCGCCGCGGGCTCTACGCCGGGGCGGCCGTCGCGGTGGCGCGCCCCGGGGATACCGAAGGCGTGGCCACCACCGTGCGCCTGTGCGCCGAACATGGCGCCGCCGTCGTGCCCCAGGGGGGCAACACGGGGCTCTGTGGCGGGGCCGTGGCCGAAGCAGGCAATGTCATCCTCTCGCTGGAGCGCCTCGACCGCATCCGCCGCGTCGACGCCGACGACTTCACCCTCACCGCCGAAGCCGGCTGCACCCTGGCCGCCGTGCAGCAGGCGGCGGCGGAGGTGGACCGGCTGTTCCCGCTGGGCTACGCGGCGGAGGCCGAGTGCCAGATCGGCGGCAACCTGGCCACCAACGCCGGGGGCATGAACGTGCTGCGCTACGGCAATGCCCGCGATCTGGTGCTGGGCCTGGAAGTGGTGCTGGGGGACGGCCGCGTCTGGAACGGCCTGCGCCGCCTGCGCAAGGACAACAGCGGCTACGACCTGAGGGATCTCTTCATCGGCGCCGAGGGCACCCTGGGCATCATCACCGCCGCGGTGCTGAAGCTCTTCCCCGCGCCCCGCCACCGCGCCACCGCACTGGTGGCCCTGGACGACCCGCAGGCGGCGGTCGCCCTGCTCGGCCAGCTGCGCGGCGCGAGCGCCGACGCCGTTACCACCTGCGAGCTGATGGGCCGCACGCCGCTGGCCATGGCCATCGCGCACGGCGAGGGCTGCGCCGAGCCCTTTGACGAGGTGCACCCGTGGTATCTGCTGGTGGAGCTGACCAGCAGCCGCGTGCACGACGACCTGCCGGGTCTGCTGGGCACGGCCCTGAACGACCCCGCGGCACCGGTCCGGCGCTGGCGGATCGCCGCCAATGCGGCGGAGGCGGCGGCCCTCTGGCGCCTGCGCAACCAGATCCCGCCGGCACAGAAGGGGGCCGGCGCCAGCATCAAGAACGACATCTCCGTGCCCGTCTCCCGCGTCCCGGTGCTCATCGAGCAGGCCACGGCGGCCGTCGCCGAGCTGGACCCGAACGTGCGCGTATGCGCCTTCGGCCATGTCGGCGACGGCAACATCCACTTCAACCTCAGCCAGCCGGAAGGGGCCGATCCGCAGGCCTTCCTCGCGCAGTGGGAGACCTTCACCCGCCGCGTGCACGACGTGGCCCTGGAGCTGGAAGGCTCGTTCGCCGCCGAGCACGGCATCGGCCTCCTCAAGCCGGGCGAGGTCGCGCGCCTCAAGGATCCGGTGGAGCAGGACCTGATGCGCCGCCTGAAGGCCGCCCTGGACCCGGACGGGCGCCTCAACCCGGGGAAGGTTGTGCCGGCATGCAGAGGGCCGATCAGTCGTCCTGCTCGCGGCGCTTGAGCAGGTAGGCGGCGTAGAAGCTGGCGACCGCGGGGGCGAAGGTCAGCAGGGTGGTGATCCAGACCACGGCGTTGGCCGGGTCCAGCAGCGCCTGGATCCCCGCCGGCCCGGCCTCGAGCCAGAGGGTGCCCACACCCCAGGCGACGACGTTCACGGCAATCGCCAGGAACACCCAGCCAACGATGCGAAGCGTGCGGATCATCGGGTCCATGGGGGGCTTAGTTCAAGGTCCGAAGTTCAAGGTTCAAAGTGGTAGAGGTGTGGTGCCGGTCCCCACGCCTCGTAGGACTTTACCGGCTGCGGCAGGCTCTTGGAATGGGTGTCTGCGAGCTTGACCATCTGCAACTACCCCCGTGCGCCCGGTGCCGGGTTGCCCGCGGAACACCCCGAGGCGCGTGCACCGTGCACCGCCTCGAATTCTCCTGCGGCACCGCGGATACGCATTCCGGAAGGACGGATATGAGTTATCCGCCTGATCTTCCAGCTCGCCGCCATCCGCTCCGCCGCGTCAGCGCGACTGCGGCACCGACACCAGCCCGACGCCGCCCAGGATGAGGGCGAGGCCGGCGAGGTTGGTGACGGTGAGGGGTTCGCCGATGGTGACGGCGGCGAGGAGCATGCCCGTCACCGGGACCGCCAGGGAGCTGAGCGAAGTCGTGATGGCCGGCAGGGCGCGGGTGACCGTGATCATGGCCCAGAAGCAGAAGCCGGTGGCCAGCGGCCCGTTGTAGGCGAGGATCACCGCGAGCTGCGGGCTCCAGCGGATGGAGGCGGTGCCCTCCAGCAGCAGCGCCAGCGGCGTCAGCACCAGCGCGGCCACCGCGAACTGCCAGGGGCCGAGGGACAGCGGCGAGCCGCGCATCGCATGCCCCCGCACCTGCACGATCAGGATCGCCCAGAGCAGCGCGGCCAGCAGCAGCAGCCCGTTGCCCAGCAGCACCGCCCGATCGGTCCAGTCGAAGCCGAAGGGATTGAACAGCACGCCGACTCCGGCTATGCCGATCACGAAGCCGGCAAGCCGACGCCCCGCGAGGCGCTCGCCGAGCAGCATGGCCGCCAGGGGCACCACCCAGATGGCGGTGGTGTAGGCGAGGATGGCGGACCGCCCCGCTGGCACGTACTGAAGGCCCAGGTTCACCAGCCCCAGAAACCCCGCCATCTGCAGCAGCCCGACGCCGAACACCACCGGCCAGTCGGCCCGGTCCGGCAGCCGCAGCTGGCCCTGCAGCGCCGCCACGACGGCGAGCGTCGCACCGCCGAGCAGCATGCGCGTAGCGGCGAAGGTGAGCGGCCCGATGGACTCCAGACCGACCTTCATCACGGGCCAGTTGGCCCCCCACAGCAGGACCACCGCCAGCAGCAGCAGGCGTGCCCGTGCCGGCGAGACCAGGGCGCTGCCGGTGGCGGTGCTCATGACGACCGCGGCTCCGGCGCGGCCTCCGCGGTCACCGGCGCGCCCAGCGCCAGCGTGCCGGCGGCAATGACCCGCGCGGTGATGCCGCCGTGCCCGCGCATGGCGTTGTAGCCACCCTCGCCCAGCGCCTCCTCCATTCGGGAGCAGGGATCGCAGGGGCCGGTGCCCTCCAGCACGACATCGCCGATCCGCAGCCGGCGGTCCCGCAGCGCCCAGAGATTGATCCCGGAGACCACCAGGTTGCGCCGCAGCAGCGCCGGGTCGGCGATCTCTAGCCCGCATATCTCACCGATTCGCGCAGCGAGGGCGTGGAGATGGCGGGCAGGACAAGGCGCGGGAGAGCCCTGGCGCGCAGGCGTACTCGACAGTACGTCGAGCACCCGGGCCGAGCGCAACGCAGGACTGTCCGCCATATCCGCGCCCGCAGCCGTGGATCGGTGAGATAGGCGGGCTGGCGCGCACAGGGCAGCGATCACCGGCAGGTGCTCGGCCTGGATCAGGGTCACCGCGCGGCGGCCGCTGCGCCCGGCATAGCGATCACCCCGCAGGCCCGCGGCATCCACCTCTGCCGTCACGGGTGTCTGCGGCGCCTCCCGACGGGCGGGCCGCAGCCCGATCCATTCCAGCCGACCGGCCCGCGGGAACCGGCTCATGAGCTCTGCAAGGGTGACGTTGGCCATGACGGCGAGCCCCGGGCAGTGAGGGAAGCGGGACGATACCAGAGC
Organism: Spiribacter halobius; assembly: GCF_020883455.1. Classification (NCBI taxonomy): domain Bacteria; kingdom Pseudomonadati; phylum Pseudomonadota; class Gammaproteobacteria; order Chromatiales; family Ectothiorhodospiraceae; genus Sediminicurvatus; species Sediminicurvatus halobius. The sequence continues at coordinate 599,964 of NZ_CP086615.1, read as the reverse complement.
CGGCCGGGAGGTTGACTTCAGCCCACTTAATGCGAATGATTGCTATTAGCTATTCACGGACAGGAGTGCGCCATGAGCTATCGCATCGCCGCGAGCCTGCACCGCGGCAATCCCCGCCTCGAGGTAGTCGACGCCCACTCCGGCCGGCTGCGCCTGGCCTGGGAATATCCCAAGGCCCGCCGCCGCCATGCCGGCGACGGCGCGGACGCCGCCGTCGAAGAGCTCTTCCGGCGCCTGTTCCTGCTCACCACCGAGGACTATCTGCGCGGCGACATGCCGCCACGGCAACGGGACTAGCCCGCATATCTCACCGATTCGCGACGCGAGGGCGTGGAGATGGCGGGCAGGACAAGGCGCGGGAGAGTTCGGGCGCGCAGGCGTACTCGACAGTACGTCGAGCACCCGAACCGAGCGCAACGCAGGACTGCCCGCCAGATCCGCGGCCGCAGCCGTGAATCGGTGAGATATGCGGGCTAGGAGTCTGCGCCGTAAACGTCTCCCGGCTGCGGGCGCCCTCAGCCGCCGGCGTCGGCGATCAGCCCCTCGGCCAGCTCCACGGTGGTGGCATTGGGCACGCGCCCGATGGGCGCGAGGCTCACTCCCAGCGGGCAGGGATGGTTCGCCGAACGGTGATGATCGACGATCTCCCGCCAGGTCTGGCGGATGTGGGCAAGGGACCGCTCGCCGACGCTCTCCGGCCCGGCGGTGAGCCAGCCCTCGAGATCGTCGGAAACGCTCACACCGAGCCAGTGCAGAAAACGGATATTGCGCGCCGAGCGCACGGGGCAGAGCGTGAGCAGCAGCTCCGGCGGCGGCGCGGCATCCCGCAGCGCGTCCAGCAGGGCGGTGAATTCGTCGCCGTGGTAGACGATCTGGGTGGTGAAGAAATCGGCGCCGCTCGCGAGCTTGCGGCCGAGGCGCGCCGCCTCGCCGACCCGGGTGGGGATGCAGATGTTGCCAAGCCGCAGCCCCGGCACCGCGAGCTGCTCCCGCAGCAGCGTGTTGGCCTCGGGCACCGACGGCCCGGGGTAGGTGACATCGCTGCGCTCGCCCCCTACCAGGACGAACTCGCGCACGCCGAAGCGCTCCCAGGTCTCGCGGAACCAGTCGAGCTGGCGCTCGCGCTCCAGATGCACCACCACGCGGTTGATCATGCAGTCGACCCCCACGCGCTCCCGCAGCTCGTAGGCGAGCTCGCGCGGCTCCACGCGGGGCGCGAACGGCTTGCGCCGTTCCCCCTTCTCGCTCTTTGACCGCTCCTCGCGAATCTCGGGGATATTGACGGCGTCCAGGCCCACGGCCGAGTGCACCGTGGCCACCTTCTCCACGACCGCCTCCATGCCGGCGCGACCGAGATGGACCTCCGGCGGGACGGCCTCCAGTACAAGCCTGAGCGGCCGCTCGAAGCGGCTCGAGGACAGCTCCACGTTCATCTTCCCTTGTTGCGATCGGGCGGGCGCGGCCAGGGCCGCGGCGTCGGCGGGGCCCCGCCGGCACGAGTGTCCGAGTCTCGTGCCCCGAGGCGACCCCGTCAACTGGACCGGCGGCGCAGGATTGCCCGGAGGGCTTGCAATGCCATACCCCCCGCACCCAGAGTTCAGGCTTGATCCACGCCCTCGTACCGCCTGCTCCGAGATTCCTGGAGGCATCGTGATGAAGCTGCTTCGGCTCCTGCCCCTGCTCGTGCTGAGCGCCCTGCTCGGCGCCTGCGCCCAGACCACCCAGAGCGTCCGGCTCGGCCCGGAGCCCCCGGAGACCGGCCCCGTGCTCGGCGACGAGCGCGTGGTGGCCCTGCGCGTGGTCGACACGCGTGAGAACCCGGACCTCGGTACCCTGGAAAACCGCGACGGCGACCCCGCCCGCGTCATCACCGACCAGAACCTCGCCTACGTGGTGGAGCTCGCCGCTGGCGAGGCGCTGCTCGGCTACGGCCTGCGGCCGACGGTCTGGGAGGAGAGCTACACGCCGCGCCTGCAGATCGACATCGAGCAGCTCGAGCACTCGGTGGACGCGGACCTGCCAAGGGATGTCGCCACCCGCGTCACCCTTCGCGCGCGCGCCGTCGACAACGGCCAGCGCTATACCAGCCAGGCCCGCACGGAGCTGACCGACCGCCGGCCCACGGCACCGGATGCCGAGGCCAACGCGGCCTATATCAACGAGGCCATCACCCGGGCGCTTGGCCGGCTGCTGGACGAGGAACTCGCCGCCTTCCTCGCCGGCCAGGCGGACTGAGGACCGGGGCGGCAGCCCGCTGATCTGGCCGGACCGCAGTCGCGGCCCGGCCAGATCAGCGGGTCAGCGCCGCTCCACCTCGCCCAGGCCAAGGCCCTCGCCACGCAGCGCCGGCAGCTCGCCGGCGCGGAACTTGAGCCCCATGCCACGGCTGCTGCAGTACCGCACGACGGCCGGGATGCGCTGGGTAATCAGCCGGTTGCGGGTAGGCGCAAAGAGCTGCAGCTCGAGCCGGGTACCCCGCCAGAACATGACCCGACCGGGCTTCAGGCCCATGCCGCCCTGACTGACATCGTGGGTACGGTACTCGGCGACACGCTCGCCGCGGTGATAGACGCGGACGAGGATGTCGGCGCTGAAGCGCTCCATGCGCCGGCGGTTACGGGGACGATACTGGCTCATGCGCGCTCGCTCCTGGCCGCGGGAGCCGTGCGGCGCCCGGTGGTCCTGCTGCAAGAATAGGTCAAGCGCGCGCGGTGTTCAGTGTCTTTTTGCGAGCGGCAGACGCTCGTCCCGTGGTGGCAGCTGGATATAGCAGCCACGCTGCAGCAGCGCCCGCAGCACGGTGCGCGCCTCCACCCGGGCGAGCCGCCGGTCGGGCGTCAGCACCAGGTCCATGACGTGCTCCAGCTCGCCCAGCGCCCGGCACAGGTCATCGGGCAGCGCCGCCAGTGCCTCGTCCCCCGTGACGAACACATAGGTATCCGGGCGGCGACGTCCCTTGTAGATGGCGACATGCATCAACCGGCTCCTGGCTGTCGGGTCGGAAGCGTGTTTTAGCCTTCGCTCGCATCTCGGAGAGCGAGACCGGCTTCCGCGAACATTATGCCGCCGGGTGCCTGTGTAACGGGCATCGCGTCGTAGGTCGTGCGCGGCGCAGCCGCGTGCGACATCTCGTGGCGGTCGCGACATCTCCCCGCACACCGCAAGGGCAACGTCGCACACGGCTTCGCCGTGCACGACCTACCCGCTTCGCCGGCCGCGCTCCGCGCGGCTGTCGGCGAGCGCTGCGCGCTTGCCGACCTACCGAGTCGGCCATCGCGTCGCTCACCACCCCGCGGAAGCGACAACGGCGCCCGCCGTGCGGGTCGGGGGTGGATGTGACCGGGACCGTAGGCGAGAGGGACCTCGCCTACGAGCTTACAGGGACGTATTCACAGCGTGTCCCGGTCACATCCACCCCCGGCCCGCACCCGGCACGGCCGTTCATCCGCTTGCGGGTCCGCGGAGCAAGCCAGCCCGCGCGCCTTTTTTCGTGTTCGCTGCAGGACACGGGCAGCCACCACGGCGCACTGGCCGTAAGGGCGGCCGATCGAGGATACTGGGGGTCCGCGCGCCCGCTGCGGGTGCGCCGGCACGGTCAGGGGAAAGCGAACGATGCAGGAGAGCCTGCCCCCGCCAGCGGCGGACTGGGCGCTGTTTCTCGATTTCGACGGGACCCTGGTGGAGCTCGCCGAGCATCCCGAGCGGGTCGCGGTGCCGCCGGAGGTGCCACGACTGCTGGAGCGTCTTGGCCAGGCGTTCGGGGGCGCGGTAGCCATCGTCAGCGGGCGCAGCCTCGAGGGCCTGGAGCGCCTGCTCGACGGCGCCCCCCTGGCCATGGCCGGCGTCCACGGCCTTGAGCGCCGGGATGCCCACGGCCGCGTCCACCGGCCGGTGGACCATACCGCAAGCTTCCGCGAGGCGCGCACGGCCATCGCCGACTTCGTCGCCCGCCATCCGGGCACCCACTGGGAGGACAAGGGCAACGCCCTCACCCTCCACTACCGCGGCGCCCCCACGGTGGCCGCCGAGGCCGAACGCTTCCTCACGGAGCAGTGCCGCCGGCTCGGCGACGAATTCGCCATCCAGCACGGCAAGCAGGTCCTCGAGCTCAAGCCCACGAGCCATCACAAGGGCACCGTGGTGGAGACGTTCCTCGCCGAGCCGCCCTTTGCCGGGCGCTGCCCGGTGTTCATCGGCGACGACGTCACCGACGAGGACGCCTTCCGGGCGGTGAACGCCCGCAACGGACACAGCATCCGGGTCGGCCCGCGGCCGGGCAGCGCGGCGCGCTATCAGGTGGACTCGGTCAAGGAGGTACTGGAATGGCTGAACAGCCTGCCGGCGCGGCTGGGGACGACACGCTGAGCCTCGAGCTCGGCGTCATCGGCAACTGCCAGATCGCCGGGCTGATCGACCCGCGGGGGCGCCTGGTCTGGGCCTGCCTGCCGCGCTTCGACGCCGAGCCCGCCTTCTCCCGGCTGGTGGACACCGCCGACCGCGGGCACTTCAGCGTCGAGCTGGCGGACCTCGCCGGCTGCGAGCAGTACTACCTGCGCAACACCGCCGTGCTCTGCACCGAGCTCACCGACACCCACGGCTCGGTGCTGCGCATCACCGACTTCTGCCCGCGCTTCCGCCAGTTCGGCCGCCACTACCGCCCGACCCTGCTCATCCGCCGCCTGGAGGCGGTGCGCGGCACGCCGGTGGTGCGCACACGCCTGCGCCCGGCGCTGGGCTACGACGGCGAGGCCCCAGCGCACACCCGCGGCAGCAACCATGTCCGCTATCTGGGTGGCGAGCAGGTCCTGCGCGTCACCACCGACGCCCCGCTTACCCACGTGCTGCAGGAGCAGCCGTTCGTGGTGGACGGCGATATCACCTTCGTCCTGGGCCCGGACGAGAGCGTCAAGGAATCGGTGGACGAGATGGGCCGGCGCTTCCTCGAGCAGACCCGGGACTACTGGCGCGAGTGGACCCGCTCGCTGGCCATCCCCTTCGAGTGGCAGCCGGCGGTGATCCGCGCCGCCATCACCCTCAAGCTCTCCGCCTACGAGGACACCGGCGCGGTGGTGGCGGCGCTGACCACCTCCATCCCCGAGGCCGCCGACAGCGGCCGTAACTGGGATTACCGCTACTGCTGGCTGCGGGACGCCTACTTCACGGTCCACGCGCTGAACCGCCTGGGCGCCACCAAGACCATGGAGGGATTCCTGCGCTACATCATCAATCTCGTGGTGGGCGCCGGCGAGCAGCGCCTGCAGCCCCTCTACGGCATCGGCGGCGAGCGCCGAATCGACGAGCGCGAGGCGCCGGCGCTGGCCGGCTACCGCGGCATGGGCCCGGTGCGCGTCGGCAACGCCGCCTACACCCAGGACCAGCACGACGTCTACGGCGCGGTGGTGCTCGCCGCCACCCAGGCCTTCTTCGACGAGCGCCTGGAGCGCCCGGGGGACGAGAGCCTCTACCGCCGCCTTGCCTTGCTCGGCGAGGAGGCCGCCCGGCTCTACGACCAGCCCGACGCCGGGATCTGGGAGTACCGCGGGCGATCCCGCGTGCATACCTACTCCGCGATGATGTGCTGGGCCGCCTGCGACCGGCTCGGGCGTATCGCCACGCGTCTGGGTTTCGCCGACGACGCCGAGCGCTGGCGCGGCGAGGCCGAGCGCATGCACGCCACCATCTGCCGCGAGGCCTGGCACGAGGGCGAGCAGGCCTTCGCCGAGAGCTTCGGCGGCGACACCATGGACGCGAGCCTGCTGCTGATGCACGAGCTCGGCTTCCTGCCCGCGGAGGACCCGCGCTTCGTCACCACGGTGGAGGCCATCGAGCGGCATCTGCGGCGTGGCGACCATCTCTTCCGCTACGCCGCCGCGGACGACTTCGGCTTCCCCGAGAACGCCTTCAACATCTGCACCTTCTGGTTCATCGACGCGCTGCACGCCATCGGCCGCGAGGACGAGGCGCGGCGCCTGTTCTGCAACATGCTCGGCCACCGCACCCGCCTCGGCCTGCTCTCCGAGGACCTGGACCCGGCCAGCGGCGAGCTCTGGGGCAACTTCCCCCAGACCTACAGCATGGTGGGGCTGATAAACTCGGCGATGCATCTCAGCCGCTCCTGGGAGGCATCGCTGTGAACCGGATCCTTCGCCCCTGTCCGGTCAGGGAGGCCCGCGGATGAGCGGCGGGCAGCCCGCGCGCCTCGTGGTCGTCTCCAACCGTGTGCCCAATCCGCGGGCGAGCCAGCCCCAGGCGGGCGGGCTGGCCGTGGCCCTGAGCGGCGCCCTGCGCCGGCGCGGCGGGCTGTGGTTCGGCTGGGACGGCAAGCTCAGCCCCGGCCCGGTGAACCGCCCCCGGGTGGAGCGCCACGGCAACATCGACTACGCCACCCTCCCCCTCTCCCGCCAGGACTACGACGACTACTACCTCGGCTTCGCCAACGAGGTGATCTGGCCGGTCTGCCACTTCAACCTCGGCGCCATGGACTACCGGCGCAGCTATGCCGAGGGCTACCGGCGGGTGAACCGCCTGTTCGCCGACGCCCTCACCCCGCTGCTGGAGGGCGACGAGCTGATCTGGGTCCACGACTACCACCTCATCCCGCTGGCCCGGGAGCTGCGCGAGCGCGGGGTGCGCCAGCCCATCGGCTTCTTCCTGCACATCCCCTTTCCCAGCCACGAGCTGCTGCGCGCCCTGCCGGGCTATCGCAGCCTGCTGGAGGATCTCTGCCGCTACGACCTGCTCGGCTTCCAGACCGAGGCCGACCGCCACGCCTTCGAGGACTGCGCGCGTCAGGGCATCGGCGCCCTCGGCGAGACCGACGGCGTGCTGCGCCACCGCGACCACAGGCTGCGCACCGGCGTCTATCCGGTGGGCGTGGACATCAACGAGCTCACCGACCTCGCCGGGCGCACCGTGGAGGCGCCGCGGGTCCGGCGCCTGGTGCAGGGCCTCGGCGAGCGGGATCTCATCGTCGGCGTCGACCGCCTGGACTACTCCAAGGGCCTGCCGCAGCGCTTCCGGGCCTTCGAGAACCTGCTGCAGGACTACCCGCACCGGCGCGGGCACACGGTGTTCATGCAGATCGCGAGCCCCTCGCGCACCTCCATCGTCGAGTACGACGAGCTGCGCCAGCGCCTGGAGGGCCTCTCCGGGCACATCAACGGCACCTACGCCGACCTGGACTGGGTGCCGATGCACTACCTCAACAAGACCTTCGCCCGCGGCTCGCTGATGGGGCTCTACCGCGCCGCCCGGGTGGGTCTGGTCACGCCGCTGCGGGACGGCATGAACCTGGTGGCCAAGGAGTTCGTCGCCACCCAGAATCCGGAGAACCCGGGCGTGCTGGTGCTCTCCGAGCTCGCCGGCGCCGCCGCCGAGCTGGACGCTGCGGTCCAGGTCAACCCCTACGACATCGACGCCATCGCCGCCGGCCTCAACGAGGCCCTGGCGATGCCCCTCCCCGAACGCCGCCGCCGTCACGCCCGCATGATGGAAGTCCTCCGCCGCGGCTCGATCCTGGAGTGGGAGCGACGCTACCTCCGCGATCTTGCCGAGCCGTAGCCCGCATATCTCACCGGTCCGCGCCGCCAGAAGCGGCTTGTCGACAGGTGCCTTGGGCGGAGTGTGGTGGCCTCTGCCGGGACACGCCGTGAATACGTCCCTGTAGGCTCGTAGGCGACATCCGTGTCGCCTACGGTCCCGGCAGAGGCCACCACACTCCGCCCTGAACGCGCCGGGGCTGATCCGCGACAACCGGGATCTGCGCTCTCGCCGTCGTCACCGCTGGCAGCTTCCGTGCAGCGGGATCTCCGCATCGGTACCAAGCAGACGTAGGTCGGGAACCGCCGGAGGCGGTACCCGACATCCCGAGCCCGGATATCTCGCCGATTCACGGCTGCGGTCGCGGACCCGTGAGATATCCGGGCAAGGCGTATCCGCGGTGTCGAAGATGTCGGGTACCGCCTGCGGCGGTTCCCGACCTACATTCGCTGCATTCGCCTCCCCGGCAAAAGCGGGAACCCGCCCACATGACCGCGGCGGCGGGCACGGCGTTGCCGCGCGAGGTCGGGTGGGAGCGCACGCACCACGACCGAATCCTGCAAGAGGTCGCGGAGGATCTCTCGGAGACTTGCCAAGACCGTCCGTCACACCCGACACTCGCAGGCGTCAACGGCCACCCGGACCGACGCCGTGGCAGTGCCCCACGCCGAGACCGACGACCTGCAGCGGCTCCTCGATGTTCTGCCCGAGCCGTTGCACGGCCGGGCCAGCGCGCTGCCCACCGCGGAGCTCCTCGAGCTCGTGCTCGACCTCGGGCGCGTCCCCCAGGCCCGGGTGGGCGCCCAGACCATCGACCTGGACAGCGAGCCCGTGAGCCGGGAGCTGCTGGACAGCGTGCTCGCCCGGGTCGGGCGCTTCAGCGACGACAACCGCGCCGGCATCGAGGGGACGCTCCACCGCATCGCCGCCCTGCGCAACCGCAGCGGCCGGGTGATCGGGCTCACCCTGCGCGTCGGCCGCGCCGTGTACGGCACCATCGACAGCCTGCGGGACCTGATCGAGGATGGCCGCGGCGTGCTGCTGCTCGGCCGCCCCGGCGTCGGCAAGACCACCCGCCTGCGCGAGATGGCCCGGGTGCTCGCCGACGACTGCGGCCGCCGCGTCGTGGTGGTGGACACCTCCAACGAGATCGGCGGCGACGGCGACGTGCCCCATCCCGGCATCGGCAGTGCCCGGCGCATGCAGGTGCCCCACCCCGAGGCGCAGCACGCAGTGATGATCGAGGCCGTGGAGAACCACATGCCCGAGGTCATCATCGTCGACGAGATCGGCACCGCCGCCGAGGCCGCGGCGGCCCGCACCATCGCCGAGCGCGGCGTGCAGCTCATCGCCACCGCCCACGGCACCACGCTGGCCAACCTGGTGGCCAACCCCACGCTGGCGGATCTGGTCGGCGGCGTGCAGACGGTAACCCTCGGCGACGACGAGGCCCGCGCCCGGGGTACCCAGAAGACCGTCAGCGAGCGCCGCAGCCCGCCCACCTTCGAATCGGTGGTGGAGATCGTCGACCGCGAGCGCCTGCGGGTGCACGGCGATACCGCCCGGGCGGTGGATTCGCTGCTGCGCGGGCGCCCACCCCAGGGCGAGCCGCGGGGCCAGCCCGAGCCGGCCGCAGAGGGGGAGGCCGGGCAGCAGGCCGCCAGGCCGGAGCCGGACCCCGCGCCCGTGGGCAGCGGCGCGGTACCGCCCACCGGCGGCCGCCGCCTGCGGCTGTTCGCCTACGCCATCAGCGCCGACTCCCTGGACCGCGTGATCCGCCAGCTGCGCCTGCCGGCGCGGGTGGTCGACCGCGCGGAGCGGGCGGACCTGGTGATCGCCCTGCGCGGTCGCAACGCCGACCCGCGGCTCGAGCGCCTCATGGCGGGCCGCGATATCCCCGTGCACGTGGTCAAGCGCAACAGCACCGCCCAGCTCCGGCGCCTGCTGCAGGATCTGTTCAACGTCGTCCCGGGCCAGCGCGAGGCCGTCGCCGAGGACGCCGTCCGCGAGGCCGAGGACGGCGTGCGCCGGGCCCGCGACGAGGGCGTCGCCGTGGAGCTCACCCCCCGCCCCGCCGCCCTGCGCCAGCTCCAGCACCGCATCGCCATGCGCCACCGCCTCCTCGCCGAAAGCGCCGGCAGCGAACCGGAGCGCCGCCTCGTCATCCAGCCGCCGGCATAGTCGGCCTGCGACGCGGATTCGGGGACTTACCGCAAAGGCGCAAAGGGCGCGAAGGAGACGCAAAGCCTGGAAAGCAAAGGCTGCTGATGCCGCCTCGCCGCCAAGCACTTCGGCGCCCCCAGCAAACTTTCCCTCTTACCTTCGCGCCCTTCGCGCCTTCGCGGTTAATTCCCGCTTGAAGACGGCAGAAAGCGCGCCGCGCGCAGGCGGTTGACCGCCGCCATGAGGTCGGCGAGGCGCGGGCGGGCGAGGTCGCCGTCGGGGAGCCGTTGCAGATCTGACCAGTCGGCGGCGAGGCGTTCGGCGAACCACGTCACCGGATCGGACAGCTCGCTGTCCCGGGCTTCCGAGGCCAGCGCCAGCAGACGGCCGATGGCGCGCACCTGGGCGGCGTCGGCGATCTGCTCCAGCGCCCGCAGGTCCACCTCGCCCTCGCCATAGACCAGGGCATCACGGCGCGCGGCCTTGATGCGGGGCTTGCCCCGCCGGGTGCGGGGGTCCAGGGAGGCGGGGTCGAGCGGGCGCGGCGGCGGCCGGGTCAGGGCGCGCTCCGCCTCCGCGCGGCGCTCGCCGGCGTGGGCCTCGGCGATGCGCCGCGCGGCGGCAGTCACGTCCCGCGGGGCATAATCGTGCATCTGGATCACCGTGTCGGCGAGACCCAGGTAGTCCCCCGAGCCGCCCATCACCAGCACCGTGGACACACCGAGCCGGTCGCGCAGCTCCCGTACGCGGTCGATGAACGGGGTGATCGGCTCTTCGTCCTTCGCCACCAGCGCCTGCATGCGCGCGTCACGGATCATGAAGTTGGTGGCGGAGGTGTCCTCGTCCACCAGCAGCGCGGGGGCGCCGGCCTCCAGCGCCTCCTGCAGCGCCGCCGCCTGGCTGGTGGAGCCGGAGGCGAGCTCGGTGTGGAAGGCATCGGTGCGCCGGCCGAAGGGCAGGTGGTCGATGAACGGCGAGAGATCGACCCCATGCACCGCGCGCCCGTCCTCGGCGCGGATCTTCACGGCCTCGCCGCGGGTGACCACCTGCTCGCGGCCGTCATCCGGGCGGTGATCCCACACCCCCTGCTGCAGCGCCGTCAGCACCGTGGACTTGCCGTGGAAGCCGCCGCCGACGATCGCCGTCACCCCCTCCGGGACGCCCAGCCCGGACACGGTGCCGGCGTGGGGCGCCTCCAGCGTCACCCGCAGCGTGTCCGGTGCCCGGAACGGCACGGCGTCACCGAGCGGGCGGTCGTCGATGCCCGAGCGCCGGGCGAGCACGGCCCCGTCGGCGATGAAGGCCACCAGTCCCCGGGCGGCGAGCTGCGAGCGCAGCGCCACCTGATCGGAAACCGCATCGCAGTGCCGGCGCAGCGCCGCCTCGTCCCGCCCGCGGGGCCCGAGTGCGGCCTGCACCGCCCGCGGCAGCTCGCGGGTGAGCAGGCTGGCCGCGGCGCGGCCGAGGATGCTCCGCCCCCGCGCCGGCAGCGCCACGGTGAACCGCAGCTCCGCCGCGCCGTCCCGGAACAGCGCCGCGGTGCGGTCGAGCACGGTCTGGGCGCCGGCATCGATGGCCAGCGCCGGACTCTGCCGCACCTCGGCGCGAAACCGCCGCGCCAGCCAGTCCCGCGCCGCCCGCTCGCGCTCGCCGTCGGCGAACACATGCGCGGGCAACGCCGCGCCCTCCAGCGGCATGCGCACCCGCACCCGCGAGGGCGCGGCGAACGGGTCCGCCTGCACGTGATCGACGTGCAGGCGGAACTCGCCGAAATCGTGCTCGCCGAGCAGATCCCGATAGGCTTTGTAGCCGCGCCCGTCGAGGCGGTGGAGAAGGGATTCGAGGTCGTTCTGCTTCATCAGGCCTGGGTGCCGGCGCGACACGCCGGAAGTTTCGAGTTCGGGGCTTCAGGTTTAAGGTTCGGCGGGCTCGACCGTCTGCCACGGCCGCCAACGCCCGAAGCCGCCGAACCTTAAACCTTCAAGCCCGAAACCCGAAACCCGGGCCCGGAACCCGAGCTGCCAGACCCGAACCCCGGCCCTTTGAACTTCGAACCTTGAACTTTGAACTCGATTCCGCACCTGAGGCGGCTTTGCCGGCTCAGGTGCGGAATCGCGCCACCCGCTCCCGCAGATCGTCCGCCAGCCGGGCGACGTTGTCGCCGGCATCCCGCGACTGGGCGGCGCCCTCGGCGGTTTCGGCGGAGACGTCGCGGATGCTGACCACGCTGCGGTTGATCTCCTCCGCCACCTGGCTCTGCTCCTCCGCCGCCGTCGCGATCTGCTGGTTGAGCCGGGTGATGTGGCTCACCGACTCGGCGATGGCCTGCAGCGCCTCGCCGGCCTCCTCGGCATGCTCGGCGGTGCGGCGGCCGGTGGCCTCGCCCTCGGTCATGCGCTCGCTGGCCTCGCGGCCGAGCCGCTGCAGCGACTCCACCGTGCCCTGGATCTCCTTGGTCGCCTCCTGGGTGCGGTTGGCGAGGCTGCGCACTTCCTCGGCCACCACGGCAAAGCCCCGCCCCTGCTCGCCGGCCCGGGCGGCCTCGATGGCGGCGTTCAGGGCCAGCAGGTTGGTCTGCTCGGAGATGCCGTTGATGAGATCCACCACGCCGCCGATGCGCTCGCTGCCCTGCTCCACCTCGCGGATGGTGCCGGCGACGCCGCTGATCTGCTCGGCAAACCGGCGGATGGCCTCGGCGGTGCGCTCCACGGTCTGCTGGCCGTCGCCGGCGCGGCCGTCGGCCTCCTTCGCGGCCTCCGCGGCCTCGGCAGCATTACGGGCCACCTCCTGGACCGTCTGCGCCATCTCGTTCATGGCGGTGCCCACCTGGTCCGCCTCGCTCTGCTGGCGCTCCGCCCCCTGGGCGGACTGGCGGGTGGTCTCGAGCATCTGCCCGGCGGCGCTCGCGAGCTGCTGGGCCGCACCCACCACCTCGCCGATGAGCTTGCGGAAGTCCGCGGTCATCGCCGCGAGGCTGTCCTCCATGCGCCGCAGCTCGTTGCGGTTGCCTTCGTCCTCCAGGCGGCGGAAATCGACGGTGAGGTCACCCTCGCCCACCCGGCGCACCTGCCGGCCGAGGGCATCCAGCGGCCGCAGCATGCGCCGCAGCGTCAGCCCGCCCACGGCCACCAGCAGCACGCCGGCGATGACGCCGGCGCCGGCGAGCAGCCAGCCCAGGCGTGCGCCGGCGGCCTGGAAATCATCCAGCGCGCCGCGGGCGGCGATGGTCCAGCCCCAGCCGTCCACCGGCTGGTGCGCCATCAGCCACTCGCTGCCGGCGCCGGCGTAGCGGAACACCCCGCCCTCATCGCCGCGCAGGCGCGACACCGTGTCCTCGCCCGCCCCCATGCCGGCCTCGGCCAGCGCGCTGCCGAGACGCTGCTCCTCGGCGTGCAGCACAACCGGCGCCTCGGCGCTGGTGCGGTCCACCGCGAAGGCCCGGCCCGACTCGCCGAAGGTGAGCCCGGCGATGCTCTGGCGCAGATCGGCGAACTCGGCGGTGTAGTCGACGCCCACATAGAGGATGCCGATCACCTCGCCGCGGCGGTCCAGCACCGGGTCGTAGCGGGTCATGTAGTCGCGGCCGAACAGCCGCGCGCGGCCGATGTACGGCTCGCCCGCCATGAGCTGGCGATAGCCGGGGTGGGACTGCCCGAGCAGGGTGCCGATGGCCCGGGAGCCATCCTCCTTCTTCAGCGAGGTGGTGACGCGCAGGAAATCGTCCTCATAGCGCACGAACACCGTGGCGTTGCCGCCGGTCTGCCGGGCGAAGGCATCGACGGTGCTGAAGTCGAGGTTCAGCACCTCGCCGTCGTGGCGCATCACCGGCGCCCGGTAGTCGCCGATGGTGACCCGCTCGCTCGTGTCCCGCGTCAGCTCCCCGGGGAAGTCCGCGGCGAACACGCGGGCGTACTCGTTGGCCCGGCTCTCCAGCACCTCGTAGTAGAACTCCAGCATGGTATCGAGCACGCGCACCTGCTGGCGCATCTCGCCCTCCTTCTCGGCGAGCATGCTGCGCTGGCTGAAGGTGGAGGCGAACACCACCAGCACACCCATGATGACCACCACCGCGACGAGCAGGGCGGCGGTCACCTGGACGGCCATCCCCTGGCGCTGCAAGAGCTTCATGATCGATTCCCCCGGTTGTAGAGCTGACGGCGCGAGCCCGGCATGCGACCCCCCTGTAACCGAAGCTATCGACGCCTTGCGGCCCGCGCTTTAGCATTCCGTCGATCAACGGGGCGGATGGCATCAGCAACACGACGCAGGGAGAAGGCGCGTGCCGCAGGCTCCGCCCCGGCCGTCAGGTCAAACGGAGAGCTGCGCCGTGAGCGTCCTCGCCCCGCCAACGCCCGCCAACGAGAACGCGCGCCTGCAGGCGCTGCACGCGCTGGATGCGCTGGAGACGGCGGACGAGCCGGTGTTCAACGCGCTGACCCGGCTCGTCGCCCGGCTGCTCGACGTCCCCACTGCCTTCATCAGCCTCATCGACGAGAACCGCCAGTGGTTCCGCGCCTGCGTCGGCTTCGGTGAGCAGAGCGGGCCGCGGGAGCTCAGCTTCTGCGGCCACGCCATCCTCGACCCCGCGCGGGCGACGGTGGTCCCGGATGCAAGCCGCGACCCCCGCTTCCGGGACAACCCCTACGTCGCCCGGGATGGCATCCGCTTTTATGTCGGCATGCCGCTGGTCACCGAGGAGGGCTACGCGCTGGGGACCCTCTGTGCAGTGGACGCCACACCCCATCCCGCGCCGGACGAGGAGACCCTCGCCCGCCTCGCGGATCTGGCCCGGCTCACGGTGGAGCATCTGCGGGTGCGCCTGGTTACCCGGCGGCTGCGCGCCATGGAGGCCGAGCGCGGCCGCGGCCGTGACCTCATCGACGTGGTCTACCACGCCGCGGACATGGGCTTCCTCATGATCGACCACGAGCACCGGGTGGTGGACCTCAACCCGCGGGCGGCGGAGATCTGCGGACGGGGCGTCGAGGCGCTGATGGGGATACCGGCTCTCGAGCTCGCCGCCCGCCATCAGGCCAGCGAGGTGCGGGCCACGCTGGACCGGGTATTCGCCCGCGGCGATCGCCACAGCGATGTCTGGCTCCTGCATCGGGACGATGGCCGGGTGCTGCCGGCGCAGGTGGTCAACGAGCTCATCGAGCTGGACGACGGCGAGCGCTTCGTGCTCGCCACCCTCAGTGACCTCACCGACGAGCAGCGCCGCAGCCGGCTCACCGAGGACCGGGCCCGGATCATGGAATTGGTGCTGCGCCACGCCCCCATGACCGCGCTGCTGGACCAGGTCGGCATCACCCTCTGCCACCAGCACCCGGAGGCGCTGGTGGTGGTGGTGCGCAGCAGCGGTGCGACGCACTCCCTGGAGTACGCCAGCGAGCGCGAGGAGGACATTGCCGCCCTGCTGCCCCGGCTGCCGCTGGACCCGCGGCAGCGCCCGTGCCACGACAGCCTGCGGCTCAATGGCGTCATGGTGCATCCGGATCTGTATGCCGACGACTGCGAGGCGGCGTCCCGTGAGGCGGCGCGCCACCTCGGCGTCCGCAGCGCCTGGGCCTTCGCCATCCCGGGCGGCAACGACGAGACCCTGGGCACCCTGGCGGTGTTTCACCGCGACGTCCAGCGCACCGAGCCGGGCGACCTGGAGGCGCTGCGCGAGGTGGGCGGCCTCGCGGCCCTGGCCATGGAGCGCCGGCGTCTGCTGGACGAGCTCAGCCACCGTGCCAACACCGACGCCCTCACCGGCCTGCCCAACCGCAGCCTGCTGCAGCAGCGCGTCGGGCAGGCCCTGCACGCGCTGCCCGAGGGCGAGACCGCCGCCCTGCTGCTGATCGACCTGGACAACTTCAAGCTCGTCAACGACGCCCTTGGCCACGACGCCGGCGACGAGCTCCTGGTGCAGGTGGCGGAGTCCCTGCAGCGCGCCGTGCGCCCTGCCGACACCGTGGCCCGGCTCGGTGGCGACGAATTCGTCGTCCTGCTGCCCCGCGGCGGCCGGGAGGCCGCGGCCCGCGTCGCCGAGAAGCTGCGCCAGGCGGTGACCCGCGAAGTGGCCCTGCAACAGGAATGGACCCAGGTGAGCCCCAGCATCGGCATCGCCATGGCGCCGGAGCATGGCGAGCACTTCGGCGACCTGCTGCGGGCCGCGGATGCGGCGATGTACAGCGTCAAGGCAAGCGGCCGCAACGGCCATGCCTTCCACGACGAGCAGATCCGCGACGCCGTCCAGGAGGCCTTCCGCCTCAGCCGGGACATTCGCGGCGGCGAGCTGGCCAGCCAGCTGGTGGTGGCGGGCGAGGCGCGCGTCAACAGTGCCGGCGAGCTGCTGGCCGCCCAGCTCGGCGTACGCTGGCTCGACCCCGAGCATGGCCTGCGCGACACCGCCGAGCTCCTCAACCAGGCCAGTCGCAACGGCGCCCTGGAGGCGGTGGAGAGCTTCGGCCTCGCCGCCCTCGCCGAGTGCAGCGCCGCCCTCGCGCGCTCCGCGCCGACGGCGCGTCCGGTCTATGTCATCACCCGTGGCCGCATCTGGGACGAACGCTTCCGCGAGCGCCTCGTGGCCGATCTGCAGTGTCTGCCGTGCCCGCCGGAGCTGCAGCTGTCCCTGCCCGGCAAGGCCAACCGCGACGGCATCGCGCTGCTGGACGCCGTGGCCCGGCTGCGCGAGGCCATCCCCGGTCTGCGTCTCTCCCTCGGCGGCCTCGGCGGCGATCAGCCCAGCCTCGGCCTGGTCCAGGCGCTGGAACCCGACGCCATCGTCATCGACGGCAGCCTGTTCGCCGAGCTGGATGCCGACGATGCCGGCCGCCGGGAGGCGGCACACGCCCTGCTGCAGCCGCTGGTGGCGCTGGGCCGGGCGCTGGCCCCGGAGATCGTCGCCGACGGCATCGCCCGCCCGGGCCAGTGGGCGGCGGCACAGCAGATCGGCTGCGATACCGGCCAGGGGCCGCTGTTCGCGGACCGCCTGCCGGAGGCCCTGCGCGCGCTCCTGCACCTCCATGACGACCCTGCCTGAGCCTGCCGGGGCGACCCGCCGCGTCATCCTCCACGTCGACATGGATGCCTTCTTCGCCGCCGTGGAGCTGCGGCGGCGCCCGGAGCTGCGCGGGCAGCCGGTGGTGGTGGGCGGCCGCGGCGACCCGGCGAGCCGCGGGGTCGTCTCCACCGCCACCTACGAGGCCCGGGTGTTCGGCATCCACTCCGGCATGCCGCTGCGCACCGCCGCCCGGCTGTGTCCGGAAGCGGTGTTCCTGCCGGTGGACTTCGCCGCCTACCAGGCGGCCTCGGCAGACGTGTTCGCCATCCTCGGCCGGGTGAGCCCGGTGCTCCAGGCAGTGGGGCTCGACGAGGCCTACCTGGATCTCACCGGGCACAGTGAGGCACCGCTGGCCACCGCCCGCGCGCTCAAGTCCGACATCCAGGCCGCCACCGGGCTGGTCGCCTCCGTCGGCATCGCCCCCAACCGCCTGCTGGCCAAGATCGCCTCCGATCTGGAGAAGCCGGACGGGCTCACCCGGCTGACCCACGAAGACGTCCCGGCGCGGGTCTGGCCGCTGCCGGTGCGCACGCTGCACGGCGTCGGCCCGCGGGCGGAGGCGCGCCTGCACGAGCTCGGCATCGGGACCATCGGCGAGCTGGCAGGAACGGCCGTCGAACACCTGCAGAGCGCCTTCGGCGAGCGCCATGCCCGCGCCCTGCTGCGCGCCGCCCACGGCGAGGACGAGCGCCCCGTGCAGACCGAGCGGGTGCGCAAATCCATCGGCCGCGAGCGCACCTTCCAGCAGGACTGCCGCAGCAGCGGCCGGCTCGCCCATGAGGCCGGGGGCATGCTGGATCAGGTACTCACGCGCCTGCGGGAGAAGGGCCTGCGCGCCCGCACCGTGACCGTGAAGCTGCGCTACCGGGACTTCACCACCCACACCCGCTCGCTCTCCCTGCCAAGTCCGAGCGACGACCCGCACATCCTCCACGCCGCCGTGCACAGCTGCCTGTTCCAGCACCGCCTGCACCGCGCGGTGCGCCTGCTCGGCGTGCAGCTCTCACAGCTCAGCGGCCCCCTCTAGCCCGGATATCTCACCGATTCACGGCTGCGGGCGCGGATCTGGCGGGCAGGCCGGCGTTGCGCTCGGTCCGGGTGCTCGACGTACTGTCGAGTACGCCTGCGCGCCCGGACTCTCCCGCGCCTTGTCCTGCCCGCCAGCTCCACGCCCTCGCTTCGCGAATCGGTGAGATATGCGGGCTAGGCGCCAATGGGTGACAAACGCCCAAACAGTGACATACTTCACAATGATAGGTCGATCCGTCATACGCCTTGATCTGCGTCAACGCCTAGACTTCCATGGCAGAAGCGCCGTCACCCGAACCGGCTGGAACGCGGGGGCTCCGTGGACAGTGAACTGCTCGCCATCGCCATCCTGCTCGCGGAGCTGCTGCTCGCCGCGGTGGTGGCGGCCGTGGTCTTCGGCCGCCTGTGGTGGCGGGCGCGTCGGCGCCTCGCGGCGCTGCAGGGCGAGGCGCGGGATTCCGAGCGCGAGCGCGCGGACTACCTGAATCATGTGCAGAGCGCGATCAGCGCGCTCATCGCGGCCGTGCGCAGCCGCTGGAACGAGAACCCGGCGACCCTGCACCAGGGCAGCGCCCTGGCCGACGGCGACCCGCCCCGGGTCGGGCTGCAGCTCCACTACGAGACGCTGCGCCACGAGCTCAGCGCCCTGCAGGCGCCCCCCGAGCAGTTCTGGGAGGCACGCCGGGGCGCCCTGGACACCCTTCTGGAGGGCTTTCGCACCGCCGAGGCCACGCTGCAGCGCTGGCTCGAGACCAGCCGCAACCAGCACCGCGAGGACCTCGCCCAGGCGCGCCGCAGCCACGGCGAGAGCGCCCAGCAGCTGGAGCGCCAGCTCGAGCGCCAGCAGGGCCGCAGTGCCCGGCTCGAGCAGCGGGTGCAGGAGCTGGAGGCCTACCGGCGGCGCTTCAACGAGCTGCACGGCGCCATGCTGCGCCTGCGGGACGCCGGCGAGCGCCTGGAGCCGCTCGTCGCGCGCGAGCTCGCCGGGGGCCAAGGGAGCGCGGAGCTGCAGGCCGCGGTGGGTGCCTGGCAGCAGGCGCAGGCGCCGCTGCAGCAGTTCCTGGAGCGCGGCGACATCCAGCCCTTCGGCGAGCGCCACCTCACCGCCGCCCCCTCGCCGGACCACCGCGCCCGCCGCGCCAATCAGCTCGCCGAAGGCCGCGAGCGCCAGGCGGAGGTCACCGAGCGCCGGCTGCTGCTCTCGCTCAAGCACCAGTACGCCCTGATCGACGACCTGCGGGCCAAGCTCGACGCCGCCGAGCACCGCGAGGAGGAGCTCCGGCACTACTACACCCAGCAGATCAAGCGCCTGGAAGCCGCCGCCGCGGAGACCGAGCAGTCCTTCGAGGCCCTGATGAAGGAGAACGCGCGCAACCGTCGCACCATCCGCCGCCTCAACAAGCGCCTGGACGAGGCCAACCGGGCCGAGGCAAGCGGTGACACGAAAGCCCTCGAAGCGACCATCGACCGCTTCGCGGCCCAGGCCATCGAGCTGCAGGAGCGGCTCACCACCCTGGAGGGCGAGGTGGGAGAGCTCAGCGCCGAGAACCTGAGCCTGCAGGCGAAGCTTCGCGAGCACGGCCTCGATGAGGCGGCGACGCCATGAGCACGGACACCACCGCCGAGGTGGTCTGCGTCGACGACGACCCCGAGGTACTGCGCCTGCTGCAGGACACCCTGACAGGCCACGGCTACTCGGTGATCGGCTACACCAGCGTCAGCGAGGCGCGGGCGGGCCTTGCCCGCCACGGCGCAGAGGCCGTGATCTCGGACTTCAAGCTGCCCGACGGCGACGGCATCGCCCTGCTCGCCGAGGTCGCCCGCGACCATCCCCGCAGCGTGCGCATACTGATCACCGGCTACGCCGACTACGCGGCAAGCGTGCGCGCCATCAACGAGGGCCACTGCTACGCCTACCTGGAGAAGCCCTGGCGCGCCCGGGAGCTGCTGGATACCCTCGCCGCCGGGCTGCACGGCGCGCGCAGCATCGGCGGCGCGCTGGCGGAAGTCAGCCCCACGCCGGATGCGAACCGAAGCCTGGACGATCTGGAGCCGCTGCTCGGCGCGGTGCCGCAGCTGCTGGGCGACCACAAGCCCGGCCATGGCGAGCGCGTCGCCGAGCTGCTCACGGGCTTCTGCCAGCATCTCGGCCTCGGCGGTGCCGGCTTCGAGAGCCTGCGCCTGGCAGCGCTGGTGCACGACGTCGGCGAGGCCGGTCTGCCGGCGGAGACGCGGGAGCTGCCCGAGAGCCGGCTCGCCGCCGGCGCCCGCGCCGCCTTCGAGCGCCATCCCGCCATCGCGGCGGAGTGGCTCGCCCGGCATCCACGCCTCGGCACGGCGGCGAAGATCGTCCGCCTGCACCATGAGCGCCACGATGGCCGCGGCTTCCCCGAGGGCCTCGCCGGCGGGGGCATTCCGGTGCCGGCGCGCCTGCTCGCCCTGGCCGACGCCTTCGACGAGGCGCTGCACGGGCATCTGTTCCCGCGCCGCTTCTCGGAGCAGGAGGCCTGCCAGTTCGTCGAGGAGGAGCGCGGCCGGCGCTTCGACCCGCGGGTGGTCAATGCCTTCCTGCGCTGGCGCCGGCAGCACGGGCCAGCGGCGGCGACGCCGCAGGCGGCCGCCGGCGAGGGCGTACCGGTGAGCGACCTGCGCGAGGGCATGGTCCTCGCCGAGGACCTCACCACCAGCACCGGCATCCTGCTCGTCCCGGCGGGCCACCGCCTCAGCGCCGCCCTGCTGAGCCGGATCCGCGCCCTCCAGGGCGGCGTCAGCGGCACCGTGCGCATCCGCGCCGACTGAGGCGGCCAGCCGCCACCCCCGGATCAAAGCGCCGTAGGTCGTGCACGGCGCAGCCGTGTGCGACATTCCCTGTAGGTCGGGAACCGCCGCAGGCGGTACCCGACACGCCTGCAGGCGAACACAGCCCGGGCCAGGTGCAACGGGCCGACGGCGGCCTCAATTCGCCACGCCCATCGGGATGTCGGTTACCGCCTCCGGCGGAAAAAAAGGGGTGCGGCGGAACCGCACCCCTTTCACGTCGCTCGCGAACCGACGGGCTTACAGCCCGAGCGACTCCCGCACCACGGCAACAGCGTCCTCGCTGCCGTCGGCGGTGGTGACGCCGTCGAGCCAGCGCTCCAGCAGCTCCGGCTGCTCCTCGATCAGGCGCAGGCCCGCCTCGCGGGTGCCCATGTCCTCGTTGATGACATAGCCACCGGCACGGCTCTGCTCCTCGACGGTGTACTCGTACTGCTCAAGGAACCGGCCGACGTTGGCGCAGCGGTCCGTGTAGCCGCTGGTGGCGACCGTGTACACCGTGGCGCCGCCCTGGTCCGGGCCGAAGTACTCCTCACCGCCAGTGAGGTACTCCATGTCGATGTTGAGGTTCATCGGGTGCGGCGCCCAGCCGAGGAAGACCACCCAGTCCTCGCGCGGCACCGAGCGCTTCACCTGCGTGAGCATGCCCGCCTCCGAGGACTCCATCAGGTTCCAGTCGCCCAGGCCGAAGGCATCCTCGTCGATCATCTGCTGGATGATCAGATTGCCGTCATTGCCGGCCTCGATGCCGTAGATGCGGCCCTCGAACCGGTCGCGATACTCGTCGAGATCGGAGAAGGAGGTCACGCCGGCCTCATACACGTAGTCCGGCACCGCCAGGGTGTACTTCGCCCCTTTCAGATTCGCGGTGACCTGATCGATCTCCCCGGACTCGAGATAGGGCTCGATCATGCTCTGCTGGGTGGGCAGCCACAGCCCGAGGAAGAAGTCGCGATCGCCCTCGGCGACGGACTGGAAGGCGATGGGCACGGAGGCCGTGGTCAGCGTGGTGTTGTATCCGAGCGCGTCGAGGATGTAGCTCGCGGTCTCGGACTTCACGGTCACGCCGGTCCAGTTGACGTTGGCGATGCCGACGTCGCGGCAGGACTCGGGTTCCTGGGCATACGCCCCGCCGGCGGCTACCAGCGCGGCGGCGGCGAGGGAGAGTCGGATGCGATGCTGCATGCTGCGTTTCCTCTGTTGCGTGAACGCTTGCGCGCGGCGCCGGACGGGCGCCGACTGCCCCGCCAAGTTAATTGAACACTCAATCAAAATCAAATAGACTCTCCGGCCACATTGGATCGACCCGGAGCGTCGCCGTCATGCCCAAGCGGGGAATGGAACCCATCCGCCAGCGCCAGTTCATCGAAGCCACGCTGCAGATCATCCACGAGCAGGGCCTGCACGAGACGACGCTCGCCCGCGTCGGCCGGCGCGCCGGCGCCTCGCCGGGGCTGGTGGCACACTACTTCGGCGACAAGTCCGGCCTGCTGGCGGCCACCCTGCGCCATCTGGCGCGGGAGCTCGCCCGCGAGTACCGCGAGCGCCGGCGGACCGCCGAGCCCGGCCTCGGCCAGGTGCTCGCCATCATCGACGCCAACTTCGCCCCCAGCCAGTCCGGGGCGGTGGTGGTGAGCGGCTGGCTGTCGTTCTGGGCCCAGGTCAACCACCACCCCGAGCTCGCGCGCATCCAGCGGATCGTGACGCGGCGGCTCGAGAGCAACCTGCTGCACGCCCTGCGCGGCCTGCTCGCCCGCGAGGATGCGCGCCACGTGGCCGAGGGCCTTGGCGTGATGATAGACGGCCTGTGGCTGCGCGCCAGCATGCGCACCGGCGGCTTCGACATCAGCCAGGCGCGGGAGCTCGCCCGGGATTACCTCATCAGTCAGCTACGCCTGCGCGGCGGGGAGACGCAGAATGTCCGCATCGCCTGATCACCTGCTCTGGATCGACGGCGGGCCCCAGCCCGCCATCGAGGGCGGCCACTTCGAGACCGAGAACCCGGGCACCGGCGAGGTGCTGGCCACGGTGGCCCTCGCCGGCGCCCCGGACGTGGACCGCGCCGTCGCCGCGGCGCGCCGGGCGCAGCCGGCCTGGGCGGCCCTCGGCGGCACCGGGCGCGGCCGCGTGCTCGCCCGGGCGGCGGCGCTGCTGCGCGAGCATCGCGACGAGCTGGCGCGCCTGGAGACCCTGGACGGGGGCAAGCCCATCGCCGAGACGCCGGAGGCGGACGTGGACTCCGCCGCCGACTGCCTCGAATACTTCGCCGGCCAGGCGGCCTCGCTCCAGGGCGAGTACCAGGAGGTCCCGGGGGGCTTCTTCTACACCCGTCCCGAGCCGCTCGGCGTCTGCGCCGGCATCGGCGCCTGGAACTATCCGCTGCAGATCGCCGCCTGGAAGGCCGCGCCCGCGCTCGCCGCGGGCAACGCCATGGTGTTCAAGCCCGCCGAGCTGACCCCCCTCTCCGCGCTGCGCTTAGCCGAGCTGCTGGCCGAGGCGGGCGTGCCCGCAGGGGTCTACAACGTGGTCCAGGGTTTCGCCGACACCGGGCGTGCGCTCACCACCCACGCCGGCGTGGACAAGGTCTCACTCACCGGCGAGGTGGGCACCGGCAAGGCCGTGATGCGCGACGCCGCCGACACCCTCAAGGCGGTGACCATGGAGCTCGGCGGCAAGTCGCCGCTGGTGGTCTTCGACGACGCCAGCCTCGACGACGCCGTCTCCGGCGCCCTGCTCGGCAACTTCTACACCCAGGGCGAGATCTGCACCAACGGCACCCGGGTGTTCGTGCACGAGGCGGTGATCGAGGAATTCCTCGAGCGCCTGCTGGCACGCACGGCGAAGCTGCGCGTGGGCAATCCGCTGGATCCGGAGACGGACGTCGGTGCGCTGATCTCCGCCGGCCACCGCGACCATGTCCTCGGCTACATCGAGCGCGGCCGGGCCGAGGGCGCGGAGCTGCTCTGCGGCGGCGAGGCGGTCACCGTCCCGGGCTGCGAGGGCGGGCACTACGTCGCCCCCACGGTGTTCCGCGCGCCCGACGACGAGCAGACCATCGTGCGCGAGGAGATCTTCGGCCCGGTGATGACGGTGCTCGCCTTCCGCGACGAGGACGAGGTCATCCGCCGCGCCAACGACACCCCCTACGGCCTCGCCGGCGGCGTGTTCACCCGCGACCTCACCCGCGGCCACCGCGTGGCGGCGGCCCTGGAGGCGGGGGTGGTCTGGGTGAACCACTACAACCTGACCCCCATCGAGATGCCCTTCGGCGGCGTCAAGCAGTCCGGCCTCGGCCGCGAGAACAGCCGCCGGGCGCTGGAGCACTACACCCGGCTGAAAAGCGTCTACGTCTCGATGGAGAGCGTGGAGGCGCCGTACTGAACCGCGTTGCTCCGTGGGAGCGCAGCTTCGGTGCGCGAAGGGCTGACAGGGATGACGTCGGATCGGGCATTGGTGCCGGGGCCCGGACTCGGCTGTCCTTCCCGGGACACGGCGTGTCCCGCAGGGCCGTACCGGCCTCGGCCGCGCCCCGGCGCATGATGAACCGCCACACACGCCCGGATAAGCGCACGGCACGGACATCACCACGAACACCCGACATCGACGTACCGACGCCATGACCACACAGACCTTCGACTACATCATCGTCGGCTCCGGCTCCGCCGGGGCCGTGCTCGCCAACCGGCTCAGCGAGGACCCGGACGTCTCCGTGCTGCTGCTGGAGGCCGGGCCCATGGACCGCAGCCTGTGGATCCATATGCCCTCGGCGTTCGCCAAGCCGCTCGCCAACGACCGCTACAACTGGTACTACCACTCCGAGCCCGAGCCGTTCATGGACCAGCGCCGCATGTACTGCCCCCGCGGGCGGGTGCTCGGCGGCTCCTCATCCATCAACGGCATGGCCTACGTCCGCGGCCACGCGCTCGACTACGAGCACTGGGCGGCGGACTTCGACCTGCCGGACTGGCGCTATCGCGACGTCCTGCCCTACTTCAAGCGCGCCGAGGACTTCGACCAGGGCGGCAACGACTACCACGGCCAGGGCGGGCCGCTGCACGTCACCACCGGGCCCATGCGCAACCCGCTGTACCGGGCGTTCGTCGATGCCGGCGTCGCCGCCGGCTACCCCTACACCGCGGACATGAACGGCTACCAGCAGGAAGGCTTCGGGCCGATGTTCATGACCACCCGGCGCGGCCAGCGCTGGTCCACGGCCAACGCCTACCTGCGCCCGGTACTGTCGCGGCCGAACCTGCATCTGTGCGTGCGCGCGCTCACGGAGAGGGTGGTGCTCGAGGACGGCCGCGCCACCGGCGTCACCTTCCGCCACCGGAGCGTGCGCCAGACGGTGCGCGCCGAGCGCGAGGTGCTGCTCTGCGGCGGCGCCATCAACTCGCCGCAGCTGCTGATGCTCTCCGGCATCGGCCCGGCGGACCACCTGCGCGGGCACGGGATCGACGTGGCCGTGGACTCGCCCGGCGTCGGCCGGAACCTGCAGGACCACCTCGAGGTGTACGTGCAGTACGCCTGCCGCCAGCCGATCACCCTCTACAGCGCGCTCAAGCCCTGGAACCAGGCGCTGATCGGCGCCGAGTGGCTGCTGCTGCGGCGCGGGCTCGGGGCCACCAACCATTTCGAGTCCGGCGGCTTCATCCGCAGCGAGGCGGGCGTGCGCCAGCCCGACCTGCAGTATCACTTCCTGCCCATGGCGATCACCTACGACGGCAGCGCCACCGCCGAGACCCACGGCTTCCAGGCTCACGTCGGCCCCATGCGCCCGGAGAGCCGCGGCAGCGTGACGCTGGCCGGCCCGGAGCCGGACCAGGCGCCGCGCATCCTGTTCAACTACATGGGCACCGAGCGCGACCGCCACGAGATGCGCGAGGCCATCCGCCTCACCCGCGAGGTCATCGCCCAGTCCCCGTTCGACGACTTCCGCGGCGAGGAGCTCGGCCCGGGTCCGGCCGTGCAGAGCGACGCCGAGCTGGACGCCTGGGTGCGCCAGCACGGCGAGAGCGCCTACCACCCGAGCGGCACCTGCCGCATGGGCGGCGGCGAGGCCTCGGTGGTGGACGGCGCCGCCCGCGTGCGCGGCGTCGAGGGCCTGCGCGTGGTGGACGCTTCGGTCATGCCGCGCATCACCAGCGGCAACCTCAACGCCCCCACCATCATGCTCGCCGAGAAGCTCGCCGACACCATCCGCGGCCGCGCCCCCCTGCCGGCGGAGGACCACCCCTGGTACGAGGCGCCGAACTGGGAGACGAGCCAGCGGTAGGCCGGAGAGTCGCCGCGGCCCGCGATCGGTTCAGAAGCGTAGGTCGTGCACGGCCGCAGGCCGTGTGCGACAGCCCCCGTCATGAGGCGGGGATCTCGCACACGGCTTCGCCGTGCACGATCTACGTCTCCGCGCCGCGCAGCTCCGCGTTGGGGGCCGGCTCGCCCTCGCGCTGCCGGCGGCGGTGCTGGGCCCAGCCGATGGCGCCGAGCAGCAGGAACGCCGGGATGGTCGCGAGCTCCTTGGGCGGGCGGTCCGCCGGCAGGCGCACGGCGTCGATGGTGAAGCCGAAGTCCAGCCCCGCGCGCTGGGCCTGGCTGCCGTAGCGCACGTTCTGCACCTGGGCCTGCCCGCCCGTGGTCATCACCGAGAGGCCCGCCGCGCGCAGGCGATTCTGGGGATCGCCCGGCGGCTCCTCCAGGGGGATCAGCACCGTCTTCGAGACCTCGTTGCCCTCGATGGTCATGCCGCTGGCCAGCACCGCGAGATTGCCGCCGGCGGGGATGGTCTCCATCACCTCGAAGATCTCGGTACCCGGCACGTTCTCGTAGGGCGGGTAGATGTCGTCCCACCAGAAGCCGGGGCGGAACAGGGTGAAGGTGATCAGCAGCAGCGCCGCGGTCTCGTACCAGCGGCTGCGCGTCAGCCAGTAACCCTGGGTGGCCGCCGAGAACACCAGCATGGCGAGGGTCGCGCTCACCACGGTGATCACCAGATCCACCCAGCCGGTGAGCCCGATCAGCAGGATCTGGGTGTTGAAGATGAACATGAACGGCAGGATCGCCGTGCGGATGTCGTAGGCGAAGCCCTGGATGCCGGTGCGGATCGGGTCCGCCCCGGAGATCGCCGAGGCGGCGAAGGCGGCGAGGCCCACCGGCGGCGTGTCGTCGGCGAGGATGCCGAAGTAGAACACGAACATGTGCACCGCGATCAGCGGCACCACCAGCCCGTTCTGGGCGCCCAGCTCGACCACCACCGGCGCCATCAGCGTCGAGACCACGATGTAGTTGGCCGTGGTCGGCAGCCCCATGCCCAGGATCAGGCTCAGCAGCGCCACGAAGAACAGGATCAGCATCAGGTTGCCGCCGGAGATGAACTCGACGAACTCGGTCATCACCAGGCCGATGCCGGTGAGCGTCACCGTGCCCACCACGATGCCTGCCGTGGCCGTGGCGACGCCGATGCCGATCATGTTGCGGGCGCCGCCGATCATGCCGTCCGCGAGCTCCGCCACGCCCTGGCGGGTCGCCGCCCAGAGCGTGCGGTCGCGCTGGAAGAAGGCCAGCAGCGGCCGGTGGGTGAGGCTGATGGCGATCATGAACATCACCGCCCAGAAGGCCGACAGCCCCGGGGAGAAGCGCTCCACCATCAGGCACCAGATGAGCACCGCCACCGGCAGCAGGAAGTACAGCCCGGCCCGCACCGTCGGCCCCAGCGGCGGGATCACCAGGTCCTCGTCGGTTCCCTTGTCCTCGAGGGTGGGCTGGCGGGCGGCGAGCCAGACCAGCGCCACATAGGCCGCGATCACCACGGCGCCGACGATGGGCGCCGCCGCCGCGCCGAAGACGTCCTTGGTCCAGCCGACGCCGTAGTACACGGCGAGGCTCAGCGCGATGATGCCGAGGATGTTGCTCGCAATGAGGGTCAGCCGCACCAGCAGCCGCGCCCGCGCCGGCCCGCGCATCGGCTCCATGCCGAGCTTCACGGCCTCCAGATGCACCATGTAGAGCAGCGCGATGTAGCTGATCAGCGCCGGCAGGATGGCGTGCTGGATCACCTGCAGGTACGGGATGCCCACGTACTCCACCATCAGGAACGCCGCCGCGCCCATCACCGGCGGGGTGAGCTGGCCGTTGGTGGAGGCCGCCACCTCCACGGCGCCGGCCTTGGTGCCGGGGAAGCCCACCCGCTTCATCAGCGGGATGGTGAAGGTGCCGGTGGTCACCACGTTGGCGATGGAGGAGCCGGAGATGATGCCGGACAGCCCCGAGGCCACCACCGCCGCCTTGGCCGGCCCGCCCCGGTAGCGGCCCAGCATGGCGAACGCCACCTTGATGAAGTACGCCCCCGCCCCGGCGCGCTCCAGCAGCGCGCCGAAGAGCACGAACAGGAACACGAAGTCCGTCGACACCCCGAGGGCGACACCGAACACGCCCTCGGTGGTCAGCCACATGTGCGAGGCCACGCGCCCGAGGCTCGCGCCGTCGTGGGCGATGACGTCGGGCGCGTACTGGCCGCCGAGGACGTAGGCCAGGAACACCAGCGCCACCACCATCAGCGGCGGCCCGAGCGCCCGCCGGGTCGCCTCCAGCAGCAGCACGATGCCCGAGAGGGCGACGACGATGTCGTACCAGGTGGGATTGCCCGGGCGCTGGGACAGCGCCTCGTAGAACACCACCAGATACATCACCGAGGCGGTGGCGAGCAGCGCCAGCGCCCAGTCCGCCAGCGGCACGTGGTCCCGTGGCGAGCGCTTCAGCGCCGGGAAGGCCATGAAGGCGAGGAAGATGGCGAAGCCGAGATGGATCGCCCGCGCCTCGGTGCTGTTGAAGATGCCGAAGCCGACGATGAAGGGCAGCGGCGAGCTGTACCAGATCTGGAACAGCGACCACAGGAAGGGGATGACCAGCAGCAGCCGGCCCACCGACCCCTTCGGCATGCGGGCGCCGGTCTCGGTGCTGAGGAACTCGCCTGCGCCGCTGCCGTTTTCGCTCTCGCTCATGCGTCCGTCACCCCGTTACGACCGTCATGGCGGGTAAGATTCGCGGCGAGGGCGCCATTCCTACAGGGCTCTCGCGTAGGTCGTGCACGGCCGCCGGCCGTGTGCGACATCCCCTCGCCCCCGACCGCCCGAATGTCGCACACCTTCGGTGCACGACCTACCCCGCCGGGAATTCGCGGCGAGGGCGCCGCTCCTACCGTGCGCATCAGCCATCGTGGTCGAACCGGCCTGTAGGAGGCGCGCCCCCGCGCCGAATCCCTTCCCCCCGAAGCAAAAAAGCCCGGGGCAGCGCAAACCGCCCCGGGCCTCGTTTCAGCCGTGCCTCGGCACCGGCTGTCTCAGTCGAGCAGGCCAGCCTCGCGGTAGTAGCGCTCGGCCCCCTCGTGCAGCGGCGCCGAGAGCGAGGCGGAGACCATCTCCTCCTTCTCCAGCACGGCGAACGCCGGATGCAGGGACTTGAACTGGTCGAAGTTCTCGAACACCGACTTCACCACCACGTAGATCGTGTCCGCGGAGGTGTCGGTGGAGCTGACGAAGGTCGCCCGCACGCCGAAGGTGGTGGTGTCCTCGTCGTTGCCCCGATACATGCCGCCGGGGATGGTGGCCATGGAGTAGTAGGGGTTCTCCTCCACCAGGCTGGCGGTGGCCTCGTTGTCCAGCGTCACGATCACGGAGTCGCAGGAGGTGGTCGCCTCCTCGATGGCGCCGGAGGGGTGGCCCACCACGTAGGCGAAGGCGTCGATCTCGTTATCGCACAGCGCGGAGGCCATCTCCGAGGCCTTCAGCTCCGAGGCGAGGGCGAAGTCGTCCATGGTCCAGCCCATCTCCTCCAGCAGCACCTCCATGGTGGCGCGCTGGCCGGAGCCCGGATTGCCGACGTTGACGCGCTTGTCGCGCAGGTCCTCGAAGGTCTCGATGCCGGCGCCGGCGCGGGCGACGATGGTCAGCGGCTCGGGATGCACCGAGAACACGGCGCGCAGCTTCTCGATCGGCTCATCGAACGGCGCCTCGCCGTGATAGGCCTTGTACTGCACGTCCGACTGCACGATGCCGAGATCGAGCTCGCCGTTGTTGATGGAGTTGGTGTTGTAGACCGAGCCGCCGGTGCTCTCCACCGAGCAGCGGATGCCGTGCTCGCTGCGGTCGGCATTGACCAGCCGGCAGATGGCGCCGCCCGTGGGGTAGTACACGCCCGTGACGCCGCCCGTGCCGATGGTGATGAACTCCTGCTGCGCCGAGGCGCCGCTGGTCATCCCCAGGGCCAGTACGCTGGCGCCCAGCGCCGTGGTGAAGGTCTTGTTGATCATGCGTTCTTCCTCCTTCTGAGAGTCGTCTTATCGTTGCCGGCGACCCGCCGTCTTGTGACAGCCCGCCGCGTTGCCGCGTAACCCCTTCACCATTGTCCACCCCGCCAGGCCTGTCAACTTGCCGGCAAGGCACGCTTTCCATACGGTTTTTCGCAGGGGTTCCGCATCTCGCTGAGTGAACCTTCAGAGTCCGCTTGGCGATATTTTTGCGGATAACCTGGGAGCGGTCAGGGCCGTGCCCGGCCCGGAGTCCGGCCTGGGTGCCGGCAACGGGCGTAGGTTGGCAAGCGCAACGCGCTCGCCAACAGCCGCGCGCAGCGCGGCCTATCCGGCCATGCGGAGCGCGCCTCCGGCGTGTCGGGTACCGCCTGCGGCGGTTCCCGACCTACTCTGGCTCCGCTGAAGATTCGCGGCGAGGGCGCCGCTCCCACAGGCCGCATCAAGCCACCGCGGCAGGCCCCGCCTGTAGGAGGCGCGCCCCCGCGCCGAATCCCCTTGGAGCCGCGCGCAGCGCGGCCCATTCCGGCTTAAAGCGCCACACCCAGCTCGCGGATCAGCGCCTCCCGCCCCTCCAGCGCCCGCAGCGCCTCGTCACCCAGGCGCTGCGCCACCATCGCCAGCAGCCCCTCCACCAGGACCAGCGCCGCCGCCATGCTGTTGCTGAAGAAGTGCCCGCCCGCGGGCGCGACGAAGACGTGCGTCGCGTGGCGCGCCAGCGGCGAGGCGTGGCCGTCGGTGATGGCGACGATGGGCACCCCGCGCCGGCGCACCACCTCCGCCGCCGCTACCGTCGCCCGCGTGTAGGGGGCGAAGCCCACCGCCACCAGCGCATCCCGCGGCCCCAGCCCGGCCACGCCGTGGGCGATGCCCTGCGCCGCGTCCACCGTCTGCACGCCGCCCCGCAGCAGCCCCAGGGCGTAGCCGAGATATTCGGCGATGGCGTGGGACTGGCGCAGGCCGATTGAGCGCACCTGCGCCGCCTCCGCCAGCAGCGCGGCCGCCGCCTCCAGCGCCGGCGCCTCCAGCAGCTCCAGCATGCCCGCGAGGTTGGCCTGCTCATCCCGGGCCACCCGGCCCATCAGGTCCAGCCCCTGCCGGGCCGGCGCGCTGAGGCCGCGCAGGCGGCTCGCCTGGTCGCTGTAGAAGTGCCCGGTCTGGGCCACGTGCCGGCGGAATACCGCCTGCAGCTCGCCGAAGCCGCGGTACCCCAGCGCCTGGGCCAGGCGCGTGAGCGTGGAGGCGTGCACGCCGAAGGCCCCGGCCAGCTCGCCGATGGTGCTCACCGCCGCCTGCTGCGGCGCCGCGAGCATGCCCTCCAGCACGGCACACGCCCGCCGCCCCGGCCGCCGACGCCCCGGAGCGGCCGCAAGCCGCTGCCCCAGCCCTTCCAGGGTCTCCGGCGGGCCTTCCCCGGCCTGTTGCGAATGGTCCGTCGACATTGCCGGAAGCCTATCACTGCCGGCCTGAAGCCCCGCGTAGAAGCGGTCCCGGACCGCGAAACGGCGCGACGCGCCGTACCCCAGCCCGCCGACAGCCCGGCCCGGACCAAACCGCAGCGCCTAACCGAAGCCCGTAGGAGCGGCGCCCCCGCCGCGAATCCCCCACCACACCTACCCGCCGGCCAGCACCCCCAGCCCCAGCAACACCACCCCCACCGCCGCGAACACCGCATGCAGCGCCACCATGAACAGCGGTGGCCGCTCCCCCTGCAGCCGGAACAGCAGCACGAACACCCCGCCCAGCACGGCAAAGGCGAACATCAGCAGGGCCGCGTTCACCACCAGCGGCGTCGGCGTCGTGAAGACGGGCCAGCCCAGGGCCAGAACCCCGAGCACGGCCAGCCCGGCGTGTCCGTACCCCCAACCCGCGCGCACCGGACGGGCCTTCAGGTGCCGCGCAAGGAGCGCCGCCCCGAACACCACCGCCGCCAACAGTATTCCCAGCGCCACATCGATCGCCGACAAGCTGTCCATCCTCTGCGCGAGCGTGCCCCTGTCGGAGTGGCAGGCGTGACCGTGGTTCCGCAGCAGCCGGCGCCGGTGGGAGATGGAGTAAAGCGGCCTGCGGCTTGAGTGGAGTGGGAAGGAGGAGACAACCTCCCGAGCAGATTCACGAGGTCGCCGAAGGCGCCTCAACGGAAAGGGAGGTTGTCTCCATGCTCTACGCTGGCATCGATGTGGCGAATCGGGCAAGCACGGTTTGCGTGGTGGACGCGAACGCCGAGGTGATCCTCGAGCGCACGGTGGCGACCGAGGCGGGGGCGCTGATGGAGGCGTTCTCGGGCCTTGAGGCGACGCGGGTGGTCATCGAGAGCACGCCGCTAGCGGAGTGGGTGGCGTTGGTGGTCGAGGATGCTGGCCATGAGGCGGTGGTGATCGATGCGCGCTCGGCGAAGCGGCTGATGGATGCCTCGAAGAAGACCGACCGGCGGGATGCCCGGACGCTGGCGCGCATGGCTCAGGCGGGCTGGTACACGGCGGTGCACCGCAAGTCGGCTGAGGCGCGGTTGCAGCGCTCGCGGCTGCAGGCGCGTCAGGGGCTGGTGGAGGCCTACAAGGGCTTCGCGGCGCGGGTGCGGGGGCTGCTGCGCGCGCACGGGGTGCGGGTTGGCCGGGTGAGCAAGGGCGAGTTTGCGCCGCGGGTGCGTGCGCTGTGCGCCGAGCACGTGCCGGGGCTGGCGACCTACCTGGAGCCGCTGCTCGCGGCCTACGAGCATGCGCTCGGTGAGGCGCGGCGCCTGCGCCGGGAGATCGAGCGCGAGGCGCGCGAGCATGCGGTGGCGGAGCGCCTGGCGAGCGTGCCCGGAGTGGGTCCGCTGGTCAGCCAGGCGTACGTGGCCACCATCGATGACCCGCGGCGGTTCGCCAGTGGTGATGAGGTGGCCGACTACGCGGGGCTCACGCCGCGGATCTACCAGTCCGGCGAGCTCCAGGTACAGGGGCGCATCAGCCGTGAGGGCGACAAGCTCCTGCGCTGGCACCTGGTGGAGGCCGCGCATTCGCTGCTGGTCCGCGGTCGGGACTGCGCGCTCAGGCGCTGGGGCTTGCGGCTTGCCGAGCGCAAGGGCCAGGCGAAGGCGAAGGTGGCGCTGGCGCGCAAACTGGCGGTACTCCTCCACCGGCTCTGGGTGAGCGGTGAGCGCTTCAAGGCCTGGCCCGAGCGGGCGGTGGGTGCCTGATCACGACCGCCGGGAGGTAGCGCAACGCGCAGCACAGCGATCAAAGCGAGCGCTCAAAGCGAGCAAACAGGTTGGCCGGGGTATCGAGGACGCCGATCCTGCAGACCGCTTGGGGCAGTGACCCCGTGTTTGGGAGTGACCCCGTGTTTGGGAGATTCCGGACGGCGTTCTCGTACATCCCATCCTGTCGGCGCCCCCACGGGGGCGACCACGTAGAGAAGCCTGAGGCCTCGGCCAGCCTTCCTTTTACAACCCGGGAGGTTGACTCCGGGGGCCGCTTTAGAGAAGCGGTCTCCGACCGCGATACCGCGCGGAGCACGGTGATCCGTCGGTCCGGCGTGATCGTGACATTCAGTGGGGCGAGGGTCCCGGGTCCGGCGCCTTGCGCCGGTCCGCGGTCGGAGACCGCACCCACCGCCCCGCTACTACCGCCCCGCCACCATCCCCCCTCACTCGTGGCCCAAACACCACGCTCCGGGAAACCACATCAACGCCCTCGCACAACTGATTCAGCAAAAACCGTTTTTCAGCTGACGAAAGGTCTTCCATAAGGCCGCGGGCTTGGCTACAGTTGTTCATGCAACGCACCGGGCCGGGGTTTCTGTGGTGCTTTCACAACAGTTCACCCGAAATCCATGGCTCTGACGCAAAAAGGTGTTGCATATACGCAGCGGCCTGCCTAGACTCCGCTGCAGTCCAAAAGGACGGCCTGCGCTGCGCGCAGGCGCAGGTAAAACCGATCCGCTTCACTAGTGAGGGATGAACCAATGATGAAGAAGACTGCTTCGGCTCTCGCCGTGGCCGCCCTGATGGGCACTGGCGCCGCGAGCGCTGCCACCTTCCAGGTCAACGACGACACCACGCTGAGCCTCTACGGCAACGTGCAGATCGCCTACAGCGACACCAACGATGCCAGCGGCGACAGCGTCAGCGACCTGCAAGACAACGGCACCACCATCGGCGTGGCCGTCGAGCACAGGTTCGACAACGGCCTCACCGGCTTTGCCCGCATCGAGGAGGACGGCTACGACGCCGTCGAGCAGGCCGCCGAGACCGCCGCCACCGACCAGGCGTACTTCGGCGTGCGCGGCGACTTCGGCATGGTCCGGCTTGGTAACGCCGACTCCATCTATGACGGCTTCGTCCGCGACTACTGGGACTACCAGGAGTTCCTGGCCCCGATCAACGGCCGTCGCGGCGTGGACCACAAGGACCGCCAGCTGCTGTACATGAGCCCGAACTTCGGCGGGTTCAGCTTCGGCCTCGAGGCGCAGATCAACGGTGACGCTGACGAGGCGACCTTTGAGCTCACCCAGGGTGGCGTGAACAATGGGGATAACGAGACTGGCGACGTGAACGGCGACGACGCCGGGATCAGCCTCGCCGCGGCGGCCATGTACGAAACCGGCGGCCTGACCGTGTCGGCTGCGATCGACCAGCGCTCGAATGAGTTCGTCAGCGCCGCTGACGCCGGTTCCGAGGGTGGTCCGAACCACTTCGACGATCCGGTGATGGGTATTGTCGTCTCCTATGACTTCGGCCGCTTCACCGTCGACGGCGGCTACCAGCTCGACGCCGCTGACACCGACGAGCGTGCCATCGGCGACGTAGACGTGCTGAGCCTGGGTGGCCGCTTCAACTACGGCATGGGCGACCTGTACGGCATCGTGCAGGAGGTCGGCTACGACGAGGAGAACGCCGCTGGCAACGACTCCTTCACCGAGGTGATCCTGGGCGCGAACTACAACATCGGCAGCAACTTCTACGTTTATGCCGAGTATGCGACCTACGACCAGGAAGAGGACGCCAACGACGGCTTCGCCATCGGTGGCCTCTACTCCTTCTAAGATCCCCGGATCTTGATCGGAGCCTGAAAGGGCGGCCTCCGGGCCGCCCTTTTCTGTTGGGGGACCGGAATCAACCGGACTGCAGCGTCCACCTGGCACGGACGCTCGGCGTTGCCGCCCGCGGCGCGACCACGGTAAGGACGGTAGCCACCGTAGGTCGTGCACGGCGCAGCCGTGTGCGACATCCCCGCGCCGGACCGGGACGTCGCACACGGCCTGCGGCCGTGCACGACCTACGGCTCCTGCCCGGGATTCGCCACGAGGCGCACCTCCCACGGGGCGCCGCCCGCCCCTGCGCCGGACCGAAGCCGGTAGGAGCGGCGCCCCCGCCGCGAATCCCGTCACCACACGAAGGAGCCGGCCTGCATCCGCTACACTTCGCCCACGCCCTCAGCCCCGGAGCCGGCCTTGCCCGTCACCCTCGACGACATCCGCGCGGCGGCCCGCCGCATTGGCGGCGCGGTCCTGCACACCGCCTGCAGCCGCTCCCAGGTGCTCTCGCGCCTCACCGGCGCGGAGCTGTTCCTGAAGTTCGAGAACCACCAGTTCACCGCCGCGTTCAAGGAGCGCGGGGCGCTCAACCGCCTGCTGGCGCTGACGGAGGCCGAGCGGCGCCGGGGTGTGATCGCCATGTCCGCCGGCAACCACGCCCAGGCGGTGGCCTACCACGCCGAGCGCCTGGGCATCGCCGCCACCATCGTCATGCCCCGGCACACGCCCAACGTGAAGGTGCGCAACACCCGCGCCTTCGGCGCCGACGTCCGCCTCGAGGGGGAGACCGTCGCCGAGGCCGGCGACTTTGCCCAGCGCCTCGCCGCGGAGCGGGACCTGGTGTTCGTGCACCCCTACGACGATCCGGCGGTGATCGCCGGCCAGGGCACCACGGCCCTGGAGATGCTGGCGGACGTGCCCGACCTGGACACCCTGGTGGTGCCGGTGGGCGGCGGCGGGCTCATCGCCGGCATGGCCGTCGCCGCGCGCAGCGTGAATCCGGCCATCGAGGTCATCGGCGTGCAGACCCGGCGCTACCCGGCGGTGCATCAGGCCCTGGCCGGGCTGCCGGTGGAATGCGGCCCCGCCACCATCGCCGACGGCATCGCCGTCAAGCGCCCCGGCGAGCTCACCCTGCCGCTGATCCGTGAGTGGGTGCGCGAGGTGGTGCTGGTGGACGAGCCCGACATCGAGCGCGCGGTGCTGCAGCTGCTGGAGATCGAGAAGACCGTGGTGGAGGGCGCGGGTGCCGCCGGCCTCGCCGCGGTGCTCGCCGACCCCGAGCGCTTTCGCGGCCGCCGGGTGGGCCTGGTGCTCTGCGGCGGTAACATCGACCTGCTGCCGCTGTCCTCGGTGATCCAGCGCGGGCTGGTGCGCACGAAGCGCGTGATGCGGGTGCGCGTCGGCGTGCCCGACGTCCCCGGGGCGCTGGCCGACCTCACCCGCCTGCTCGCGGACGCCCGCGCCAACGTCATCCACATCGCCCACCAGCGGGCGTTCACGGATCTCTCCGTGCGCGCCACGGAGGTGGAGGCCACCGTGGAGACCCTGGGCGAGGAGCACAGCCAGGCGGTGATCCGCAGCCTGCGCGAGGCGGGCTACGACTGCCTGCTGCCGGACCATGAGCCGCATCCGCGCGAGTGGCGGGGGCGGTAGAGAGCGCCAGCCGAACCGTACGTCGTGCACGGCCGCAGGCCGTGTGCGACCTCCCGGCTCCGGAACGGGGATGTCGCACACGGCTGCGCCGTGCACGACCTACGGCGACCTCGGTTTCGGGGCGTATTCGCGGCCGGCGCGGAATGCTCCGAAGGTCCCGCCAGAGCGCTCTGTCTGGCGGTATGGCGCCCGGGACACACAGCCCGTATATTCAGACCAGTCAACCGACCGATCCAGAAGCACGGGAACGACCATGACCGAGCACGAGCCGGAAGTGATCCAGAGCTACGACGCCAAGGTGCACTGGAGCCAGGTCCTGGACCGGGTCGGCCGGGGGCATCACTACATCGTGAGCAAGCATCACCGGCAGGTGGCGGTGCTCGTGCCGTTGGCCGAGTGGCAGGCACTGACATCACGGGATGCCCAGGACACACCGGAGGCCCGCGAGCTCGCCGCGATGGTCGAGCGGCTGGAGGCCCAGAACGCGGCAACCGGCGCCGCCCTGGACGATGCCTTCGCCGAAATCGCGAAGACTCGGGAGCAGCTGGCAGCCCTTCGGGCCCAACGCCGAGAGGACCCGGGGCAATGATCGAGAAGGCGCTCAAGGCGGTTCAGGCTGCCCTGCTCAACTCCGAACGGGTTCAGCAGCTTGCCCAGGAGGTCTCCGAGCAGGGCCGTGAGGTACGCGGCGAGCTCGACTGGCTGAATGCCGAGATGCGCGACCTTCGTGACCGGGTCAGCCGGATCGAGGGCGCCCTGGCGATGCTCGACCGCCTTCAGGGCCGGCGCCCCGAATAGCGCCGGCCGCGCACTCGCTTCCAAAACGCCACCGGAATCGGGTGGACGGCGACGACCCCCCGGGCTTAGTCTCCTCCGCCTTCACGGCGGCGGTGCAGGAGCGCGGGCATGGACCAGCGCATGAGCGCCGTGGACTGGGCGCTGCTGGTGGTGCTGTCCACGGTGTGGGGCGGATCGTTCTTCTTCTTCGAGGTGGCGCTGGACACGCTGCCGCCGTTCACCGTGGTCCTCGGGCGGGTGGGTATCGCCGCCGTGGTGCTGCTGGTGCTGGCCCGGGCCCGCGGCGAGCGGCTGCCGACGGCGCCACGGGTGCTGGCGGGCTATCTGCTGCTCGGGGCCACCAGCAACGCGCTGCCCTTCTCCCTCATTGTCTGGGGCCAGACCCAGATCCCCAGCGGGCTGGCCTCCATCCTCAACGCCATGACGCCGGTGTTCGCGGTGCTGGTGGGGCTGCTGATCGGGCGCGAGGAGCGGCTGACGCCGGCGCGGGCGGCGGGGGTGGCGCTCGGCTTCGCCGGGGTGGCGGTGCTCATGGGCCCGGACCTGCTGCGGCGGCTGGACCCTTACAGCCTCGGCCAGCTCGCCGTGCTCGGGGCGGCCTGCTCCTACGGCTTCGCGGTGCACATCGGGCGGCGCTTCGGCGGCGCCACGCCGCTGGTGAACGCCGCCTACATGCTCACCGCCTCCACCCTGCTGCTGCTGCCGGTGACGCTCATCGTGGACCAGCCCTGGACGCTGACCCCCGGCGTCTCCGGCTGGACCGCCCTGCTCGGGCTGTCGCTGCTCTGCACCGCCTTCGCCTACCTGCTCTACTTCCGCATCCTCGCCTCCGCCGGGGCCACCAACATGTCGCTGGTGACCTTTCTCGTGCCGGTGAGCGCGATCAGCCTGGGGGCCCTGTTCCTTGGCGAGCGCCTCGGCCCCACGGCCTTCGCCGGGCTCGGCATCATCTTCACCGGGCTCGCGGTGATGGACGGCCGCGCGGCGGATTGGCTGCGGCGACGCCTCGCCGGCTAGGAGTCTGCGCCGGTCAGGCCACGCGATCCCCCGGCTCCCGGCCGGCGAAGAAGGCGTCCAGGTTGGCCAGCGCCCGCTCGCCCATGGCGGCCCGGGTCTCGGTGGTGGCGCTGCCGATGTGCGGCAGCAGGAAGGTGTTGTCCAGCTCGCGGTAGCGCGGGTCGCCCCCCGGCTCGCCGTTGAAGACGTCGAGCCCCGCGGCGGCCGGCTTGCCCGCCTTGAGCCCGGCGATGAGGGCATCGTCGTCCACCAGGGCGCCGCGGGCGGTGTTCACGAGGATCGCGCCGTCCCGCAGCCTGGCGATGCGCTCCGCGTTGATCAGGCCGGTGGTATCCGGCGTCGCCGGGCAGTGCAGCGAGACCACATCCACCGCGCCCAGCATCTCGTCGAGCGAGGCGTGGTAGTGCGCGCCCTGCGCCTGCGCCTCCGGCAGCCGGGAGCGGTTGTGGTAGTGGATCTCCATGTCCAGGCCGCGGAAGCGCTGCGCCGCCGCCCGGCCGACCCGCCCCATGCCGACGATGCCGACGGCCTTGCCGGTGATCTGCGTGCCCACCATGAAGCTCGGGCTCCACTGCGTCCACGCGCCGCGGCGGACGAGCCGGTCGCCCTCGCTGGCGCGGCGTGCGGCGCCGAGGGCGAGCAGCAGCGCGATCTCGGCGGTGGCGTCGGAGAGGACATCCGGCGTGTTGGTCACCACGATGCCGCGGCGCTTCGCCGCCTCCAGGTCCACGTGATCCACGCCCACCGAGTAGTTGGCGATGATCCGCACGCTGTCCGGCAGGGCGTCGATGACGTCGGCGCTGAAGCGCTCGCTGTGGCAGGGCAGGATCGCCGCCACGCCCTCCGCCTTCGCCAGCAGCTCGCCCCGGTCGAAGACGTGGTCGTCGTGGTTAAACAGGGCATCGTAGTCACGCTGCAGGCGCTGCTGGACGCTGTCCGGCAGCTTTCGGGTCACCAGTACCTTGGGTTTGCTCATGGCATTGCTCCGCCCGGCTTGGGCCGCGGTTGAGCGGCGTCCGGGTCTGATTGTGGAAAACTCGTCTGCAACGCCCCTCAGCCACGCTGCCGGCGCGCCGCTACCGGTAGGCGACGTAGCTGATGCTCGTTGCCAATCAGGTTCCGCGTTGTGTATCGCCGTGTCCGTGGTGTCGTTGTGTTCAACGCCCCGCCTCGCGCCCGGCACCAGGCGCCGAAGCTATCGGGTAAGCCGCGGACTCCCGGTGCCAGCTAGTCACTCGTGGGAATGGGGATGTCGTTGACGTACTTCGGCACATGATAGCCGCGCTGGTAGGCCGGGCGCTCCGCCAGCGCGCAGTACCAGCGCCGCACGTTCGGATACCGCGCGAGATCGACCTGCTGCCATTCGTAGCGCGACACCCAGGGCCAGATGGCGATGTCGGCAATGGAGTACTCTCCGGCGACGAACTCGTGCTCCGCCAGGCGACGGTCCAGCACGCCGTAGAGGCGCTGCGCCTCGCCACCGTAGCGCTCCTCGGCATAGGGCGCCCGGCCCGGGTTGTACTTCAGGAAGTGATGGGCCTGGCCGAGCATCGGCCCCTGACTGCCCATCTGCCACATCAGCCACTCCATGACCCGGTACCGCGCCTCGCCCGATGCGGGCAGCAGCTGCCCGGTCTTCTCCGCCAGATAGAACAGGATCGCGCCGGACTCCATCAGCGCCATGCCGCCGTCGCGGTCGACGATCGCGGGGATCTTGTTGTTCGGGCTGATGGCGAGAAAGTCCGGCTCGTGCTGCTCCCCGGCGGTGATGTCCACCGGGTGCACCGCGTAGTCCAGCCCCAGCTCCTCCAGCAGGATGGAGACCTTGCGGCCGTTGGGGGTGGTCCAGGTCCAGAGATCGATCATCGCAGCTTGCCTCGACGGGCTGGTTTTCAGGGGTCGCCGGCACGGGGACTGTTCCGCGCCGGCAGACACGCTCGGCGCTCAGCTTACGTCACGTGGCCCGAACGGGCATGCCCCGGCGCAGGGCGCGCGCCGTTCAGGACCGGATTGCGATGCGCGCGGGGCCGCCGGAACGCTGCCGAGGGCCGGTGCCGCTCACACGCAGCGGCCGCCATCCACCTCGAGGCTGGCGCCGGTGATGAACTCGGCCTCGTCCGAGGCGAGGAAGAGCGCCGCCTGGGCGATGTCCAGCGGGCGGCTGAGGCGCCCCAGCGGGATGCCGGCCACGATCTTCTCCGGCGGGTTGTCGCCGAGAAAGTCGCCGAGCAGGCCGGTCTCCCCCATCACCGGGTTGATGGTGTTCACCCGGATCCGGTCCGGCGCCAGCTCCACCGCCATGGACTTGCCGAGGACGATGGCCGCCCCCTTGCTGCCGTTGTACCAGGTGAGCCCCGGGCGCGGGCGCACGCCCGCGGTGGAGGCGATGTTGACGAAGCAACCCCCGCCCCGGCGGCGGAACACGGGCACGGCCGAGCGGGCCATGTGGTAGAGGCTCTTCACGTTCACCGCGTAGACGCGGTCGAAGGTGGCCTCGTCCACCTCCAGCATGGGCCCGTTGCGATGGGTGATGCCGGCGTTGTTGACGACGGTGTCGAGATCCCCGAAGTGCTCGAGGGCCCGCTCCACCAGCGCCTGCACCGAGTCCGCCCGGGCGACGTCGGCGTGGATGAAGACCGCCTCGCCGCCGGCATCGCGGATCCCGGCGGCCACCCGTTCCCCACCCTCATCGTTGATATCCGCCACCACCACCCGCGCCCCCTCCTCGGCATAGCGGCGGGCGATGCCCTCGCCGAACCCGGACCCGGCCCCGGTGACGATGGCGGTTCTGTTCTGCATTCGCATGATGTCGGTCCTCCTGGTCGTGGGGCGCTGGCCGGCAGACCGGGGTTAGCGGCGGGGGCGCCGCTCCTACAGGCCCCTCTCCGGCGTCGGCGGTCATCACCGCCTTCAGTTCGCGGACTCCCGACGCGCGCGGTTGAACCAGCCGAGCCCCTCGGACGTGCCCGCGCGGGGCTTGTACTCGCAGCCGACCCAGCCGGCGTAGCCGCGGCGGTCGAGCTCGGCG
The DNA here is from genome assembly GCF_020883455.1 of Spiribacter halobius. Classification (NCBI taxonomy): domain Bacteria; kingdom Pseudomonadati; phylum Pseudomonadota; class Gammaproteobacteria; order Chromatiales; family Ectothiorhodospiraceae; genus Sediminicurvatus; species Sediminicurvatus halobius. Next base: position 558,549 of record NZ_CP086615.1, on the reverse strand, counting down.
AACAGCCACGGCCAGTTGATCTCGCCATCGGCATCCGGCTCGTGGCGGCCGGGGACGCCGGCGATCTGGACATGGCCGAGCCGCGGCCACTGCTCGTCGAGGGCGTGGGCGAGGCGGCCCTCGGTCATCTGCACGTGGTAGAGGTCGAGCTGCACCCGGGCGCTGTCCGCGCCGGCAGCGGCCAGCAGCCGGCGGGCCTGGGCCTGCCGGGTCAGGAAGTAGCCAGGCATGTCCACCGGGTTGATGGGCTCGATGAGCAGCGTGACGCCGGCGCGTGCCGCTTCCCCGGCGGCGTGGCGCAGATTGCGCAGGTACACCGCCTCGCATTCCTCGGGATCGGCGTCCGCCGGCGGGATGCCGGCCATCATGTGCACGCGGGGGCAGCTGAGGGCGCGGGCGTAGTCGAGGGCCTGCTCGACGCCGGCGCGGAGATCCGCCTCGCGCCCGGGGAGCGCGGCGATACCCCGCTCGCCCGCCTCCCAGTCCCCGGGCGGCAGGTTGAACAGCACCTGCTCGACCCCCGACGCCTCCAGTGCCGCGCGGATATCGGCGGCGTCGTGGGCGTAGGGGAACAGATACTCAACCCCGGTGAAGCCGGCCTCGGCGGCGGCGGCGAAGCGCTCCAGGAACGGGCGTTCAGCGAAGAGCATGCTCAGGTTGGCGGCAAAACGCGGCATGGTCACCGTCCTCTCAGTCAGCGGCCGTGACGCTCGCGGAGCGCCGCGACCTGTTCGGGTGTAGGGCAGCGTAGCAGCGGCGGGCGGCAAAGAGGCTGCTGTCCGAGCTCGACGGGCAGCCGCCGGCGAGCCGCACCGCGGACATCGGCTTTCGGCTGCTGGTGCGCAAAAGCGGCTGAGAGGGAGGCGCCGCGCTTTCGTGACGCACGCACGCCGCCCGCCCCCGGGGGCTGTGCCAGACTGCCGTTAGCCCGCATATGTCACCGATTCGCGAAGCGAGGGCGTGGAGATGGCGGGCAGGACAAGGCGCGTGAGAGTTCGGGCGCGCAGGCGTACTCGACAGTACGTCGAGCACCCGAACCGAGCGCAACGCAGAACTGTCCGCCAGATCCACGGCCGCAGCCGTGAATCGGTGAGATATGCGGGCTGGGCGTTCCACGGGGGCTCAGGGGGGAACCACGCACATGCAGCCGGAAGACATCGCCAGCCGCTTGAGCGAGCTCGTCTCGCTGCCGCGGGCCTACCATCGCATCAGCGAGATGATCGACGACGAGCGCTACGGCGCCGCGGACATCGGCCGGGTGATCAGCCACGACCCGGCGCTCACGGCGCGGCTGCTGCGGCTCGTGAACAGCGCCTACTACCGGCTGCCGCGGCACGTGGATACCGTACCGCTTGCGATCAATGTCGTCGGCACGCGGGCGCTGCACGAGCTGGTGCTGGCCACCGCCGTCGCCAGCGCCTTCTCCCGCATCGACACCCGCCTGGTGGACATGGCGGACTTCTGGCATCACAGCATCTACTGCGGCCTGATGGCGCGGCTGCTCTCCCGGGAGCTGGACGTGGGCGAGGCGGAGCAGGCCTTCATCGCCGGGCTGCTGCACGACCTCGGCAAGCTCGCCCTCTACCACGAGCTGCCGGACGAGACCGAGGACATCCTCGAGACCTTCGCCGAGACCGACACGCCGCTGCACGCCGTGGAGCGGGAGCAGCTCGGCTTCGACCACGCCGACGTCGGCGGCGCGCTGCTCAAGGCCTGGGATCTGCCGGCGGTCTACCGCGAGGCCGTAGGCTGCCATCACCGCCCGGGCGAAAGCCGCCTCTATCGCGACGAGGCCTGCCTGGTGCACGCCGCCAACGCCCTCAGCAAGCCGGTGGAGCCGGGCCACAAGGTCCGCCGCGAGGCGGTCAGCGAGCCGGAGCTCGACCCGGCGGCGGCCGAGCGGATCCGCCTCGATGCCGGCCAGGTGGAGTCGCTGCGGGTGGAGGCGGACCTGCAGTCCATCGAGGTCTACGCCACGCTGTTCGGGCGCTAGGGCGTAGGGCGTAGGGGTCAGGTCTTGACATGACAGTTGCGGCTTCGCGCAACTGTCATGTCAAGACCTGACCCCTACGCCGGCGGCGCGTACCGGCCCCGCCGCCGGCTGGCGGCGGTACCACCACTTGTGCGCCTCCACCAGGAGCAGGGCCGGCAGGCTCGCCAGCACCGCGCGCAGCCAGTCCCCGGCCCCGAGCGGGCGTGTATCGAAGAGCAGCTGCATCACCGGCAGGTAGGTGAAGGCGAGCTGCGCGGCGACGATCAGGCCCGCGGCACCCAGCACGTAGGGGTTGCCGAGCAGGCCGTCGCGGGTGAACGTCGGCGCCCGCAGCCGGCGCGCCGCGAACAGGTACCAGAGCTCCACCAGCACCAGCGTGTTCACCGCGAGCGTCCGCGCCTCGGCGAGATCCCGGCCCTGGGAACGCTCCAGCAGGAACAGCCCGAACGCCGCCGCGACCATGGCCAGCGCCACCAGCGCCAGGCGCGACCAGAGCCCGGAAGGCACCAGCGGCGCCCGCGGCGGCCGCGGCGGGCGTGCCATGACGCCGGGCTCGGGCGGCTCGAAGGCCAGTGCCAGCGCCAGCGTCACCGCGGTGATCATGTTCACCCAGAGGATCTGCACCGGGGTGATCGGCAGCGTCATCCCGGCAAGCACGGCCAGCACCAGCATCAGCGCCTGACCGGCGTTGGTGGGCAGGATGAACAGGACCGACTTGACGATGTTGTCGTAGATCACCCGCCCTTCGCGCACCGCCGCCTCGATGGTGGCGAAGTTGTCGTCGGCGAGCACCACCTCGGCGGCCTCGCGGGCGGCGTCGGTGCCCTTGCCGCCCATGGCGACGCCGACGTCGGCACGCTTCAGCGCCGGCGCATCGTTGACGCCGTCGCCGGTCATTGCCGCCACCTCGCCGGCGGCCTGCAGCGCCTGCACGAGGCGCAGCTTGTGCTCGGGGGAGACGCGGGCGAACACGGCGGCCTCCCGGGCCACCCGGGCGAAGGCCGCGTCGTCCATGGCGTCCAGCTCGCGGCCGGTAACCGCGGCGCGGTCGCTGCCGGCGAGCCCCAGGGCGCGGCCGATGGCGGCGGCGGTGACGCCGTGGTCGCCGGTGATCATCTTCACGCGGATGCCGGCGGACTGGCAGGCGCGAACGGCCTCGATGGCCTCGCTGCGGGGCGGGTCGATGATGCCGACGATGCCGAGCAGCGTCAGCCCCTGGAGGTGATCGCGGTGCAGCGGATGCGACCGCGCCGGCGCCGCCGCCACGGCCAGCAGGCGCTGGCCCTCTGCCGCCATGGCCTCGGCCCGGGCGTGCCAGGCGTCGCTGTCCAGCGGCGCGTCCCCGTCACTGCGCTGCGCGCGCTCGCACATGGCGAGGATGACCTCCGGCGCCCCCTTCACCAGCACCTGCTCACCCTCGGGAAGGCGGTTGCGCGTGGCCATGTAGCGGTGCTCGGAGTCGAAGGGCACGATATCCGTGCGCGGGCACTGCCTTTGCAGGGCGTCGGGGTCCACACCCGCCTTGTGGGCCAGCACCAGCAGCGCCGCCTCCATCGGGTCCCCGGATACGCGGGGTGCGTCCGGGTCGCCATGGTCCACGGCGGTGTCGTTGCAAAGCACCAGCGCCCGCACGAGCGCGGCCAGGGCGCGGTCCGCCTGCGGCTCGCCGCCGGTGATCGCGCCCTCCCGGCGGTAGCCCTCGCCGCTTACCCGGTAGTCGTGGCTCGCCGTGGCAACGCTGCGCACGGTCATCTCGTTGCGGGTCAGCGTGCCGGTCTTGTCCGAGCAGATGACCGTCACCGCGCCCAGAGTCTCGACGGCGGGCAGGCGGCGCACGATGGCGTTGCGCGCGGCCATACGCCGCACGCCCAGCGCCAGGGTGATGGTGACGATGGCCGGCAGGCCCTCGGGGATGGCCGCCACGGCGAGGCCGACGGCGGCGAGGAACAGGGTCACCGGGTCGAAGCCGTGCAGGGCCATGCCGGCGAGCACGGTGGCGGCAGCAAGCCCGAGGATGACCACGGCAAGCTGCCGGCCGAGGCGATTGAGCCGCCGCAGCAGGGGGGTCGTCACCACCTCCACCCGCGCCAGCATCCCGGTGACGCGGCCGAGCTCGGTGGCCTCGCCGGTGGCCACCACCACGCCCTCGCCCTGGCCGGCGGTCACCAGCGTGCCGGCGAAGGCCATGCCCGTGCGATCGCCGAGGGCAGCGTCGGCGGCCACGGGCTCGGTGCCCTTGTCCACCGGGACGGACTCGCCGGTGAGCGCGGACTCGTCCACCGCCAGGCCCTTGGCGGCGAACAGGCGCAGATCCGCCGCCACCTTGTCCCCGGGCTGCAGGTAGACGATGTCGCCGGGCACGAGGGTCGTGGCGGCGACGGTGCGGCGGCGGCCGTCACGCCGCACCACGGCCTCCGGCGAGAGCAGGCTGCGGATCGCCTCCAGGGCGTGCTCGGCCTTGCCCTCCTGGATGTAGCCGATGGCGGCGTTGATCAGCACCACGCCGAGGATGACGCCGGTGTCGATCCAGTGGCCGAGGCCGGCGGTAACGGCTGCGGCCGCGATCAGCAGATAGATGAGCAGATTGTGGAACTGGGCGGCCAGCCGGCGCAGGCGGCTGCGGCGCTGCGGCGGCCGGCCGCGGTTCTCGCCGTAGCGCTCGAGACGGCGCTCGACCTCCGCCGCGGAGAGGCCGTCGCGATGGGTCTCCAGCGCATGCAGAACGTCTTCGGCGGTCTGGGCATGCCAGCTCTGAACTTCGATCTGGGCGCTCACCGGACACTCCTGGCACAGGGATGCTGCACTGCGACAGCCAGTTTACCGCGCCGGCCCCGGGCCAGGGTGATGCCGGTCAAGGAGAGGGGCGCAGGCAGGTTCACCGCTTTGTGACGCACTCCGCATCTCACGGCGTGCGTCGGTCACGTACAATCCAGGGATTGCGCGAGTCCGACCGCGTAGCATCGGCAAGGTGTCCGCGGGCGGGCAGGCGCCGGCAGGTCAGGAGGACCGTTGGGGCGGCAGCCCAGGGAGGCCCGCATGTTCGAGACTCTGGAAAGGCGCCAGGCCGGCCTGGCCCACCATCCCGTCTTCCAGCTGCTGCGCTCGCCGGAAGCGGTGCGCCTGTTCATGCAGCACCACGTCTTCGCGGTGTGGGACTTCATGAGCCTGCTGAAGGCCCTGCAGCAGCGCATGACAGGCTGCACCCTGCCCTGGCGCCCGGCACCGCATCCACCCCGCCTCATCCGCCTGATCAACGAGCTGGTGCTGGAGGAGGAGAGCGGCCTCGACATGGGCGGGCGGCCCATGAGCCACTACGAGCTCTACCTGGAGGCGATGAGCGAGGTCGGGGCCGATACCCGGGCCGTCACCCGCTTCGTGGACGACCAGGACCTGCGGCGCCTGCCGCCGGCGGTTCGCGAGTTCGTGGACTTCCACCTCACCATCGCCACCCGCGGCATGGACGAGGAGGTGGCCGGCGCGCTGCTGTTCGGGCGTGAGCGGGTGCTGCCGGAGCTCTTCACCGCACTGATCACCGGCCTCGGCGACCGCGGCGCCCGCTGCCCCCATTTCCGCTACTACCTGGACCGCCACGTGGCCCGCGAGCAGCACCACCACGCCGCCCGCAGCCGGGAGCTGCTGGAATACGTGGTGGGCGAGGACCCGGTCCGCCGGCAGTGGTGCGAGGATGCCACCCTGCGCAGCCTGGAGCTGCGCCACCGCCTCTGGGACGCCACCGCCGCCGCCATCATCGAGGCCCGCGCCGACATCGACCGCCGCGAGAGTCACGGGCGCTGATCTTGCGGGGTTCTACGGGGATTAACCGCGAAGACGCAAAGGGCGCAAAGAGGCAAAAAGCGAGTAGTAAGAGCCGTAGGTCGGCAAGCGCGCAGCGCTCGCCGACAGCCGCGCAACGCGCGGCCATGCGTATGCTCTTTCCGGCGTGTCGGGTAGCGCCTGTGGCGCTTCCCGACCTACCGGTTTCTTTGCGCACTTTGCGCCTTTGCGGTTAGTCCCGTCCCCGGACAGTTACAGCTTCAGGCGGCCCTGGCCGGGCGCGGCGGGGCGCTTGGGGCGGCGGGGGCTGGGGCTGCGGCTGGCGTGGCGCTGGCGGATGCGTTGTGACTCGGGGCGCATGTCCCGGCTCGCCCGGTGCCCGCGTATCCGCCGCCGGGCCTCGCGGGCGGCGGCCTGGTGGTCCACCACCGGCTCCGGATAGTCGCGGCCGATGCGCACCCCGTAGCGCTGCTGCAGGCTCGCCGGCAGCTGCCAGGGCTCGTGGATCCACTCCGCCGGCAGCGCGTCGAGCTCCGGCACCCACCGGCGGATGAACTCCCCCTGCGGGTCCTGATCCCGGGACTGCTTCACCGGATTGTAGATGCGCAGGGTATTGATGCCGGTGGTGCCGGACTGCATCTGCACCTGGCAGTAGTGGATGCCCGGCTCGTAGTCCGTGAACAGCCGCGCCAGGTGCAGCGCCGGCTCGCGCCAGTGCAGCCAGAGGTGATAGCTGGAGACGGCCACCAGCATGGCGCGCATGCGGAAGTTGATCCAGCCGGTGGCGGCGAGCATGCGCATGCAGGCGTCGACGAAGGGCAGGCCCGTGCGCCCCTGGGCCCAGGCGGCGAAGCGCTCCGGGCCGAAGTCGTCCTCGCGCAGCCCGTCGTAGCCCCGGTGCAGGTTGCGGAACTCGATGTCCGGCTCGTCCTCGAGCTTCTGGATGAAGTGGCAGTGCCAGTGCAGCCGGGACTCGAACGATTTCAGCGACTGCGCCCAGCGCGAGCGCGGCGCGCCGGCCCGGGCCGCCGCCCAGCGCCGGCGATGGGCCTGCACGACCTCGCGCAGGGACAGCGTGCCGTAGGCGATATGCGGCGAGAGCCGGCTGCAGACCTGCTCGGCGCTGGCGGGGCTGGACATGCCGCGGCGGTAGTCCTCGCCGCGCTCGGCGAGGAAGCCCGCGAGCAGCCGCTCGCCTGCCGCGCGGCCGCCCGCCTGTCGCTGCGGGCAGGGCGTGCGTCCGACACCGAGCCGTCGCGGCAGCGTCTCGACCGTCAGGCCCGGTGCCACCGGCGCAGCCACCGCCTCGGCTGGCGGCGTGATCACGGGCTGGCGCATGCGTGCCTCCCAGAGACCGGCCCAGCGGTCGCGGTCGTCGAGCCCCCGCACCACGCCGAACTGCGGTGTCTCGTGCAACGCCACCCCCTGCTCGCGGCACCAGGCGCGAACCGCCCGGTCGCGGGCGTAGCTCCAGGCATTGCCGGTCTCCTCATGGGCATGCACGGCGGCGATGCCGTGTGCCGCGTGGAGGCGGGCCAGCACGTCCGTCACCGCGCCCTCGGCGAGATGGAGCGCCAGCCCCAGCCGCCGCAGCGCCTCGTCCAGCGAGGTGAGGCTCTCCCGGATGAACGCCCAGTGCCGCTCGGCCGTATCCGGCTGCGCCCAGTAGCCCGGCTCCACCACGTACAGCGGCAGCACCGGGCCGCATTGGGCGGCCGCCGCCAGCGGCGCATGGTCCGCCACCCGCAGATCGCGCTTGAACCAGACCACCTGCACGGCGCTCATGCCCGGCCTCCCCGCCGCTGCCGGCGGCAGCGCTCACTGCAGTAGCGCACCTCATGCCACACCCGCGCCCACTTCCGCCGCCAGGTGAACGGGCGGCCGCAGACGGCGCAGACTTTCTCGGGCAGCGGGCGTTGCATGGGGCGGCCGCAGGTCTGGCGTTTCGCGTTTAACGTTTCGCGTTTAACGTTGTGTCGTGCCTGTTGGGGACCGGGACGGAACGGCGAAGTTCGCGCCACGGCGCCCCTGCAAGTTGGTATTCATCGCGACGGAGGCCCCTCTCCATGACACCCGATGCCGAAGCCCTGCTCACCTACTGGTTCGGCGAGGACGCCGACGCCCTTTCCGACGCCGCGATTGCGCAGCGGCAGGCGCAGCTCTGGTGGGGCAAGAGCGACCAGCAGGACGAGGAGATCCGCGAGCGCTTCGGCGCCCTGGCGGCCCAGGCGGCGCGCGGCGAGCTGGACGCCTGGGCGGACAGCGCCCGTGGCCGGCTGGCGCTGATCCTGGCCCTGGACCAGCTGCCGCGGGTGGTGCACCGGGGCCGACCCGAGGCCTTCGCCAGCGACCATCTGGCCCTTGGCCAGTCACTGCAGGCCCAGCGCCTGCGGGAGGACCTCACCCTGCGCCCGGTGGAGCGTGTCTTCGTGTACATGCCGATGGAGCACGCCGAGGCGCTGCCGGTCCAGGACGAGTGCGTGCACCGCTTCGAGGAGCTGCTCGCCGCCGTGCCCGAGGCCGAGCGCGAGCCCTTCGAGATGTTCCTCGACTTCGCCCGCCGGCACCGGGACGTCATCCTGCGCTTCGACCGCTTCCCCCACCGCAACGCGATCCTCGGCCGCGCCTCGACGCCGGCGGAGGAGGCCTATCTGGCGGAGCCCGGCGCCGGCTTCTGAGCGCCGCCTACCATGGGGGCGGACCGCGAAGGACGCCCGCGGCCCGTCGCGGAAGACGCCACCCACGTCCGCGAAGCGGGGCGGGGTGGGAGCGCCCGGGACCGTAGGCGAGAGGGACCTCGCCTACGAGCCCCCAGGGACGGGTTCACGGCGTGTCCCGGGCGCTCCCACCCCGCCCCGCCTCGGCACGGCCGATGCCTCACCCGCGGCGGCGCGGCGCAGGTCTACGCAGCCAGGTTCGTCATCAGATCCGACGATGACGCTGCGGATCGCCAGCCCGCAATCACCGTGGAATGAGGCCTGACTTTCCCCGGCGCCAGTCTGTGCCTACAATCGCCGGCATTGGGCCTTCTGCGGGAACACAACCCGCAACGGGGGAGGAGGGCATCCCATCACCATCCCGCATCAGGGGCTGAGCGCCCCGGACATTGCGGACGAGGCACGCGAGGGCACGCTCGCCGTGCTGGCGAGAACCGCCGCGGCGGCCCTGCAGGCCCCGGTCGTGGCGATCATCGAGCCCGGGGAGGCTGACGGGCTGCGCATCGCCGCGGCTGCCGGCCTGCGACTGGAGCGCCTGCCGGCGGACCTCGCCACCCACCTGCCCGCCGACGACGATGGCCCAACCTGCCAGTCCTTCCCCGCCGCGAGCGCACCCCACCTCCCCGGCATGCCGGGAAGCGTCCGCGTGCTCGCGGCCATGCGCCTGCCCTGGCCCGAGGGTCCGCGGCTGCTGCTGGCCGCAGACCATCGCCCCGATGCGCCGCTGGCAGACTGCTGGGAGGCCGTGCATCCCGACCTGGCGCAGCTGGCTGCCGCGCTGGAGCCCGGGCCGGTCTTCACCGCCGCGCCGGAGGGCGACGGCCCGGCCCGGGCGCTGGACGTGACCCTCCGCCGGGTGCTGGATGCGCTGCCGGTGCCGATCTTTTTCAAGGATTCCGACTGCGTCTATCGCGGCTGCAACCGCAGCTTCGCCCGACAGATCATGGGCGCGGAGCCGGAGGCCATCGTCGGCCGCGGCGTGCACGACCTCGCCCCGCCGGAGCTCGCGGCCCGCTATGCCGAGGCGGATCGCGCCCTGCTCGAGGCCGGCGGCACGCAGTGCTACGAGAGCGAGGTGCGCTTCCACGACGGCAGCCGCCACACCATCGAGTTCCACAAGGCGGTGATCCACGACGCTGCCGGCCGCCCCACGGGACTCGTCGGCGCCATGCTGGACGTCACCGAGCGTAACGCCGCCAGGGCCCGGCTGGAGGCCCGCGAGCGGCTGTTCCACGACGTCTTCCACGCCTCCGAGGACGCCATGATGGTGCTGGTGGACGGGCGCATCGTGGACTGCAATGCCGCCTCGGCGCGGCTGTTCCGCGTCCCCGGCCGCCAGGCGCTGATCCCCCACACGCCCTGGGCGCTGTCGCCGCCGCATCAGCCCGACGGCAGCGACTCCCGCGAGCTCGCCGAGCGCATCATCCGCATCGCCGAGACGCGCAAGTTCTATCGCTTCGAGTGGATGCAGCGGCGCTTCGACGGCACCGACTTCCCGGCGGAGGTGACCATCACCACCGTCGAGTACGACGGCCGCCCGGCCCTCTACGCCACACTGCACGACATCAGCGAGCGCAAGCACCGCGAACGCGAGGTGGAGCGCCTCGCCCATTACGACCCGCTCACCGATCTGCCCAACCGCCGGCTGCTGCGCCGCGCCGGCGAGGAAGCCATCAAGCGGGCGCTGGTGAGCGGCGCGGGGCTCGGCGTGCTGTACATGGACCTGGACCGGTTCAAGGACGTCAACGACACCCAGGGCCACGATCACGGCGATCTGCTGCTGGTGGAGGTGGCGGCGCGGCTGCGTGCCTGCGTGCGCCGCCGGGACACCCTGGCCCGCGTCGGCGGCGACGAGTTCGCGCTGCTCATGCCGGGGGCCGACCACGCTGCGCTGGCGGCTACCGCGGCCCGTATCCAGGAGGCCTTCCGGCGCCCGTTCAACGTGCGCGCCGGCGTGGTGCGCATGGGCGCGAGCATCGGCGGCGTGGTCTGCCCGCGGGACGGGCGCAGCCTGAACGAGCTGCTGCAGCACGCCGACATCGCCATGTACCGGGCCAAGGACGCCGGCCTCGGCTACCTGCCCTACGAGGCGGAGCACGGCCTGGAGCTGCACGCGCGGGTGAACCTGGAGCGCGAGCTCGCCCGCGCACTGCGCGAGGGCACCCTGGAGCTCGCCTACCAGCCCCGGGTGGGGGCCGCAAACGGCCGGGTGGCGAGCGTCGAGGCCCTGGTCCGCTGGCGCGGCCGCGAGCAGGAAATACCCACCGAGCGCTTCATCCCCGTGGCCGAGACCAGCGGCCTGATCCACAGCCTGGGCGAGCACGTGCTGGAGCTCGCCTGCCGCCAGCTGCGCGCCTGGCAGGCCCGGGGCGTACCGCTGCGGGTCGCGCTCAACATCTCCGCCCGGGAGCTGCAGCGGGACGACTTCGCCGAGCGCGTGCTCGCCGCCATCGAGGCTCATGGCGTTGCCGCCGAGGGGCTCGAGCTCGAGATCACCGAGAGCGCGGCGATGGCCTTTGCCGAGTCCAACCTGGATTCCCTCGCCCGGCTCAAGGCGCAGGGTGTCTACATCGCCATCGACGATTTCGGCACCGGCTACTCCTCGCTCAGCTACCTCAAGCGCCTGCCGGTGAACGCGCTCAAGATCGACCGCTCCTTCGTCCGCGACATGCTCGAGGATCCCACCGATGCCGGCATCATCGAGACCATCGTCGCCCTCGCCCGCAGCATGGGCCTGGAGACGGTGGCCGAAGGGGTGGAGACGGAGGGCCAGGAACGGGCGCTAATCGCCCTCGGCTGCGATTCCCTGCAGGGCTACCGCTATGCCCGGCCCGGGCCTCCGGAGGCACTGGAGGCACTGCTGGAGCGCCCGCTGCTGCGCCCGGACCGGCACGAAAGCGAGGCATAGGCCGCTTCCGCGGCCCGGCGCCACTCGCCGTCCGCCGCCGTCAGCTCGTCCAGGGCACCTGCCAGGGCCCGCCGCTCGCCACCGGCCGCCGCCCGCAGCACGCCGCGGGTGGCCCGGGTGAAGGCCTCGGCCGCCCCCTGCAGCCGCGCGCCCGTCCCCGGCTCCAGGCCCTCGCTCGCGCCGCGCACGTCCGCCCGCAGCGCGGCGACGGTCTCCGCCAGCCCGTCGCCGTCGCCCCCCGGGCGCTCGCCACCCAGGGCCTCCAGCCGCTCGCGCAGCGCCGCCCGGCGCACGTCCAGCTCCAGCAGCGGCAGCACCGCCCCGGGCTGGGGCGGCGCCGCCGGCAGGGCGGGGTCCGGCCGGTGGCTGGCGAGCCACTGCCCCAGCGCTTCCCCTGGCATGGGCCGCGCCAGCAGAAACCCCTGCAGCACATCGCAGCCGAGGCGCGTAAGCAGGGCCTGCTCCTCGGCGGCCTCCACGCCCTCCGCCACCGTCTCGATACCCAGCCCGCGGGCGGTAACCAGGGTGCCGGCGACGATGGCGAACTCCCGCGGGCTCGCCGCCAGGCGGCTGACGAAGCGGCGGTCGATCTTCAGCCGCGTCACCGGCAGATCCTGCAGATGGGTGAGGGAGGCCTGACCGGTGCCGAAATCGTCCAGGGCGACGCGACAGCCGAGGGCACGCAGGCGCTGCAGCACCCGCACCGCGAGCCCCACATCGGCGAAGGCGGCAGTCTCGGTGACCTCGATCTCCAGGCGCTCCGGCGGCACACCGGGATGGCGCGAGAGCGCCGCGGTGACGTCTTCGATGAAGCGTTCGTCGAGCAGGTGCCGCGCACCGATGTTGACGCCGGCGGTGAGCGCCGCGCAGTCCGGTGCCGCGAGGCGGGTCAGGGTGGCGTCCAGCACCTGCAGGCCGATGTCGCGGATCAGGGGCGAGGCCTCGGCCTCGGGCATGAAGCGCCCCGGGGCGACCTGGCCCTGGCGTGGATGCTGCCAGCGCAGCAGGGCCTCGAAGCCCACCACCTGCCCCGCCTGGGGGCCGCGCAGGGCGAGCTGGGGCTGGAACCAGGGCTGCAGCTCACCACGACGCAGCCCCTGGCGCAGCTCGGCGTAGAGGACGTGCCGGCTGGAGACACGGCTCTCCAGATGCGGACCGTACAGGCAGTGCTCGCCGCGGCCGAGCCGCCGGGCGCCGGCGAGCGCGACACCGGCATGCCGCAGCACGGTGAGCGCGTCCTCCGCGGCGTCCCCGGTGACCACTGCCGTGACCCCGGCAGCGGCGGACAGCGACACCCCCCGCCCGGCCACCTGCAGGGGACGGGCCAGCGCCGCCTGGCAGCGCTCGGCGAGATGCCCCGCAGGCAGGGCGGCGGGCAGGTTGCGGAACAGGACCACGAACTCGTCGGCCCCGAGCCGCGCCACCTCGGCGTCCGGCGCCAGCTGCCGTAGCCGCCCCGCCACCTCCAGCAGCACCTCGTCGCCGGCGCCGGGGCCGAGGTCGGCATTGAGCTCGGAGAAGTCATCGAGGTCCAGCTGCACCAGCCCGATACGCTCACCGCCCTCGCCGAGCAGTGCGCCGAGCCGCTCCTGCAGACCCGCCCGGTTGAGCAGCCCGGTGGCGGCGTCGCGGGCGCGCAGCCGCTCGAGATCGGCGCGGTTGCGCTGCTCGGACTCGCGCAGGGCGATGCGGTCGAGCCCCACCTGCACCAGCCGCGCCAGCGCCAGGAACGGCTCCAGCCCCACCCGGGCGAAATAGGCCGGGTGATCGGCATAGACGGTGACCAGGCCCCACTCCGATCGGTGCAGCAGCGGGAACGGCAGCGCCAGCACGGCGAACACCCCGGCGTTCACCGCGGCACGGTGCCAGCGCGTGACCCCCGGCAGCAGGCGCGCCACCGGGCCGAGCCGCGGCGGGATGTCCTGCACCACTGCCTGCCCCTCCTCCAGCGCCCGGCGCACCGGGCCGCGCATCATCAGCGCCGAGCGATCCACGCTGAGTGACTCGCCGTAGCGCTGCTCGGGGCCGGCGCAGTACTGCGGGCGAATGACCGGGGCGCGGGGGTCGCCGAGGTACAGCCAGGCGAGCCGCAGCCGCGACGAGGCGGCGGCCAGCCGGTCGGCAAAGCGGGCGAGGATGCCGGCCATGGCCTCGCCCTCGTCGAGGTCGCCCATGGCCTCCACCAGCGCCGCGGAGAGGCGCGCCCGCTCGGCGTCGGCGTCCAGCGGGCCGAACTCCATCGCGGCGTTCATGCCCGGCCGGTGCCGCCGAGGCGTCGCAGCAACGCGGGCAGCGTCTCCCGGCAGTCGCCGGTGACGCGACCGGCGGCCTCGCCCTCGGCACGGGTCAGACCGAGGCCCGCCAGCACCACCGGGACACCAGCCTCCCGGGCAGCGCGCACGAAGCGGTAGCCGGACCAGACCATGAGCGAGGAGCCCGCCACCAGCAGCAGCCCGGCCCGCGAGACCTGCGCCAGCGCCGCCGACACGCGCTCCCGCGGCACGCCCTCGCCGAAGAACACCACCGCGGGCTTGAGCACGCCGCCGCAGGCCCGGCATGCAGGCACCCGGAAGTCGCGGTAGTCGGTGCCGGCGAGGTCGGCGTCGCCATCGGGGGCGATGCCGCTTACCGCTGCACCCTCCGCCCAGCCGGGATTGGCGGCCTCGAGCTCGCCCTGGTGCTCATCCCGGGGGCGGACGCGCGCGCAGTCCAGGCACTCGACGCGGTCGAGCCGGCCGTGGAGGTCGATGACCCGGCGGCTGCCGGCCTGCTGGTGCAGGCCATCGACGTTCTGGGTGATCACCGCGGTGAGCCGGCCGCCGGCCTCGAGACCGGCCAGGGCACGGTGGGCGGCATTGGGCCGCGCGGCGGCAACCCGGCGCCAGCCGACCAGGCTGCGCGCCCAGTAGCGCTGGCGCGCCCGCTCGCTGCCGAGGAACTCCCCGAGCTGCATGGGCGGGCTGCGCTTCCAGGCGCCGCTGGCATCCCGATAGTCGGGGATGCCGGACCCGGTGCTGACCCCGGCCCCGGCGAGCACCACCGCGGGACCACCCCCGCCCAGCCAGCCAGCCACCTCGTCCACGGACAGCTCAGGCGCGGCGGACGTGGGACGGCGCGCAGGGGCCGGCGCGCTGAGAGGCGAGGCACTGGACACGGCTGACTCCTTCAGAACCCGCTGTCGGCAGTCTACCGGCGCGGGGACGGGTGCGGGTACCACCCGGAGGATTCGCCGCGAGCGGCGTCAAAGCGCCCGCGGAGCCGCCCCGCCGGCAAGCGTGCGGTACACTGCGCAGCCCGCAGCCAGGCTCACGGCCTCCGATGCCCGACGACACCCGCTCTGCCCCCTCGGCCACTGCAGCGCCGCCGGCCCGGAGCGAGTTGCGGCGTCGCGGCGTGCGGCCGGACGGCTTGGGGCTGGTGGTGATCCTCGGCGTAATGAGCGCCTTCGGGCCGCTGTCCATCGACCTGTATCTGCCGGGGCTGCCCCTGATCGCGCGGGACTTCGCGGTGGACGCGAGCCTCGTGCAGCAGAGCCTGAGCCTGTTCTTCCTCGGCCTGGCCGCCGGCCAGCTCGCCTATGGGCCCCTGGCCGACCGGTACGGGCGGCGGCCGCCGCTGCTCGCCGGCATCGTGCTGTACTTCGCGGCGAGCCTGGTCTGCGCGCTGGCGCCGGATGTCTCCACCCTGAACGGCGCCCGACTGGTGCAGGGGCTCGGTGCCGCGGCGGGGCCGGTGCTCGCCCGGGCCGTGGTGCGGGATCTCTACGAAGGCCGGCAGGCGGCACGGATGATGTCGTTCGTGATCCTGGTGATGACCATCGCCCCGCTGCTCGCCCCGGTGATCGGCGGCTGGCTGACTGCAAGCCTCGGCTGGCGCGCGGCGTTCTGGTGCCTGGTGGCGTTCGCCGTGCTCTGTCTGGCGCTGGTGCAGCAGGGCCTGCCGGAGACCCACCCGCCGGCGCGCCGCAGCGGCGCCACCCTGCTGCGACTGACGGCGGCCTACGGGCCGATGCTGCGGGCGCCGGTGGCGCTGGGCTATCTGCTCTGCGGCGGGATGACCTTCGGTGCCCTGTTCGCCTACGTCACCGGCAGCCCGTTCGTCTACACCGAGGTGTTCGGGGTGCCCCAGAGCCGGTTCGGCTACTATTTCGCCTTCAACGTGCTGGGGCTGGTCATCGGCAACCTCATCAACGGCCGGCTGGTGATGCGCTACGGCTACCGGCGGATGCTCGGGGCAGCGGTCACGGTGATGTTCGCCGCGAGCTGGCTGCTGGCCGGGCTGACCCTCGGCGGCGAGACCCGCCTCGCCGTGCTGGCCGCACCACTGTTCCTGGCCGTCGGCACCGTGGGCATGGCCGCCGCCAACACCGTCGCCGGCCTGCTCGACCGCTACCCGCAGAATGCCGGCGCGGCCTCGGCCCTGTTCGGCCTGTTCCAGTTTGGCCTGGGTGCCGTCACCGGCTCCGCCGTCGGCGCCCTGGGCGACGACCCCCTGCTCGCCATGACCGGCGTCATGGCCGGCGCGGCCACCATCGCGATGGGGAGCTACATCACCCTGCGATGGCTGGTGCGGCGGGGGATTTAGCACCCGAGTTTCGGGTTTCGGGTTTAATGTTTAAGGTTTGGCGATCGCACCGATCGGTGGCATTGCTAGCCTGGGTAGCTGAGCCGAACTTTCAACTTGCAACCTGAAACTTGCAACTCGGCCCTCCGGGCCGCCGCCCCGGAGGGCCGCCCGTGAGCCGCGAAAGCGATCGTATCGACGCCCGCATCGACGCCCTGCGGACAGACCGGCTGCCGGCAACCCTGGTGTCCAGTGACGGCTACCACTGCGAGGTCTGGCGCTGCGCGGGCAGCGTGCGCCGGGACGGGCAGCGGGAGACGCGGGACTTCGTCATCAAGGTGCCACGGGTGCCCTTCACAGCCGCCGAGGTGCGGGTGATGCGACGCGAGCACCGCCGCCTGCGCGACGCCCTCGGCGACATCGTCCCGGAGACGCTCTACGTCATCGCCCACATCGACGGCGTCGAGAGCGTGGTGGCCCTGGCGCCCACCATCAGCCGCTGGTTCGACATCGCCAACCCCGCCAACGAGGCCGAGGCGCGGCCGCTGCTCGAGCGCATGCCGCGGGCGCGGGCGGCGCTGTGCCGGTTCATCGAGGTGGCCGAGGCGTGGTATCAGTCCGAGGAACGGGTAATCGACCTCTACGGTCTCGAGAATCTGGTCCTCGACCGCAACCGGCACCTGCACTACATCGACAGCTTCGGGGTGTTCTTCCATGCCGACGTGCTCAACGCCCTGCCCGATCCGGACCCGGGGCTCGCCGAGCGCATCGAGCTCTCCCGCCGCCGCCTCGAGTATCTGCGCGATCTGCTGGTCTAGCCCGCATATCTCACCGATTCGCGGCTGCGGCCGCGGATCTGGCGGACAGGCCGGCGTTGCGCTCGGCCCGGGTGCTCGACGTACTGTCAAGTACGCCTGCGCGCCCGGGCTCTCCCGCGCCTTGTCCTGCCCGCCATCTCCACGCCCTCGCTTCGCGAGTCGGTGAGACATGCGGGCTAGGCTACTGCTCGGCCTCTGGCTGCTGCTGGCCCTGTCGCCGGCCCTGGCAGAGGATCCGGCGCCGGACGCGGTGGTGCGGTCGGTGGTGAACGAGGCGCTGGCCCGGGTCGCCGCGGAGGCCGGAGCGCTGGGGCAGGACGGCGAGCTCGCCCGTCGCATCGTCGCCACCGAGGCCATGCCGCACGTGGACCTGGAGCTGATGAGCCGCTTCCTGCTCGGCCCGCGGGCGCGGCAGGTGGATGCGGCCACTCTGGATCGCTTCAGCGAGGCCCTCGGCGAGCGGCTGACGCGGCTCTATGCCGCCGCTCTGCAGCGCTACGCCGAGGAGATTGCCGACTTCGCCAGCGAGGGCCAGATCGACCTGCGCACGGTGAGCGACGACGGCCAGCGCGCCACCGTCGCCGCCCGTCTGCGCGGCCCGCAGATCCGCGAAACCACGCTGCGCCTGCAGCTCTACCGCCGCGACGGCCGCTGGCGGGTGTTCGATATCGAGGTCGCCGGCATCAGCGCCCTGCTGCTGTTCCGCGACGCCCTCGGCAAGCGCCTGCGCGAGGAGGGCATAGAGGCGGTCATCGCCGACCTGGCCGACGGCGAGGCGGGCCTCGACGACGCCTGGAAGCAGGACCGATAGGAGCGGCCTCCGACCGTGAAGCGCCGGTCATTCCTCCAGTGAGCGCCGTGTCCGCCGAGCACAGGTGGGACTCAACACAACGACACCACGAGCACAACGAGGCACCACGGAGAGAGAGATAGAGGGCTCGCGGGCTGGAACATTCATCACTCTCCCCGTTGTGATCCGTTGTGTCCGTTGTGTCGTTGTGTTGAACCTCTCCCACACGATGCGCCTGCTGGCAGCGAATCAGGGTCCTGCGGGCCGGGCCGTGTCGCGGTCGGCGGCCGCTACCACGGAAGGCGTCACCCGTCGTAGCCGGTCATCTCCAGGTAGCCGACGCCCTCGGCGCTGCCGGTGACGGCCACGGCGCCCTCCCAGTAGCGGACGCTGGTGGGCATCTCCTGGGCGTCCAGGCGGGCGGTGACGTCCAGGCTGAGGTCGGCGGCCGGGACCACCACGCGCCAGTCCACCGGGTAGCGGGCGCCGGTGTCGGGGCTCTGCCAGTAGCGTCGGGGCAGGACGCGGAAGTCGTCGGCATCCAGGTGGCGGACCGCGCCCTCCGGGCCCACCAGCACGCCCGCCGAGCGGGGATCGGTGGCGCCATCGTCGCGGCGCAGGCGATAGACCATGAGATCCCGGCCGTCGGCGAGCTGCAGGGCGAACCAGTCCCAGCCCGCCTGGCCCTCGTCCAGGGCACTGGTGCTCCACTCGCGGTCGAGCCAGGCGCTGCCACGGACCTCGGCCTCGCGGCCGGCGATCCGCAGGCTGCCCTCCGCCGCGAGGCGCGTGTAGGAGTAGTAGCGGGAGGCGTTGCCCGGATCCTCGCCCTTGCGGCTGTAGCCGGCCTCGCCCTGCAGCACCCGCGGCTTGTCGCGCGTCAGCCGCAGGCGCAGATCGAGCCCCGCCGGAGCGTCCCGGGCCTCCAGCGTGAGCGGGAACAGCCGCTCCGGGCCCTCGGCCTGCAGTTGCCAGTCGTCGAGCCACACGCGTATGGGCCGGATCTCCGCCCCGGCGAGCCCGAGCGCTCCCCGCTGATAGCGCTCCACCGCCACGTGCCGGCCGCGCGCGATATCGGTAATGGCGAAGTGCCCCATCCAGGCCTGGCGCGTCGCCCAGGCGGATTCGCGCGGCGGCGCCGAGGGCGCCAGAGCGAACCGGAACAGGGTGAGCTGAAAGCCGTAGTCGCCACCGTCGGCGCCGCGCAGGTTGCCGGTGAAGTACCACCACTCGCTGCGGTGGTCCGGATGGGCTGCATGATCCCGCGGGAACACCAGCGGCGCCGGCCCGGTGACCCGGGCGAAGCCCTCGCCCTCCGCCGCGGGCCCGAGCAGCCCGCCGAGGCCTGCCGTGTCCGCCGATTCGGTCGCCGGCGCCGGCGTGGGCGACGCCCGCCACAGCGCCGCGAGGGCCCCGACCAGGACCACCAGGGCCAGTGCCAGCACCGTGGCATCGGGGCGCAGCGGGCGATTCACGGCGCCCGGCGCCCCAGCACCTCCCGCAGCTTGGCGGCAAGCTCGGCGCGGCGGTAGGGCTTCGGCAGCAGTGCGACGCCCTCTTCCAGCCGGCCGTCGCTGCCCAGGGCACCGTCGGGATAGCCCGAGCTGTAGAGCACGGGCAGATCCGGGCGCAGTCGCTGAGCGGCGGCCGCAAGCTCCCGCCCGTTCATGCCGCCGGGCATGATGACGTCGGTGAACAGCAGATCCACGGCCTCGCCCGCCTCGAGCTTCGCCAGCGCCTGCGGGCCGTTGTGGGCGGTGACGACCTCATAGCCCAGCGCCCGCAGCAGGATTTCCACGTGCTGGCAGACCAGCTCGTCGTCCTCCACAAGGAGTATGCGCTCACCCCCGCGGGCGGTGCTCTCCTCGTCCGCGGCGGACATCTTCGGCGCCGGGCGGGCCCCGCCGGCGCTCGGCAGGGTCAGGGTCACGCAGGTACCTTCTTCGGGTCGGGAATCGATGCTCACGCGGCCTCCTGACTGGATCACGAACCCGTAGACCATGCTGAGCCCCAGTCCGGTTCCCTGGCCCTTGGCCTTCGTGGTGAAGAACGGATCGAACACGCGCTCCAGGTCCGCCGGATCGATGCCGGTGCCGGTATCCTTCACGATCACCGACAGCATTCCCTCGCCGTCGTCAGGCTGCACTTCGATCAGCAGCTCGCCGCCCTCCGCCATGGCATCCCGGGCGTTGAGGCAGATGTTGAGGAGGGCCGCCTCGAGCTGATGCGGGTCCACCCAGGCGACGGCGGGCTGCGGCGCGGGCACCAGGCGCAGGGCGATGTTGGCCGCCAGGGTCCGCCGCAGCAGCCCGTGCAGGCCCTCCAGCAGCGGGTTGAGGTCCACTGCGCGCGGGTCCAGCGGCTGGCGCCGGGCGAAGGTGAGCAGGCGCTGGATGAGATCGCCGCCGCGCTCGGCCGCACGGGTAATCACCTCCGCGGACTCGCGCCCCTCGCTGCCGGGCGGGATGGTGTCCAGCAGCAGCTCGGCATTGGCGAGGATCACGGTGAGCAGGTTGTTGAAGTCGTGGGCCACGCCGCCGGTGAGCTGGCCCACCGCCTCCAGGCGCTGCGACTGCCGGAGCTGTTCCTCCAGCGCGAGACGCTCGGTGATGTCGGTCAGCACCCCCAGCAGGCGCTCGCCACCGCGTGCGTCCGACACCACGCTCCAGTGCCCCTCCACCACCACTGGCCTGCCGTCGCGCCGCTGCTGGTGGAGCCGGCCGCGCCAGTCGCCGCCCTGGCGCAGCGCCGCCGCGCCGGCCGGATCATCCAGCGGCCCGGGGCCGACCAGCGCGCCGTAGTCCTTGCCCACCGCATCCGCGGGGTCGTAGCCGTACATCCTCGCCGCGCCGCGGTTCCAGTAGCGCACGCGGCCGTCCATGGCCTTGACGACGATCGCCTCCTGGACCTGCTCCAGGAGCTCGGCCTGCCCGCGGGCGCGGGCGTCCGCCTCCCGCCGCTGGATGAGCGCGGCGAAGGCCTCGGCGAGCAGCTGCAGCTGGGCGGCATCGGTCTCGGTGAACGCATCGCAGGCGGCGGCCATGACCTTGAGCGTGCCCAGGGCCTCGCCATGGACGCGCAGCACCGAGGTGGCGAGCGAGCGCACGCCGACCGCGCGGAACGGTGCCGGGTCCAGGCGCGGGTCGTTATCCGCGTCGCGGGTCACCAGCTGGCGGTTGGCGAGGATGGCCGCGCCGGAGAGGCTGCCGCTGATCGGCAGGCGCAGGCCCACGTGGGGCGCGACGATGCCGGTGGCCGCCTGGTAGACCAGCTCCTCGCCCTCGAGCCGGTCCACCGCGGCGCCATCGGCCTGGAACAGGCGCTGGCAGCGCTCGGCCATGCGCTCGAGCAACGGCCGCCCCTCCAGGTGCGTCGCCGCCATCTCCTGGAGGATGTCCAGCATCTCCGAGCGCTGGCGGGCGCGCCGGCGTTCCAGCGCCTCCGCCTCGCGCCGCTCGGTGATGTCCTGCAGGGCACCCTGCACGGCCACGATACGCCCCTCGACGTCCCGCACCGCCTCGCCGATGGCCCGCACCCAGACACGGGTACCGTCGACGCGGCGCAGCTCCAGCTCCTCGTCGTAGGGGGTGCCCGTCTCGGCACAGGCCCTGAAGCACTGCTCGATGCGCTCCCGCGAACCCGGGCGGTAGAAAGTGAACGCCTCGTCCAGCGTGGGCCACGCCCCGGGGGCGGAGCCGTGAATGGCCGCGACCTCGTCGGACCAGCGCACGACGCTCTCGCCAAGCTCTACGCGCCAGCCGCCGATGCGCGCAACGCGCCCGGCGACGGCCAGCAGCCACGTCGCGTCGGCCTCGCCGCCGCCAGCCGTGGTCATGGCAACCCCCGCAACCTACCTGCCCGGGGTTAAGTCTAGCCCGGATATCTCGCCGATCCGCGGCTGCGGGCGCGGATCGGTAAGATATCCGGGCTGGCGCGGGTCTACTCGTCCTTGAGCGCCGCCGCCGGCAGGCTGCGGGCCGCCCGCCAGGCGGGGATCACTGCGGCGAGCAGCGCCGCGACCACTGCCAGCACCACCCCCTCGACCACCGGCGCCACCTCCAGGTGGAAGCCCATGGTCCAGCCGAAGGCGCGGCGGTTGATGACGAAGACCAGCAGGGCCGCCAGGGCGAGACCGAGCGGCACCGCCCAGAGACCGGCCGCCAGCCCGAGCAGCCCGCTCTGGGCGCCGATCAGTCCGCCCACGCCGCGCCGGCCGAGCCCCACCGCCCGCAGCACCGCGAGCTCCCGCGCCCGATCCAGGTGCAACGCCATGAGGGCGCTCACCACGCCGACGAAGGCCACGAACCCGGCCAGCCAGCGCAGCACCTCGGTGATGGCGAAGGTGCGGTCGAACACCTCGAGGGAGCGCTCCAGCACCGCGGCGTTGTCCTGCAGGCGGGCGCCCGGGACCCCGGCGAGCGCCGCCTCCAGGGCCTCGCGCACGGCCGGGCGAGCGGCATCGGCGGCGACGTGCACGCCCAGACCGGAGAGCCGGGCGTCGCCGTAGAGCGTGCGGTAGAGCGCCCGCCGCAGCAGCACCACACCGCCCGGGCTGCCGTAGTCGCGGTAGACGCCGGCCACGGTCAGCGCCGCGTCGCCGGATGGCGTGGGCAGGGTCAGGGCATCGCCCGGGGCGAGACCGCGGCGCGCGGCGAACGGCTCGCTGACCAGCACCGCCCGATCGTCCTCGAACGCCTGCAGCGCCGCCCGCGGCTCCCCCGCGCGGATGTCCACCGCGGGGTCCCGGTCGGGGGGCAGCTCCAGGGCCCAGAGCTGCACCGGACCGGATGCCGTAGGCACGCGGTACCAGCGCGAGCGCGCCACCCAGTCCACCCCCGCCACGCCGGCCAGTCGCTCGGCGAGGGCGTCGTCCAGCGGCGCTGGCGCGGAGACGTAGAAATCGGCGGCGAGCGAGCCCTCGAGCCAGTCCACGACGCTTGCCCGGAAGCTTGCGATCATCACCGCCACCCCGATCACCGCCGCCACGGCCACGGACAGCGCCGCCACGGCCACACCGGTCCGGCTGAGCGAGGCGACCGCACCCTCGACGGCCAGGGCCGCCAGCGGCCGGCCGCGGGTGAGCCGGCCCACCGCACGCCCGAGCACCAGCATGAAGCCTGGTGCCAGCAGCGCGGCTCCCAGAATGAGCGCGAACAGCCCTGCGAAGGCCGGCACCAGCCCGCCGGTCGCCGCAATCAGCAGACCACCGGCGAGCAGCAGGCCGGCGCCCGCCGCCGCGCCGCGCCCGGCCAGCCGGCGGGCACGATCCTCGAGCTCGCTGCGCGCCAGGGCCGCCCGCGGCGGCGTCGCCGCCGCCTCCTGCGCTGGGGCCAGGGCTGCCAGCACCGAGCCGCCAAGCCCCACCAGCACCCCGGCGGCCAGGCTCCAGGGCGCCAGCACCAGCTCGCCGGCGGCGCGGCGGAAGTAGAGATCGGTAATGGTCTGCAGCACCAGCCCCACCAGTCCGTGGGCCAGCGCGATGCCGAGGGCGAGCCCGAGCACCGTACCCACCGCGCCGATGAGCAGGGCATCGGCGAGCACGCCGGCGAGGATCTCCCGCCGCTGCACCCCCAGGGCACGCAGGGTGCCGATGGCCGCACGCCGGCGCACGGCGAGGAACGCCAGGGTGTTGAACACGAGAAAGGCGCCGACGACGACGGCGAGCAGGGAGAGCGCCGTGAGGTTGATGCGGAAGGCCCGGCTCATCTCCAGCACGGCGTTGGCGCTCGCCCCCGCCGGCACGACACGCAGGCCGTCCGGCAGTCGCTCCGCCAGCGCCTCCGCCTCGCCACGGTCAAGGATGAGGTCGATGCGCCCGAGCCGGCCGGTCTCGCCGAGCAGGGCCTGCGCCGCGGCGATGTCGGCCAGCGCCAGACCGCGCCACTGATCCTGCGGATCCGGGATCACCGCGGCGACGATCACCTCCCGCTCCTCGCCAGCGATGGCGAGGCGCAGCCGCTCACCGGCGTCGACGCCGAGCCGCCGCGCCTCGCCACTGCCGAGAGCGATGGCATCGTCCCGCAGCAGCAGGGCGTCCAGGGCCTGGTCCACGCCCTCGCCCCCGGTGACCAGCGGCCGGCGGAACGGCCCCTCGGCGAAGGGGTCGACGCCAAGCAGGGTGAGCGGCCGCTCCCCGGCCGCGGGCACGGTGGCCCCGCCCTCCACCACCGGCGCCGCGCGGCTGACGCCGAGCTCGGTGCGCAGGCGCGTGTAGGCGCGCTCGTCGATCCCGTCCGGGCCGCCGACGATCTGATGCGTTGCGGTCCCGGAGACCGACTCCAGCGAGACGCGCATGGCCTGCAGGGCGCTGTGGTTGGCGAGATCCACCGCCACCACGACGGCCACGGCCACCGCGACGCCGATCACCGCCAGCAGGGTCTGCAGCGGGTGGCGGCGCAGGTCGTTCCAGCCGGTGCGCAGCAGCAGCGGGCTCACGCCGCCGCGTCCTCCGCCGGGGCGAGCCGGCCCTCGCGGATGGTGAGCAGCCGGTCCGCCAGGCCCACGACCTCACGGCTATGGGTCACCATCACCAGGGTGCGCCCCTGCTCGCGGCAGAGGCCGTCGAGCAGCGACACCACCCGCCGGGCGTTGTCCAGGTCGAGGTTGCCGGTGGGCTCGTCGGCGAGGATCACCTCCGGGCCGTGGATCAGCGCCCGGGCCACGGCCACCCGCTGCTGCTCGCCGCCGGAGAGACGGTCCGGCCAGTCGCGCTCGCGCCCCTCGAGGCCGACCCGGGCGAGCCAGTCGGCCACGACGCCGTGGTCGGGCAGCCGGTTCAGCGACAGCGGCAGGCGCAGGTTGTCGCCGACAGTGAGGGTGGGGATGAGATTGTAGGCCTGAAAAATGAAGCCGAGCCGGCGGCGCCGAAGCGCCGTGAGCGCGGTGTCCGGCAGCGTGGCGAGGTCGTCGCCGTCGATGCGCACGCTGCCGGCGCTCGGCCGGTCGAGGCCGCCGAGCAGGTTGAGCAGGGTGGACTTGCCAGATCCACTACGGCCGATGACCACCACGAACTCGCCCGGCTCGATGACGCCGCTCACCCCCTCCAGCACGGTGCGACGGCGCCCGCCGTCGAACCAGCGACCCAGATTGTCGAATTCGATGCGTGCCATGGCTGCCTCGCTTCCGCCCGAGGGTCCGACTGCGCAGGGACGTTACGGTTCGCTGCCTCGATGCGCGCCGGCCGCCTGAGCACGGTCGCTACGCCTTTCCGTCGCCGCGGACACCGAGCCTACGCCTCATATTGGTGCGCTACCGAGAGCCTGCACCAAGCCAGTGCACCGTTTTGATGCAGACGTACCCCTCGCCCCTGTCGTCTCAGTGGCTTAGCGCAATGGCACGGTTGATGCTCCCGTTGGGACGAACATCGATCACTTCGGGGGATAAGGCATGGAACAGGCAGTCGAGCTGGCGTACGCGCTGGACACGTTCTACTTCCTGGTCAGCGGTGCGCTGGTGATGTGGATGGCGGCCGGGTTTGCGATGCTGGAGTCGGGGCTGGTGCGGGCGAAGAACACCGCCGAGATCCTGACCAAGAACGTCGCGCTGTACGCGGTGGCGAGCATCATGTACCTGCTCTGCGGCTACCAGATCATGTACGGCGGGGGCAGCGGGGTGCTGCCGGGGCTGGGCTTTCTGATCGGCGCGGACAACAGCCCCGAGGCGGTGCTCGCCGGCGAGGGGGGGTATTACTCCAACCTCTCGGACTTCTTCTTCCAGGTGGTGTTCGTCGCCACCGCCATGTCCATCGTCTCCGGGGCGATCGCCGAGCGCATGCGGCTGTGGTCGTTTCTGCTCTTTGCGGTGGTGATGACCGGCTTCATCTACCCGGTGCAGGGCTACTGGAAGTGGGGCGGGGGGTTCCTTGACGCCAACAACTTCCAGGACTTCGCGGGCTCGGGCGTGGTGCACATGACCGGGGCCGCGGCGGCGCTCGCCGGCGTGCTGCTGCTCGGCGCGCGGCGCGGCAAGTACGGCCCCGAGGGCCAGGTGCGGGCGATCCCCGGGGCGAACCTGCCGCTGGCGACGCTGGGCACGTTCATCCTCTGGCTTGGCTGGTTCGGCTTCAACGGCGGCTCGCAGCTGGTGCTCTCCAACATTGCCGACGCCAACGCGGTGGCGGCGATCTTTGTGAACACCAACATGGCCGCGGCCGGCGGCGTGGTGGCGGCGCTGACCACCGCGCGGGTGCTGTTCGGCAAGGCCGACCTGACCATGGCGCTGAACGGGGCGATTGCGGGCCTGGTGGCGATCACCGCCGAGCCGCTGACGCCGGCGCCGCTGGCGGCGACGTTCATCGGTGCGGTGGGCGGCGTGCTGGTGGTGTTCTCCATCGTGGGGCTGGACAAGCTGAAGATCGACGACCCGGTGGGCGCGATCTCGGCGCACGGCACGGCGGGCATCTGGGGCCTGCTGGCGGTGCCGCTGACCAACCCCGGGGCCACCTTCGGGGCGCAGATCCTCGGCATCGTGGTGATCTTCCTGTGGGTGTTCCTGGCGAGCCTGCTGGTGTGGGGCATCATCAAGGCGGTGATGGGCATCCGCGTCAGCGAGGAAGAGGAATTCGAGGGCCTCGACATCGGCGAGTGCGGCCTCGAGGCCTACCCGGAGTTCACCTCCCAGCAGCTCCGCAGCGAGCCCCGGGGCGGAAGCAGCCGGCGGGCGCAGTCGCCCTCCTCCTCCACGGCTGCCTCGCCGCAGCCTTCCGCCTGACAACCAAGAAGAAGCACGCACGCACCGCCGCTTCAGGCGCCCCCCGGGGCGCCTTTTCTTTTTCGGGCGAGAGGTCTGCCGCCCCCTGCCTGCGGCGGATTTCCCCGTTCCTCGCGGAAGCCGGCGCCGGCAGCGCGAGTCGGGGCTCATCCGCGGTGTCCCGTACGCGGATTCGGCAATGGGCGGCGCGGCCACGGATCCGCCATGCTCTGGTGCCAGAATACGATCTGGCAGGACCTTGGTGGCGGGGGGAACCGATAGTCATGTCCATCGCACGCTCCGCAATTGCGGCGTTGACGCTTGGCGCCAGCCTCTCCGGGGTTGCCGGCGCCGCCGGCTGGGAGGTGGGCGGCGCCGTCGGTGGCGCCTTCGGGGAAGACGCCGGCATCGCCCGGCTGACGGTCGGCCAGCGGCTGCCTGCGTGGCAGCCGACGGATGCCTGGCCGGCACTGGCGCCGCGCTGGGAGGCCGGCGTCGATGGGTGGACGCCCCTCAATGGGACCGGCGGGCACACCACCGCTGCCGTCACGGTGCGTGCGGCCCTGGCAGCCCCGCTGACGGACGACGGCCGCTGCTACGTCGAGGCCGGGACGGGGCTGATGCTGATTGAGGACCGCACCGTGGTCGGCGATCTGGACTGGGGCAGCGCGCTGCAGTTCGACTCCCATCTCGGCGTGGGCCTGCGGCTCGGCGCGGCTCGCCAGTGGACCGTGGCCGCGGAGGTCCACCACGCCTCCAACGGCTCGCTCTCGGAGATCAATCCCGGCATGGACTTCGCTCTGCTCGCGCTGCGCTACGGACTCTGACGTGTGCGTCCGCGCGGCCAAAGAAAAGCCCGCGCGAGGCGGGCCAAGTGAGGGATGAACATTGAGCGCGGGCAGCCTCAGCGGGACTCCTGCCAGCGCCGGTATTCCTGCCAGCGCAGCCAGTCCTGGAACTCCTCGTACTCGCCGGTTTCCCGGGCGGTCTCCTTCCACTGCTGATAGGCCTGGAAGCGCTGGAACTCCCGAAACTCGGCGTCACCGGGTGACGCGTCGGCATCGGCGTCGGCGTCGGCGTCGGCGCCGCCCAGCGGGCGTCCATCGCGGATCACGGTGAAGCCGCCGTCGCCGCCGCTGAACATGCCCGGGCCCTCCGGCACCTCCCGCTGGGATCGATAGTCGGTGGGGCTGGCGGCACAACCCGCAAGTGCGGCAGCCAGGGCGCCAACGATGATCAGCCTGCCGAAAACCCGCATGACCGCCTCCAGGTTTGCCGCCCCCCGGCACCGGCGAGGCCGGTGCCGGGGGTATCGATGCTTCAGAACTTCAGTCGCGTGCCCGCGGTGGCGATGACGATGTCGTCCGGATCACTGCCGCCGTCGAGGTCGAGGCTGTGCTGCTTGACGCCGGCGTAGAGCTCGGCCCAGTTCACCGGGGTGAAGACATAGCCGACGCCGTAGACCTCGCCCTCGGAGTCGTCGTCGACGAGGTCGTTGGTGATGCCGTAGTCCACCGACACGGCGTGGCGCCCGACGCGGTAGCCCACCTTGCCGTAGAAGGTGTCGGCGTCGAGATCCGCATCGTTCTCCTGCCGGGTGTACACGGCGGTGAAGTTGAGCCCGCCCGGCAGCAGCAGCGAGGCGGAACCGCCGAAGGTCTCCTCGCTGCCCTCGGCGCCGCCCCTGGACTCGGTGGAGTAGCCGAGGCCGGCCGCAAGCTCGGCACCGCCCGCGAACTCGCCGCTGTAGCGCAGGGCGGCGTCGGTGACGTCGTTGTTGTCCTTGGTGCCGAAGCCGATCGCGGCCTGGAGCGGGCCGAAGGCCGGCGTGTCGTAGCGCACCCGGTCGAAGCGGCTCTCGAAGTCGAACTGGCTGTAGCTGCCGCCGATGGTGACCTCGTCGCCGCTGGCATCGGTGATGGCGACGCCGTCGTCGCGGAAGACGATGCTGCCGCCGAGATCACCGGCGCCGGCGTAGTTGATGATGGCCGTGCCCGAGAGGTCGGTTTCCGCGATGCCGTTGGCGGCACCGTCGCCCTGACCCAGGCTCAGCTTACCGAAGCCACCCTGGATGAACGCGTCCATGTGGCGCTCGTTGACCTCGAACTCGCTGCCGCTCGGATCGGTATCGTCGATGGTGACCTGACTCGAGTTGTTGGAGACGAGCTCCCACTCCCCGTAGACGCCGGCGGTGAGCCCGTTGCCGAGCTCGCCGGTGCCGCGGAAGCGCACGCGGCTGTTGCTCGGCTCGCCGTCCACGAAAGCGGTCTCGGAGTCCTCGCCGTCATCGAAGACCATGATGGCGCGATTGACGTGGCCGGAGATCTCGGCGTCGATGGCGACGGCCGCCCCCGAAACGCCGAGCAGTGCTGCCGTGGCAAGCGCGCCGGCCGCGCGCCGCGGGATGGGTTGGATGGGCATGGCATGGGCCTCCACGGATGAGAATTACCTTCGTCCCGGGGCCTGACCGGTAGCGGCTGTGGCGTGGAACCGTCACCGCGTTGTCAGGCCGCAACGAAAGTTTCGTCCGTGTGGCACAAACCGCCCATAAGGTATTGTTCTTACGGTTAAACCACTACGTAGCAGTTTCTCCCTACGGGCCGGCGCGTACGTAGTCGGGCAAGGCCCGGCGTCAGGCATCGTCCCAGGCCGCGCCCTCCAGCGCGTCCAGGGGGATCTTCAGATAGCGGCGCCCATTGTCCTCGGGCTCCGGCAGGCGGCCGCCGCGGATGTTGACCTGCAGTGCGTGCAGGATGAGCTTCGGCATGGGCAGCTGCCGGTCCCGGGCATTGCGCAGGGCGACGTACTCGGCCTCGCCCGCCACACCGGCGACGTGCGGGTTGTGGCGCTTCTGCTCGGCGACCGTGCTCTCCCAGCGCGGCTCACGGCCGTTCGGCATGTAATCGTGGCCGGTGAACAGCCGTGTCGCCTCCGGCAGCGCCAGGATGTCCTGGATGCTGCGCCAGAGCTGGGCGGCATCGCCGCCGGGAAAATCCGCCCGTGCGGTGCCGAAGTCCGGCTGGAACAGGGTGTCGTGGACGAACGCGGCGTCGCCGATGACGTAGGTAATGGAGGCGAGGGTGTGCCCGGGCGAGAACATCACCCGCGCCGGCAACGCCCCCACCTGGAACCGGTCGCCGTCGGCGAACAGGTGATCCCACTGGGAGCCGTCGGTGGGAAACTCCGACGGCAGGTTGTAGATGCCTTTCCAGAGTCGCTGGACGGCCGTCACCTCACGGCCGATGGCCGTGGGGGCGCCGGTGCGCTCGGCCAGATAGCGGGCGGCGGAGAAGTGGTCGGCATGGGGATGGGTGTCGAGGATCCACTCGACCTCGAGGCGCTCCGACTCGACGTGGCGCAGGATGGCGTCGGCGGAGAATGTCGCCGTGGCCCCCGACTTCTC
Organism: Spiribacter halobius; assembly: GCF_020883455.1. Classification (NCBI taxonomy): domain Bacteria; kingdom Pseudomonadati; phylum Pseudomonadota; class Gammaproteobacteria; order Chromatiales; family Ectothiorhodospiraceae; genus Sediminicurvatus; species Sediminicurvatus halobius. The sequence goes on along the minus strand of NZ_CP086615.1, from coordinate 528,895 downwards.
GTCGTAGTCCAGCACCGGGTCGATGATGGCACAGCGCCGGGTGTCCGGATCGGACACCACGTACTGCACGCTGAAGGTGCGGCGGTCGAAGAAGCCCCGGACGATCGGTTGCGCGGAATCACCCACGGATACGCTCATGTCTCATGTCTCCCGGTTGCCACCCTTCGCGGTCCTGCATCGACGCGCGTGTTTCCGGCGGATCGCGGCTCGTGCAGGCCCGTCCGCCAGACGACGCGCCGGCCTCCGGCACCGTCCCGCGCCGTCGCCGGTGGCGTATCGGCGGCTCCCCGTGCGAACCGGGGCGGAACGGTGACTGCTCGACAGGCAGGTCTGACAGTATTCATTTTCAGTATAACGTTATAACCATATACTGCCAGGGGTATCCGGGAGTCTGCGCATCGCCCCGATTCACGGCTGCCGGCGGCGCGAGTCGCCGGCTCTGCTATGCTGCGCCCTCGCCAGTAACCGCCGCAGCGAGCCCCCCTCATGAGCGACGCCCACGACCCGGAGCACGGGCCGCGCATCCACCAGGTGCCTGATGGTGACGACCGCCCGCGTCTGACCTGCCCCGACTGTGGCTACGTGGCCTACGAGAACCCCCGCATCGTGGTGGGCAGCGTACCCCGGGCAAGCGATGGGCGGCTGCTGCTGTGCCGGCGGGCGATCCCGCCCCGCACCGGTTACTGGACGCTGCCGGCGGGCTACCTGGAGCTCGAGGAGAGCGCCGAGGCCGGCGCGCTGCGCGAGGCCTGGGAGGAGGCACGGGCCGACCTCGAGCTCGGGCCGCTGCTCGCCGTCTACAGCATTACCCGCATCCACCAGGTACAGCTCATCTACCGCGCCCGCCTGCGCGACGATGCCGTGTCCGCCGGACCCGAGTCCCAGGAGGTGGCGCTGTTCCGCTGGGACGAAATCCCCTGGGACGAGCTCGCCTTTCCCACCGTGCAGTGGGCACTGGAGCACGAGCGCCGCGCCGCCGCCGGCGATCACGCCGGTGCCTTCACCAACCCGGAACCGGAGATCCCGCTCGAGCGCTGGTGAGCCTCGGACCCGCCGCGGGCAGCAGATACCCCGATCCGGACGACGCCAGGTACGTCATTCGGATCGGTTTTCCCTTGGCACCCGAGGCGGGGGGCGCCAGAATAGAAGAGGGCGCGCCAGCCAGCCTCTCCCACCGAACTGCGCGCTGGCACAGCCCCGCGCGCCGAAGACGGAACAGTGCTATGGGCGATCATGAACCCCTCGATCTGGAGCTGCTGCAGCGCCTGGTGGATGCCTCCAATGACGGCATCGTCGTGGCCGAGCGCGAGGGTGACGACCAGATCCTGATCTACGTGAACGCGGCCTTCGAGCAGCTGACGGGCTACAGCCGCGACGAGATCCTCTATCAGGACTGCCGCTTCCTGCAGGGGGACGACCGCGACCAGCCGGGCGTGGCCCAGCTGCGGCGCGCCATCGACGCTGGCGAGCCCTGCCGGGTGACGCTGCGCAATTACCGCAAGGACGGCTCCCTGTTCTGGAATGAGCTGAGCATCACCCCCGTCTACGACGAGCGCGACCAGCTCACTTACTACATCGGCATCCAGAAGGACGTCACCGGGCGCGTCGAGGCCGAGCAGGAGGTGGAACGCCTGCGCGACCGGCTCGCCCGCTCCACCGGCTGAGGCGCTGCCGGCTCCGACCCGGCGTCGCGGCCGGGAGGGGACTTCATCGCCCTGTCACCAGCCTGGCGCAAGCTTGGGACATGCGCTCGCGTCGTCTGCTCTATCGCTGCGCCGGTATTCTCCTCATCGCCCTCGGTCTCGTGCTCCTGCCACTGCCCATCCCGCTCGGGCTGGCGTGTATCGGTGGCGGCATGTTGCTGCTGCGTGGCTCCGGCGCGCTCAGGCAAGGCCGACGAACGCGCACCGACTAATCTGTACATACCTTGTACATTCAGCTAGCCTCTGCTTATACAGACTGGACAGGAACGGTCGCCGCACCGGCCTGGGGGTGAGCAATGATGATCGGGATCGTGCGACGGCTGCTGCTGGCGGCCCTACTCGGCAGCGCGCTCGCGGCCTGCACCGATCAGGCCGTGCACAGCCCGGCGCTTGCGCCGGACGAGCTCACCCGCCTCGGCCCGGATCCGCGGCTTGATCCCGCCGAGGTGGTGCGCATCCAGCTCGAGGCGCTGCAACGCAATTCGGCGCTCAGCGGCGACGGCGGCATCCGCATTGCCTTCCGCTTCGCCTCAGCCGGCAATCAGGCGAGCACCGGGCCCATCGAGCGCTTCATCGCCCTGCTGCATGGCCCGAGCTACGACGCCATGCTGGACCACCGCAGCGCCGCCCTCGGTGAGCTCGTCCGCGACGGCGAACGCGCGGCACAGCGGGTGACCATCACCACCCGCGATTTCCGCACGCTGAGCTACGTATTCGTTCTGAGGCGGGAAGCCACCGCGAGCTGTGCAGCCGGATGCTGGGTCACCGACGCGGTCCACCGGTGGCCTGAGGGCGAGCCGGCAGCCCCGCGACGGGTGCACGTGTAGCCCGCAGCCGTGAATCGGTGAGATATGCGGGCGAGACCGCAGACCGCGGAGACGTTTGAGCCCTTCAGTGCACGCCTACCAGGTGCGGAAGCGCCCGGTATCGACGTGTACGAAACCTGACCGCGGATAGTAGCCGACACCACCCCGGCGCAGCGCGAGGGCGGCGGACCGCAGCGCCTTCAACGGCCGGTCGGGCAGCCGGACGTCGATGGCCCGGCCCTCCGTGTGGAGACTGCGCCGGGCAACACCGCCGGAGCGGGCGCGCAGCATGGCGTTGGTGGCCGGCGAGCGGTAGCCGGAGATGACCTGCCAGGGCGCGCCGCTGTCGAGGTCCGCGTGCAGCCGGTGGATCAGATCCAGAAGCTTGGGATCGATGGGAAAGACGTCGCCGGTGCGATGATCCCGCAGCAGCCGGTTGAGCGCCGTCAGCGCAGACTCCCGGTAGCTGCCGTTGCGCCAGTAGACGGTCTCCAGGGTCTCCCCGGTGTGCAGATTGCGCAGCGTCAGCCGTCGCTCTCCGCGCGGGCGCAGCGCATGCGCCGCTGCCCCGGGCGCCAGCCCTGCCGCGAGTAGCCCGACACCGGCCAACAGCAGACGGCGACGCCCCGTATCGGGCGCATGGGTCATCATTCCGCTCATCCCGGATCCCCCGATAGACTCCCCAGGCAGAGGGAGTATGCCTGTCCGGCGCCGGCCGGGGGCGGACGGGCGTCACGCTTTCGCGCTTGCGGCCCCCCCAGGAGTCTGCACCACAGAACGTCTCCCGGCTGCGGCGCCCCCACTGTGGCCGTGATCGGGGAACTCCCGCCGCGCCAGCAACCCCAATCCACTGCGCGCCCTCAACGAAAGGAGCACGACATGGCAACGGCAACACTCGGCGGCGGCTGCTTCTGGTGCCTCGAGGCGGTGTTTCAGCGCCTCGAGGGCGTCAACCACGTGACCTCCGGCTATGCCGGCGGCCACACGCCAAACCCGGACTACCGCAGCGTCTGCACCGGCCGAACCGGCCATGCCGAGGTGGTGCAGATCGACTATGGCCCGGAGCGTATCGACTTCGAGACGCTGCTGGAGGTCTTTTTCACCATCCACGATCCGACCACCCGCGACCGCCAGGGCAACGACGTCGGCCCGCAGTACCGCTCGATCATCCTCTGGCATGACGAAACCCAGCGCGACACCGCCCGCGCCGTGATCGAGCGCCTGCAGGGCGAGGGCGCCTTCCGCGACCCCATCGTCACGGAGCTCAAGCCCCTGGAGCGGTTCTATCCGGCCGAGGCCTACCATCAGGACTACTACCGGGAGAACGCCGCCCAGCCCTACTGCCAGATCGTCATCGCCCCCAAGCTGAAGAAGGCCCTGGACCGCTTCGGGGCGCGGATGACCGGCTGAACGCCGGCCGGCACGGCGCCTCGTGAAAGGCATTCGGCGCGGGGGCGCGCCTCCCACAGGCGTTGATCGTGCCGCGCCATCTGGGCGAAGCCTGTAGAAGCGGCGCCCCCGCCGCGAATCGGTGAGATATGCGGGCTAGAGCCTGAACCCGCCCCGGCGCGTGAAGGCCCGGACTCGGCTGTCCTTCCCGGGACCCTCTGCGGCAGGGATGCCGCAGTGGAGGCTCCATCGATGGATTCACGCCGTGTCCCGGGAAGGACAGCCGAGTCCGGGCCGGGCACCGATCGGTTGAATGTGCCGTGATGCCCATCCGGTGATGGCGCAGCACAGCTGCGCTCCGAACGGGAAGGGCGGTCGCACGTTGGCCCGAACGGGTAGCGAATACCCCAGCTACCGATCCGGCTCCTGCACCAGCACCCAGGGCGCGGCGACGACGGCCCAGAGCGCCGGGTCCCGGCGGTTCCAGTCCGCTGCGTCCTCGCCCGTGGCCTTGCGGACCTCGCCGCTGGTGAGCCAGACCTCCACCTTCGGGCGGTCGTCGCGGACAAAGGCCGCCGCCACCGCCACCAGATCGAGGTTGGGGGCCACCCGCACCACCGAGCCGCGGGCGAAGTGCCGCTCCAGCTCCGCCCAGCTGATACGGCCGGTCTCCGTGTTGAGGCGGGTCTCCAGATCGGGTTCCTGCGGGTCCGTCATGGGGGCTCCGGTGGATGGGGTTCACGCGAGGGTAACGCCCGCTGGGCCTAGCCCGCATATCTCACCGATTCACGGCTGCGGGCGCGGATCTGGCGGGCAGTCCGGCGTTGCGCTCGGTCCGGGTGCTCGACGTACTGTCGAGTACGCCTGCGCGCCCGGACTCTCCCGCGCGTTGGGCAGCGCGGAACCCTTCCCGCGGGCCTCTGGCCGCACGGCGCGCGTGCAGACAAGGCGCGCTGCGCAGCGCTGTACCGCGAGTACAGTCAAGCAGCGCAACGCCGGCTGCGCGCGCGCTGTGCGGCCCCAAAGGGCGCTTCAGAGCGGCGCCCTGGACTGCGTTGGCGTTCTTGCAAAGGGCTACGGCCATTCGCTGCGAACGCCGCCTTGCCAGGTCGCCGCTCTGAAGCGCAGAGGCCCGCGGGAAGGGTTGCGCGCTGCCCCTCTCCTGCCCGCCATCTCCACGCCCTCGCTTCGCGAATAGGTGAGATATGCGGGCTACCCCGTCGACCGCCGCCGGAGGCTGACCACCAGCGTCAGCACCGTGAGCGGCAGCACCCCCCAGAGCATCACCCCGCTGAACGCGGGCAGCGCATCGTGGCCGGTGGCGTCCAGAATCAGCCAGGCACTGTAGGCGAGGTAGTAGAGCAGGAACAGCCCGCCCTCCCAGCGCTCGATGCGGTAGCCGGTGAAGAACACCGGCAGGCAGAGCGCGGCCACGGCGAGCATCACCCAGCCGTCGAAGGCGATCACCGCCGGCGGCGCAATCACGCCCGCCGGCGCGATGACCGCGGCCAGGCCCAGCACCCCCAGGATGTTGAAGATATTGCTGCCGACCACGTTGCCGACGGCGATGTCCCGCTCGCCGCGCAGGCCGGCGAGGACGGAGGTGGTGAGCTCGGGCAGCGAGGTGCCGGCGGCGACGATGGTGAGACCGATCACCGTCTCGCTCACGCCGATCAGCCGGGCCGCGCCCACGGCGCCGTGCAGCAGCAGCCGCGAGCCCACCACCAGCACCACCAGCCCGCCGACGATGAGCAGCAGCTGCCGCCAGACCGCGCCGGTCCCGGTGGGCGCAGCGTCATCAGCGCTCGCCGCGGCCCGGGACTGCACCAGCGTGAACACGGTGTAGGCCACAAGCCCGGCCACCAGCAGCAGACCCTCCGCGCGGCCGACGTGGCCGTTGGCGATGAGCACGAGGCAGAGCACGCTCACCGCAATCATCACCGGCACCTCGAGGCGCACCATGCGCAGATTCACCGCCAGCGGCGTCACCAGCGCGGAGATGCCGAGGATGAACAGCACGTTGAAGATGTTGCTGCCGACGACGTTGCCGAGCGCCAGATCCGCCGCCGGCCCGCCGCTGACGGCGGCGCCGACGGTCACCGCCAGCTCCGGGGCGCTGGTGCCGAAGGCGACCACGGTCAGCCCGATCACCAGGGACGGCACGCCGAGCCGCGCGGCCAGGCGCGAGGCACCCCGCACCAGCCACTCGCCGCCCAGCACGAGCAGCACCAGGCCGGCGACAAAGGCCAGCGCCAGCCAGGCGACGCCGCTCACGCCAGACGCTCGTGGCTGACGGTCAGCGCCGGGCCGCGCGCCAGCGTCTGATAGACCACGCAGTAGCGCTCGGTCAGCTTGAGCAGGCTGGCGATCTGCTCCTCGTCGGCATCGGTGTCGAGCGCAAAGCGCACGCGGATGGCCTCGAAGCCCACCGGAGCGTCCCGATCCACACCCAGAGTGCCGCGGAAGTCCAGGTCGCCCTCGGCGTGGACACGCGCGTCACGCAGCTCGATGCCGAGCGCGGTGGCCACGGCGGAGAGCGTCACTCCCGCGCAGGCGCCGAGGGCCTCCAGCAGCATGTCGCCGGAGCAGAGGCTCTGGCCATCGCCGCCGGTGGCCGGATGCAGCCCGGCCTCCACCATGCCGCGGGCCGTATCCACGCTGCAGGTCACGCCCTCGCCGAGGCGGGAGCTCGCCTTCAGCGTGATGCGCGCGGCCTCGGGCTCTTCGCGGTAGCGGGCCTTGAGCGGTGCCTGCATCTCGCGTAGCTGCTCTGCGTCCATGGCGCCTCCTCCATTACGTGATCAAGGCGCCTTTATGGGGCCTTGGCGGACAGCGATGCAAGTCGCTCACTGATCCGATCACTGTCACCGCGCCATGCGCGACGCCACTGTGCTCGCGGAAGCCGGTACCGGACCAGGAGGGTGCGAGGCACGGCCGTTACGCGCCCTATTCTTCGCGGGTTCCTGGCGCCGGAGTTGAGTCTTTGCGAATCGGGAGCCTGTTTGAGCCCTAACCCGAAAACGCAGGCACCACGGGCCCTGTTCATTTCACGAAAGCGTCTGCTCATCTGCGTTACCATGCTGCTCTGCAGCAATTCGCTTCCCGCAGACGAGGTGCGGCGCCATGACCATTCGCAACCTGGACGCCCTGTTCAAGCCCGAGTCCGTGGCCGTGATCGGTGCCAGCCGCCGCGCCGGCTCCGTGGGCGCGGTACTGGCGCGTAACCTCTTCAACGGCGGCTTCGACGGACCGGTAATGCCGGTGAACCCGAAGCACCGGGCGGTGGCAGGCGTGCTCGCCTACCCGGACGTGGAGAGCCTGCCGGTAACCCCCGATCTGGCGGTGATCTGCACCCCGCCGCGGACGGTGCCGGATATCGTCGCCCAGCTGGCCGAGCGCGGCACCCGCGGTGCGGTGGTGATCACCGCCGGCTTCGGCGAGGGCGGTGACGACGACGGCATGGCCCTGCGCCAGCGCATGCTCGAGGCCGCACGGCCGCACCTGATGCGCATCATCGGCCCGAACTGCCTGGGCATCCTGGTGCCGGGGCAGGGCCTCAACGCGAGCTTCTCCCATCTGGCGCCGGCAAAGGGGCGGCTCGCCTTCGTCACCCAGTCCGGGGCCATCGTCACCTCGGTGCTGGACTGGGCGGAGCGCCGGGGCATCGGCTTCTCGCACATGGTCTCCCTCGGCGACATGTCGGACGTCGACTTCGGCGACATGCTCGACTACCTCGCCAACGACCCGGAGACCCGGGCGATCCTGCTCTACGTCGAGGCCGTGACCGACGCCCGCAAGTTCATGTCCGCGGCGCGGGCGGCAGCGCGCATGAAGCCCGTCATCGTCGTCAAGTCCGGGCGCCATGCGGCGAGCGCCAAGGCCGCCGCATCCCACACCGGCGCCCTGGCGGGCTCCGACGCCGTCTATGACGCCGCCTTCCGCCGCGCCGGCATGCTGCGCGTGGACACCCTCGGCGAGCTGTTCGCCGCCGTGGAGACGGTAGCCACCACCCGGCTGCCGGAGGGCGACCGCCTCGCCATCCTCACCAACGGCGGCGGCATCGGCGTGCTCGCCACCGACGCCCTGATGGACCGCCAAGGGCATCTGGCCGAGCTCTCCGAGGAGACCCTGAAGCGGCTGGATGACGTCCTGCCGCCGACCTGGTCCCACGGCAACCCGGTGGACATCATCGGCGACGCCCCCGGCAAGCGCTACGCGGACGCCCTGGCCGTGCTCACCGAGGCGCAGGAGGCCGACGCCGTGCTGGTGCTGAACTGTCCCACTGCCGTGGCCGACAGCATGGACGCCGCGGAGGCGGTGGTGGCCGAGGTGGAGCGCCGCGGCCAGGGCGGCCCGCGCCCCACGGTGCTCACCTGCTGGGTGGGCGAGTACACCGCGCAGCGCGCGCGCCAGCGCTTCGCCGATGCCCGTATCCCGAGCTACACCACGCCCGAGGGCGCCGTGCGCGCGTTCATGCACGTGGTCGACTACCGCCGCAGCCAGGAGGCGTTGCTGGAGACGCCGCCCTCGGTGCCGGAGGTGTTCACGCCTGACACGGAGCGGGCCAGGCGGCTGGTGGACGACGCCACCGCCGAGGGCCGGGAGTGGCTCACCGAGCCGGAGGCGAAGGCGCTGCTGGACGCCTACGGCGTCTCCGTAGTGCCGACGGAGGTGGCCCGGGACCCCGGGGCCGCGGCTGCCGCCGCCGACCGGCTGGGCTATCCGGCGGCGGTGAAGATCCTCTCGGCCGACATCACGCACAAGAGCGACGTCGGCGGCGTGGTGCTGGATCTCGAGGACGCCGGACAGGTCCGGCACGCTGCCGAGGCGATGCAGCGCCGGGTCGCCGAGACCTACCCGGACGCGCGCCTGGAGGGCTTCAGCGTGCAGCCCATGGTGCGCCGCGCCGGCGCCTGGGAGCTGATCGCGGGCTTCACCGAGGACGCCCAGTTCGGACCCGTGGTGCTGTTTGGCCAGGGCGGCACGGCGGTGGAGGTGATCCGGGATCAGGCCCTCGGCCTCCCTCCGCTCAACCTCAAGCTCGCTCACGAAATCATCGAGCGCACGCGCATCCACCGCCAGCTGGTCGGCTACCGGGACCGCAAGCCGGCGGATCTGGAGGCCATCGCCATCACCCTGATGCGTATCGCCCAGATCGCCGCCGATCTCTCCCAGGTCCGCGAGCTCGACATCAACCCGCTGCTCGCCTCATCGGAAGGCGTCGTCGCCCTGGACGCGCGGGTCCGTCTCGGCGGCGACGACCGTGGCGCAAAGCGGCTGGCGATACGGCCCTATCCCCGTGAGCTGGAGGAAACCGTGCACCTGGACGATGGCCGGGAGTTCCTGCTGCGGCCCATCCTGCCCGAGGACGAGCCGGCGGTGCACCGCGCCTTCGCCCAGCTCACCCCGGAGCAGATCCGCATGCGCTTCTTCGCGCCCATCAAGCAGCTGAGCCACGTCGCCGCGGCCCGCTTCACCCAGATCGACTACGACCGGGAGATGGCGCTGGTGCTCACCGAGACCGGCCGCCCGGCCGGCGAGGCGGATATCTTCGGCGTCGTCCACATCCACGCCGACCCGGACAACGAGCGCGCGGAGTACGCGGTGATCGTCAGCCACGAGCTCACCCGTCGCGGGCTCGGACGGCTGCTCATGGAGCGCGTGATCGACTACGCCCGCCGCCGCGGCATCCGGGAGATCCGCGGCGACGTCCTGCAGGAGAACCGGGCCATGCTGACCCTCTGCAAGCAGCTCGGCTTCCACCGCCGCCCCGATCCGGAGGACCGCGAGATCGTGCACGTGCGGCTGCCGCTGACCGGCGCGGGCGAGGACGGCGGCGACTGATGCCGGATGCGGGCGCCGCGGGCGCGCGGCCCGCGCTCAGTCCCGCATAAGCCGATCGTGATGGGCGCGCAGTGCCGCCAGCGGATAGGTCGTGCCACGCCAGCGCACCGCCCCCCGCCAGCATGCCAGCAGCGAGCCGCGCCACCACAGCCAGAGCATGGCGAGGGTGCCGAGGGGGCTGGCGAGGCCGATCCACACCGGCCAGCCGCTGCCGCGGGCCAGCACCCCGTGCACCAGGACGGTGACCGCCACCGTCGCGGCGTGCAGAGCGCGCTCGAGGCCCGTGGCGAGGGCGAGCCCCAGCCACGGCCACAGGCCGAGCAGGGCGATCACCGCCGTCAGCGCCACCAGCCGGGTGAGGCGAAAGCCGAAGGCGGCAAAGGCGTTCTTCTCGAAGTGGCGGATCATCTCGCCGGCGCTCGGGTACCAGGCCAGCCGCACCAGGCCGCCGGAGAGGGCGGCCGCGGAGCGTCCACCCGCCCGGGCCACGACGCGGCCGAGCATCATGTCGTCCAGCGGCGAGAGGGCGAAGGCCGCATGGCCGCCGGCCCGCCGGTAGGCGGCGGCCCGGACCAGGTTGAAGGCGCCGACGCCGACGTAGGCCCGGCGGTCCTCCGGCAGGCGCCAGGGGCGGAACCAGGCGAGGAAGCTCATGGCGAACTGCAGCAGCATCAGCCGCAGCACCAGGCCCCGGGCCTCCAGGCTGGGGAAGACGGCGAGATGATCCAGCCGCTGGCGGCCGGCCTCGGCCAGGGCCCGCGGCAGCGCCCCGGGCTCGAGGCGCACGTCGGCATCCATGAACAGCAGCCACTCGCCCCGGGCTGCTGCCGCGCCCCGCGCCAGCGCGTGGTTCTTGCCGAGCCAGCCGGGCGGCAGCCTGTCCAGTCGGATCCGGCGCAGCCGCGGGTCGACGGCAAGGCCCTCCAGCGCGCCCCAGGTGCCGTCCCCGGAGCGGTCGTCCACCACCACGACCTCGAGGCCTGGCGTGGCGGCGGCGAGCAGGGCGCGCACGGTGGCGGCGATGTGAGCCGCCTCGTCCCGCGCCGCGATCACCACGGACACCGTCGGCAGCGGACCGGGGGGCGGACGCACGGCGGTGAGCAGCGGCAGCCGGCGCACGCCGAGCAGCAGCAGCGCCGCGCCGCCGGCGACGGCACCCAGGCAGATCAGCGCAAGCAGCAGGCTCATCCCCATTCCTGTCGAAAATGCCCCGGGAGTCGGCTAGGTCCTGACGGCGGAGTCCTCGCAACGTCCGGAAGTTCCAGCCACGGCTGACAGCTCGGGGAGCCCCGACTATAGTGGAACCGCCTCCGGGCCCGGGGGACGGCAAACGGATTTGCGACATGGCTCGGAGGGCCCATGACACTCACCACTGCACTGTTTCTCGGCGGCATCTTCGCCGCCGCCACGCTGAGTCTTCTCGGCGCGCTGGCCGCCGGCGGGTTCGCCCTCGCCTACCGCCAGCCGGATCGCCATCTCGGCCTCGCGCTCTGCTTCGCGGCGGCGAGCCTCGCCTCGGGCGGGTATCTCTTCGCCACCCTGATCATTCGCCTGTCCCATCACATCGATGACCTCACCTGGGTCCCGGCGGCCTATCAGCTGGCCCTGGTGAGCGCCGTGCTGGCCGGACCGGCCTACATCCTCCTGCACGCGGTGTTTGCCCACGACGTGCAGCGCCAGCAACGGACGCTGCAGCTGCTCACCGCTGCCGCCCTGCTGCTTGCCGTCATGAGCCTCGTCCCGGGTGAGTGGTCGGTGCTGGAGAACCGCGAGATCCGGGTCGTGGACAACAACGTCCTGCCCCACTACGGCGCCGCGCGGGACGTCTACCTGGCCGTAATCCTCACCGCCATGCTGTTCCTGGCCCGCCAGGTGCTCACGGTCTGCCGGCAGCGGCGGGGGCACTGGCCGTGGCTGCTGCACGGCGCCACCGGCCTGCTGCTGGTTATCCTGCCGGCGGTGGACGCCCTGCGGGAGCTGGAGGTGGTGATCTTCCCCGAGCCGGTGGCCTGGCTCGGCTTCGCCCTGTTCAACGTCAGCTCGCTGGCGCTGCTGGGCGCCGACTACCGGCGGCTGCTGGAAGAGCGGCGGAACCAGGCCCTGCGCCTGCGCGAGCTGGATCAGGCGGCGAGCCGCGACGCCCTCACCGGACTGCACAACCGCCGGGCCATGGAGCGCACCCTGGACGAGCGCCAGGCCGCGGGGCTCGCCTCCGCGCTGGTGCTCATCGACCTGGACGATTTCAAGGCGGTGAACGACCGCCACGGCCACGCCGTGGGCGACCGGATGCTGCAGGCGGTGGCGGACGCGATTGCCGCCGCCCTGCGCCGCAGCGACAGCGCCGCGCGCTGGGGCGGCGACGAGTTCCTGGTCTGCCTGCCGGAGGCGGATGCCGACGACGCCTACGAGGTGCTGCGCCGGCTGCGTGGCGCCCTGCAGCCGCTGCAGCTGACCGTCGGCGAGCGGCGCCTGCAGCTCACCGCGAGCATCGGCCTGGCGACTGTGGGGGAAAGTGGCGACTGGCGGGACGCCTTCGATGCCGCCGACCGGGCGCTGTACCGGGTCAAGGACGAGGGCAAGGCGGCGCTGGTCACCGCCGACGAGGCGCTGGCCTTCGGCGCAGCGGCGGTCAGCGGTACTTCAGGACCTCCATCAGCTCCGCCACGATGACGTCGGCATCGCCGCGCTCGCGGGCGGACACCACGTGGTTGCGCAGGTGGCTGCGGAGCACGCCCTCGCCCACCTTGGCCAGCGCCCCCTCCACCGCCTTCACCTGCTTGAGCACGTCCACGCAGTAGACGTCCTCGCGCTCGAGCATGCGGATGATCCCGTCCACATGCCCGCGCACCGAGGCGAGCCGGCGGCGGGCATCCTCACGTACCGCCGGGTCGAGGGCGAGCTGGCAGCAGGCGTCCGGGGCATCACTGGCCATGGCGGGTCTCCTTTCTGTGGCTGTCGGCAGAGTCTCTCACCGATTGTCGGCTCGCGGGCGCGGCACCGGCGGCGGGCGGTTATCCCGTGGCCGCGGCTGCTGCCGGCGCGGGCTTGCCGTTGCCCCGTGGCTCGGCGCGGAAACGGCGCAGGCGCAGCGAGTTGCTCAGCACGAACAGGCTGGACAGGCTCATCGCCGCCGCGGCGGCCATCGGGTTCAGCAGCCAGCCGGTGAGCGGGAACAACAGCCCCGCCGCCACCGGAATCAGCGCCACGTTATAGCCGTAGGCCCAGAGGAAGTTCAGCCGCACCGTGCGCCGGGTCTGGCGTGCGAGGCGCAGGGCGGCGCCGAGCTGGTGGAGATCAGCGCGCATGAGCACCACATCCGCGGCCTCGATGGCGATGTCGGTGCCGGTGCCGATGGCGATGCCTGCGTCCGCCTGGGCCAGAGCCGGGGCGTCGTTGATGCCGTCACCGACGAACAGCACCCGGGCCCCCTCGGCCTGCAGCCGCTGTACCTCCCTGGCCTTGCCGTCCGGCAGCACGCCGGCCATGACCCGATCGATGCCGAGGCGCCGGCCGACGGCCTCGGCGGTGGCGCGATGGTCGCCGGTGATCATGGCCACGGTGACGCCGAGGCCCTGCAGCTCGGCGACGGCGGCCTCGGCCTCCCGGCGCGGCGGGTCCGCCACCGCCAGCAGGGCCAGCAGCTGGCCGTCCACGGCGGCATACAGCGGGCTCTTCGCCTCCTCCGTGAGCCGCCGGGCGGTATCGGCGACGGCAGAGACGTCCACGCCGAGCCAGGTCATGTAGTGCTCGGCGCCGACATGCACCCAGCGTCCGTCCACGCGACCCTCGACGCCATAGCCCGCGACGGCGTCGAAGTCGCTGACCGGGGCGAGAGCGAGGCCCCGCTCGCGGGCGGCGGCGACGATGGCCTCGGCCACCGGATGCTCGCTGCGCGCCTCCACGGCGGCGATCAGCGCCAGTGCCTCGTCCTCGGCCCCGGCCGGGACCTCCAGATCCGTCAGCCGCGGCTCGCCGGCGGTGAGGGTCCCGGTCTTGTCCAGGACCACGGTATCCGCGCCGGCCAGGGTCTCCAGCGCCGCGCCGCGGCGGAACAGCACACCGGCCTCGGCGCCCTTGCCGGTCGCCACCATCACCGCCGTGGGGGTGGCGAGCCCCATGGCGCAGGGGCAGGCGATCAGCAGCACGCTCACCGCCGCGACGAAGGCATAGGAGAGCGCCGGCTCCGGGCCAACGGTCAGCCACGCGGCGAAGGTGGCCAGCGCCACCAGCATGACGATGGGCACGAACACGCCGGCGATACGGTCGGCGAGCTGCTGGATCGGCGGCTTCTCCGCCTGGGCGCGCTCCACCAGCTGGATGATGCGCGCCAGCACGGTGTCGTCGCCGGTGCGGGTGACGCGGAAGGTCAGGCTGCCGTTGCGGTTCACTGTGCCGCCGACGAGCTCGTCGCCCACGCCCTTGGCCACCGGCACCGGCTCCCCGGAGATCATCGACTCGTCCACCCGGGAGGCGCCCTCCAGCACCTCGCCGTCCACCGGTACGCGCTCGCCGGGCCGGACCACCACCTGGTCGCCGGCCACCACCTCGGCCAGCGGCACCTCGACGGGCTCGCCGTTGCGGACGACGCGCGCGGTGTGCGCCTGCAGGCGCAGCAGCCGCCGGATGGCCTCCGAGGTGCGGCCGCGGGCGCGGTGCTCGAGATAGCGCCCCACGAGGATCAGCGTGACGATGACGCCCGCCGCCTCGAAGTAGCTCGCCGCAGTGCCGGGGGGGAAGATCCCCGGCACCAGCAGCGCCAGCAGCGAGTAGCCCCAGGCCGCGGAGGCGCCGATCATCACCAGGCTGCTCATGCCCGGGGCACGATGCCGCAGCTCGGCCCAGCCCTGGCGGTAGAACTGGCCGCCGGCGCCGAACAGCACCGGCGTCACCAGCAACAGCTCCACCAGCATCCAGGCCCGCCCGGACATCAGGCCGAGCAGGAAATCGCCGCTACCCGGCAAATGCCGGCCCATGGCCACCAGCACCAGCGGCAGGGTGAGCGCCGCGGCCCAGCGAACCCGGCGGCGGAGGGCGGCGAGCTCGCCGTCCTCGGCGCCGGCTTCCGCGTCGGCCTCGGTGGCCTCGTGCGGACGGGCCGTATAGCCGGCGTCGTGGACGGCGCGGGCGAGGCCATCCGCGGACACCGCCCCGGCAAGATGGCGCACCCGGGCCTGGCCGAGGGCGAGGTTCACCGAGGCCTCGAGCACACCCGGCGTCGCCGCCAGCGCCCGCTCCACGCGGCTTACGCAGCCGCCGCAGGTCATGCCCTGGATCGCCAGCACGGTCTCCGCCTCGGGCGCCTCGTAGCCGGCGTCGCGCACGGCGGCGGCCAGGTCCGCGGCCGCCGGGGGCTGGTCGGCGAGCTGCAGCCAGGCGCGGCCGGTGGCGAGATTGACCTCCGCCCCGGCGACGCCGGGCTCGGCGCGCAGCCGCTGCTGCACCCGCGAGACACAGCCCCCACAGGTCATGCCGTTGATGGTCAGGGTGAGCTCGCGCTCAGCCATGGCGGTCTCCTGGAAGTCGGACGACCCGGGGTGGTGCTACCCACCCCACCCCGGGTGGGGTATCCCCAGGATGGCGCGAGCGCTGCACGCGGTCAAGCCCGCTGGTCCGTGCGACGGGGGCATGATAGAACGCCGGGGACTTCATAACCCAGCGCGCCAGACCACGGAGGCGCCGTGACCCCAGCCACCGCCCGGGAGTCCCTCTCCGCAGCCCGCCTGCACCAGGCCCTGGAGGCCATGGACGAGTGCCTGGTGATCGTCGACCGCGACGGCATCATCCGCCTGCTGAACCAGGCCTACGGGCGTTTCCTCGGAGTCGACCCGGCCGCCGTCACCGGCCGGCCGGTGACCGAGGTGATCGAGAACACCCGCATGCACATCGTCGCCCGCAGCGGGCGCGCCGAGGTGGCGCAGATCCAGCTGATCCAGGGGCGGCACATGATCGCAAGCCGCTATCCGATCCTTGACCGCGGCCGTCCGGACGGGGCCATCGGCATCGTCATGTACCGCAACACCGATGACCTCTGGCAGATGAACGCCCAGGTCCGGCGGCTGGTGGCGGAGCTGGACTACTACCGCGAGGCCATGGCCGAGTCGGGAGCCGGCGCCGGCACGATGATCGGAGAGAGCGCCGCCATCGAGGACCTGCGCGCCCGCCTGCGCAAGGTCGCCGCCGGGGACGCGACGGTGCTCATCCGCGGCGAATCCGGCACCGGCAAGGAACTCTGCGCCCGCGCCCTGCACGCCCAGAGCAACCGGGCGAGCGGGCCGTTCATCGCCGTCAACTGCGCCGCCCTGCCCGAGGAGCTGCTGGAGGCGGAGCTCTTCGGCTACGAGCCGGGCGCCTTTACCGGCGCCCGCCGTGGCGGCAAGCCCGGGCGCTTCCAGCTCGCCGACGGCGGCACGCTGTTTCTGGACGAGATCGGCGACATGCCGCCGAGCATGCAGGTGAAGCTCCTCCGCGTGCTGCAGAGCCGCGAGGTCGAGCCGGTAGGCGGTACGCGCTCGGTACCGGTGGACGTACGCATCCTCGCCGCCACCCATCGGCCGCTGGAGCGACTGGTGAGCCGCGGCCAGTTCCGCGAGGACCTCTTCTACCGCATCAACGTCGTGCCGCTGGACGTGCCGCCCCTGCGCGAGCGCCCGGAGGACATCCCGCTGCTGGTGGAACACGTGCTGGCGCGGCTCGCCCGGCGCATGGGCCGGCGCGTGCCCGCCATGGACGAGGACGCCATGGCGCTGCTCCGCGGTGCCGAGTGGCCGGGCAACGTGCGCGAGCTCGAGAATGCGGTGGAGGCGGCGTTCTATCTCAGCGAGGGCGATCACATCGGCGTCGAGGACCTGCCCGGCGGGCTGCGCCGCAGTGCCCGGCCGGCGGCACCGCAGGGGACGCTGCGCCAGGTGCTCGACCGCGCCGAGCGCGAGGCCATCGAGGCCGCTCTGCGGGCCACCGGGGGCAATCGCATGCAGGCGGCCCGGCAGCTGGCGGTGAGCAAGTCCACCTTCTACGAGAAGCTCGCCCGGCACGGCATCCGTCCGCATTTCCGGAGTGACTCCGACGATCCGGAGCGACCCTGAGAGCCCATCCGCCGCCGCCGCGTGCCGAAGCGGGATGGTCGGTCGGGCTCAGGCGCCCCGCCTGCCGTCCGGCGGTCCGGACGGCAGGCGGGGGGAGGCGCCTCCGGCTCATACAGTAACGCATTGATTTCAATGACCTGCAGGCCTGGCATGGCGCTTGCTGCGCCCGTGGGCTACAAGGGCGCTGAAGCCGGCCCACCGGCCCTCCCGTAAACCGGGCGCCCCAGGCGAGGAGGAGACTATGCACACCGTGCTCCGGGCCGTGGACGGCCTGAACGAGTGGACCGGGCGGATCATCGCCGTCGCCACGGTGTTCATCGTGCTGTTCACGATCTATGACGTCGGCTCCCGGGCGCTGTTCTCGCGCCCGACGGACTGGGCGTTCGAGGTCACCAAGCAGCTCTACGCCCTGCACTTCATGATGCTCGGTGGCTACGCGCTGCTGCATCGCAGCCACGTGGAGGTGGACGTCTTCAAGGAGCGGCTGTCCGCCCGTGGTCAGGCGCTGCTGGACGTGCTGGGCTATCTGGTGTTCTTCCTTCCGTTCGTCATCGTGCTGCTCGCCTACAGCATTCGCTTCGCGAGCCGCTCCTGGGCCAGCGGCGAGACGACCTACGGCATCCTCGCCATCCCGGTCTACCCCATCAAGACGGTCATCTGCATCGCGGCGGTACTGCTCGCCCTGCAGGCGCTGGCGACGTTCGCGCGGGCGGTCACGGTGCTCCTGCGCGGGGAGGAGCGCGCCCATGTCGCCTGAGCTGCTCACCGTGGTCATGTTCGGCGGCCTGCTGGCGGGGCTGTTCATGGGCCATCCGCTGCCCTTCGTGCTCGGCGGCGTGGCGGTGATCGCGGCCTTCCTCGGCCCCGGCTTCGGCGCCTTCGGCATCATCGTCAACCGCATCTACGGCGGCGTCATGGACAACTACGTCCTGGTCGCCATCCCGCTGTTCATCCTGATGGCGCGCTTCCTGAACGACTCCGGCGTCACCGACCGGATGTTCGAGACCCTGCGCCTCGCCCTCGGCCGCGTCCGCGGCGGCCTCACCCTGGCCGTGGTGGTGGTCTCGGTGCTGCTCGCCGCCACCACCGGCATCGTCGGCGCCTCGATCACGGTCATGGGCATGATCGCCCTGCGCCCGATGCTCGAGTACGGCTATCAGAAGGAGCTGAGCGTCGGCACGGTGATGGCGAGCGGGACGCTGGGCATCCTCATCCCGCCGAGCATCATGCTGGTGCTGATGGCCAGCTACTCGCCGCTGTCGGTGGGCGAGCTGTTCGCCGGCTCCCTGGTGCCGGGGCTGCTGCTCGGCCTCGCCTACGCGGTGTATGTGGTCATCACCTGCCTGCTGCGCCCGGACTGGGGCCCGCCGGTCGCCGAGAGCGAGCTGCAGGACATCAGCCGCGGCGAGATCGCCGGCCGACTGCTGCGCCACGTGCTGCCGCCCATCGGGCTGATCCTGGGCGTGCTCGGGGCGCTGTTCACCGGCGTCGCCACCGCCACCGAGGCCTCGGCCATCGGCGCCTTCCTCGCCTTCGTGATGATGGTGGGCTACGGGCAGTTCACCCCGCGGCGATTCATGGTCTCGCTGCTGGAGACGGGCAAGGTGACCGCCATGGTGCTGTGGGTCATCGTCGGCGCCACGGCGTTCACGGGTGTGTTCAACATCGGCGGCGGCATGCGCATGGTGCAGGAGCTGCTGATCGGCGCCGACCTCTCTCCGGCGGTGCTGATCTTCGTGATGCTCGCCATCGTCTTCCTGCTCGGCATGTTCCTCGACTGGACCGGCATCGTGCTGCTGAGCTTCCCGATCATGCTGCCGGTGATCGAGGCCATGGAGCTGGACCCGCTCTGGTTCGTGGTGATGATGGCGGTGATGCTGCAGACCTCGTTCCTGACACCGCCGTTCGGCTACGCGCTGTTCTATCTGAAGGGGGTCGCCCCACCGGAGGTCGGCACCCTGCACCTGTACCGCGGCATCGTCCCGTTCGTGCTGATCATCCTCGGCATGATCGGGCTGATGGCGCTCTTCCCGGGCATCGTGACCTGGCTGCCGGAGCAGCTCTTCGGCTGACGGGTCACCGGTTCCCCGCAACGACAACCGCAGACGCGGAGGAGAGACTCATGACGCACACCCGACGCAGCAACCTGACCCACGCCGCCCTCGCCGGCGTCACCGCCCTCGGTCTCGCCGCCGCCGGGCAGGCCGCCGCCCAGACCCAGTGGACCATGACCACCACCTGGCCCTCGTCGCTGGAGCTCATCGAGCTGGACCGGCACTGGGTGGAGCTGGCCAACCAGCTTGCCGGCGACGAGCTGCAGATCACCTTCCACGAGGGCGGCTCGCTCATGCCCGGCACCCAGGTGTTCGACGCCACCAGCGCCGGCGACATCGACGCCGCCGGCGACTGGCCCGGCTACTGGGCCGGACGCAGCCCGGCCTTCGGCCCGCTGGCGAGCACGCCGATGCTCTTCAACGGCGCCGACTACCTGAACTGGATCCAGGAGTGGGGCGGCTTCGAGGTCTACCAGGAGGTCTACGGCGAGTACGACATGGTGTACCTGCCCTACGGCATCACCAACAACGAGTCGGGCATTCGCACCAACGAGCCGATCCGCTCCATCGAGGACTTCGAGGGCCTGCGCCTGCGTGTCTCCGGGCGTGACCAGGGCCGTGTGCTCGAGCGCCTCGGCGCCCAGCAGGTGAGCCTCGCCGGCGGCGAGATCTATCAGGCGCTGGAGCGCGGCGTGGTGGACGGTGCCGAGTTCTCCGTGCCCGGCGTCGACTACGAGGCGGGCTTCCACGAGGTCACCGACTACTGGCTCACCCCGGGCTGGCATCAGTCGGCCAGCGTCTTCGGCGTGATGATCAACCGCAACTCCTGGGACGCCCTCTCGGAGGAGACGCGCAACGCGCTGATCACCGCCTCCGAGGCCACCCTGGCCTGGTCGCTGGCCTGGTCGGAGCGCCGCTCCAACGAGGGCACCCGCCAGTTCCAGGAAGCAGGGGTGGAGATCACCCGCCTGCCGGACGAGGATCTGGTGGAGCTCCAGCAGATCGCCAACGAGGTGATCGTGGAGAGCGCCTGCGAGGACGAGCGCATCGCCCGCGTCTACCACTCCCAGGTCTCCTACCTCGAGGACTACGCCGCCTGGCGGGACGTCTCCAAGCCCTTCAACCTGAGCCGTTCCTACGAGGAGCTGCCGGACCTCGAGGCCATCGAGGAGTGCCTCTGAGACTCCCCTGAACCGCCTCCGGGCGGATTCCGGAATGGAGCGGCCCCGCGCCTCGGCGTGGGGCCGTTCATCGTCAGAGGCGCAGCCCTAGCCCGGAAATCTCACCGATCCGCGGCTGCGGACGCGGATCTGACGGGCAGTCCGGCGTTGCGCTCGGTCCGCGTGCTCGACGTACTGTCGAGTACGCCTGCGCGCCCGGACTCTCCCGCGCCTTGTCCTGCCCGCCATCTCCACGCCCTCGCTGCGCGAATCGGTGAGAGTTCCGGGCTAGCCGCCGGAGAATGCCAGCGGCAGCGAGTACTCCGCGTCCCAGGACTGGCCGCCGCCACGCACCGCGCTGACCTCGAGCGCGCCGGCGTTCAGGCTGACCCCGTCGGGCAGCGGGCAGCGGAACGCCCGCTCGGCGGCCGTGCACTCCACCCGGTGCGTCTCGCCCTGCTGGCGGACGGTTACCTCGACGGAGGACTCCGCGGTCTGCGGGTTCTCGAACTGCATGTCCAGCAGATACACCCGCAGTGCCCCGGACGCGGCCACGACCTCGGTGTGGAACGCCCCGGGCATGCGGATCTCCCCGCCATGCGGCCCGGGCTCCGCCTCGCCATGGGCCAGCGCTGCGGTCGTACCCGCCAGAAGCACGCTCGAGGCCAATACGGCGCTCGCCATCCGGGGGGTCGGGCTCGAAAACCATCGCATGAAGCTTCTCCTGTGCTGTTCAGAACTGGGCGCCGTGCCACGGCAGGTTGGGGTCAGGCAACCCGCAGCAACGTCATCATCCCCGCCGCCTGGTGCTCCAGTATGTGGCAGTGAAACATCCAGTCACCGGGGTTGTCCGCCACGAACGCCACCTCGGCGGTCTCGCGGCGGTCGAGCAGGACCGTATCCTGCCAGGGCCGATCCGGCACCGGGGCATCGTTGCGCGTCAGCACCCGGAAGGCATGGCCGTGCAGGTGCATGGGATGGGGCCAGGCGGTGTTGTTGCGCAGGCGCAGCCGCACGTGGGCGCCGCGGGCCAGCGTGAGCGCCGGCGGCAGATGGTGGCCGCCGGCGGCGACCCCGTTGATCCCCCACATCAGACCGGTCTCGCGAATCAGCCTCATGCCGGCCGGGCGGCCGTCGATGGTCAGCGCGTCGATATTGCCCATGGCGCCGCCATCCAGGGTGATCTCGTGGCGTTCCGCGCGCGCCAGGTCCGGCTCCGGCACGGGATTCGCCGGCAGCGGTGCCGGCTCGCCGGGGGCCGCCTCGCGCCGGGGCGCAGCGTAGCGCAGGCGGGCGACGGGGGCCGTGGCCTCCCGGGCGAAGGCATCGAAGACCTCGTGCCCACTGCCGGGCTCATGCGCCTCGCCGTCCAGGAACAGATCCGCCCGCATGCCGGGGCCGAGCACCATCGGCTCGTCGGCGTCGAGCCGCCGCGGCGGCACCGGATGGCCGTCCAGGGCCATCAGCCAGGGGCGGTGGCCGCCGAAGCGCAGACCGAAGATACGGGCATTGGCGGCGTTCACCAGCCGCAGCCGCACGCGCTCGCCCCGATGCAGTGCGTGCTCGGCCGGCGGCGTGCCGTTGACCGTGGTCCAGTTGCCGACCCGCCCGCCATGGCTGCGATCGTGCCAGTTCCCGAACGCCGCGAGCTGGCCCTCACGGGTGATGCGCCAGTCATCCAGCACCCAGAGCCATTCGCCATCCACCGCCGGCGGCTCCCGCTCCTCGACGATCAGCGCGCCGTAGAGCCCGCGCCCTACCTGCTGCTCGCTGCGGATATGCGGGTGGTACCAGAAGGTGCCGGCATCCACCGCGTGGAAGGCATAGTCGAACGCGGCCCCGGGCGCGATGGGCGCCTGAGTCACCCCGGGCACCCCGTCCATGGCGTTGGGCAGCCGGAGCCCGTGCCAGTGGACGCTGGTCGGCTCGTCGAGCCCGTTGTCCACGCGCACCCGCAGCCGCTCACCCTGCCGCACCCGCAGCACCGGGCCGGGCACGGTCCCCTCGTAGGCCCAGACGTCCACCGGCGGGTGCGCATCGCCGCCGAGACGCCACGCGGCCGGGGCCGGATGCAGCCGGCGGACCTCGCCGGGCGACGCGGCCAGCGCCCGCAACGGCAGAGGCAGCAGCCCGGTACCGAGCAGGCCCGCTCCAGCGCGTAGGAAACGTCGGCGGCGGGGGGAGAATGGCGGGAAGACAGAGTCCATGGTTGTTTCCTACTCAAATCGCCTCGTATCACCTGCCCGGGAGATTCGCGGCGGGGGCGCCGCTCCCACAGGCTCCGATCCTGGCAACACGACAAGTTAAGGCCTGTGGGAGGCGCGCCCTCGCGCCGAATGTCCGACATACCGATTGCAGGCCTCCTACGGAGATCGAGGCACCTGACTCAGTTCAACCGTCGCGGAACAACCACCCAGCGATGGCGGTTCTTTCCGCTTTAGTGCCAGCCTGCCCCGGATACGCCGCAGACGCCACCAAAAACAAGGGGGCCCGCAGGCCCCCTCGCGTTGACGTGGCGTGGTCAGCGCCTCAGTTGCTGGCCTCCCGCCAGCTCTGCACGAGCTCGTCGTAGGGCACCGTCTCGCCCTGCGGCTTCTCGTTCTCCAGCGCCGGCTTCGGCGCACCCGGCTGGTCGAACCAGTACTGCGCGTCACGCAGCTCGTTCAGCCGCGGACCGCAGCGCTCCTGCACGTTCGCCCGCTCCAGGCGCTGCATCACCCGGTCCTGCTGCTCGGCCAGCGTGTCCATGGCCTCCTGCGGCGGGACGTTGCCCGTCACCGCCTCGGCCACATTGGACCACCAGAGCTGGGCAAGACGCGGATAGTCCGGCACGTTGGTGCCGGTGTCGGTCCACTGCAGCCGGGCCGGGCTGCGGTAGAACTCCACCAGACCGCCGAGCTCCGGCGCCCGCTCCGTGAAGGACTCGTGCATGATGTCCGACTCACGAATGGGCGTGAGGCCCACGTGGGTCTTCTTCAGGGACACGGTCTTCGACGTCACGAACTGGGCGTAGAGCCAGGCCGCCTTGCGGCGCTCCGGGTCGGCATGCTCGAACAGCGTCCAGGAACCGACGTCCTGATAGCCGACCTTCATGCCCTCCTCCCAGTACGGGCCGTGGGGCGAGGGGGCCATGCGCCACTTGGTGGTGCCGTCCTCGTTCACCACCGGGATGCCCTCCTCGGCCATGGAGGCGGTAAAGGCGGTGTACCAGAAGATCTGCTGGGCGATGTTGCCCTGGGCAGGCACCGGGCCGGCCTCGGAGAAGGTCATGCCCGAGGCCTCCGGCGGCGCGTAGGCCTTCAGCCACTCGATGTACTTGCGCAGGGCGTACACCGCCGCCGGGCTGTTTACCGCACCGCCGCGGCGGACGTCCGAGCCCACCGGATGGCAGTCCTCCACGCGAATGCCCCATTCGTCCACCGGCAGACCGTTGGGGATGCCCTTGTCGCCAGCGCCGGCCATGGACAGCCAGGCGTCGGTGAAGCGCCAGCCCAGGGACGGGTCCTTCTTGCCGTAGTCCATGTGGCCGTAGACGCGCTCGCCGTCGATCTCCTGGACGTGCTCGGTGAAGAACTCGGCGATGTCCTCATAGGCGGACCAGTTCACGGGCACGCCCAGCTCATAGCCGTAGATCTCCTCGAACTGCTCCTGCAGGTCCTCGCGCTGGAACCAGTCGTAGCGGAACCAGTAGAGGTTGGCGAACTGCTGGTCCGGGAGCTGGTAGAGCTTGCCGTCCGGGGCGGTGGCAAAGCTGGTGCCGATGAAGTCGTCCAGATCCAGGGTCGGCGAGGTGACGTCGGCACCCTCGCCCTCCATGTAGTCGGAGAGCGGGATGACGTCGCCATAGCGGAAGTGCGTGCCGATGAGGTCGGCATCGTTGACGTAGGCGTCGTAGATGCTCTCCTTTGACTGCATCTCCGTCTGCACGGCCTCGATGACGTCACCCTCCTGGATGAGGTCATGGGTCAGGTTGATGCCGGTGATCTCGGAGAAGGCCTCTGCGAGCACCTCGGACTCGTACTCGTGGGTAGCGATGGTCTCGGAGACCACCGTCACGTCCATGCCGCGGAACGGCTTGGCGGCATCGATGAACCACTCGAGCTCGGCGAGCTGCTCCTCGCGGGTGAGCGTCGAGGGCTGGAACTCGTCGAGCCACTCCTCGGCGCGGGCCATCTCCTCCTCGGTAGCAGCCTGGGCAGCCCCCAGACCACCCAGGCTCAGCGCGGCCGCCACGGCGAGTGCCGTCGTCGACCGCTGAATGCCAGTCTGCTGTCTCATCGTCATCTCCTCCTGCATGGGATGCCTATCCCGTTGCTCTACTATCGCCGTCCCCCGGCTCCGTGCCGGCGGGACATGCCCGTGCTGCGTTCGGGCGCCCGCCGCCCGCGCAGCGGTAACGCCCCAGGGGCCAGCTACCCCCAGCGCAGCATCACGGCCATGAAGGCCGCCGCCAGCGCCGATGCGAAAAGCAGGTTGGCCTCGGTGAATGCGAGCCAGCCCAGATGGATGTAGGCGGAGCCGAGCAGCCCCATGAACAGCCGGTCGCCGCGGGTGGTGGGCACCGGAAGAAAGCCGCGCCGCTCCACCGTGGGCCAGACGAACTGGAGCACGCCGAAGACCACCAGCATCACCGCGATGGCGGTGAAGAAGATGGCCACCGGCATGGTCCAGGCCATCCAGTCGAGGCTGAATCCGCCCTGCTGTCCGACTTCCATGACGTCCCTCCTCTCAGACCCGGCCGAGGGCGAAGCCCCGGGCAATGTGCCGGCGCACGAACCAGATCACCAGCGCCCCGGGCACCAGCGTGAGCACGCCGGCAGCCGCAAGCAGCCCCCAGTCGAGACCCGAGGCGCTGACGGTGCGCGTCATCACCGAGGCGATGGGCTTGGCGTCGGTGGAGGTGAGCGTGCGTGCGAGCAGCAGCTCCACCCACGAGAACATGAAGCAGAAGAAGGCCGTCACGCCGACGCCGGAGCGGATCAGCGGCAGGAAGATGGTCACGAAGAACCGCGGCCAGGAGTAGCCGTCGAGATAGGCGGTCTCGTCGATCTCCTTGGGCACGCCGGACATGAAGCCCTCGAGGATCCACACCGCGAGCGGCACCGTGAACAGCGTGTGCGCGAGCGCCACGGCGATGTGCGTGTCGTACAGGCCCACGCTCTGGTAGAGCTGGAAGAACGGCAGCAGGAACACCGCCGGCGGCGCCATGACGTTGGTCAGCAGCCAGAAGAACAGGTGCTTGTCGCCCAGGAAGTGGAAGCGAGAGAAGGCGTAGGCGGCCGGCAGCGCCACCGTGAGCGAGATGACCGTGTTGGTGAGCACGTAGGTGATCGAGTTCAGGTAGCCCGTGTACCAGGTCGCATCGCCGAAGATCTTGACGTAGTTGTCCAGGGTGAGCGCCTGCGGCCACAGCGAGAACGTGGAGAGGATCTCGCGGTTGGTCTGCAGGGACATGTTCAGCATCCAGTACAGGGGCAGCATCAGGAAGAAGATCCACAGCCCCAGCAGGATGTAGCGCCCGCGCGAGCCCATCACTTCACCCCCTTACCGAGATTGTTGATCGTCATGTAGAAGACGTAGCTGAACAGCAGGATGATCAGGAAGTAGATCAGGGAGAACGCCGCTGCCGGACCGAGGTCGAATTGCCCCACCGCCATGGTGGTGAGCTCCTGACTCAGGAACGTGGTGGCGTTGCCCGGGCCACCGCCGGTAAGCACGGAGGGCTCGGCGTAGATCCGGAAGCTGTCCATGAAGCGCAGCAGGATGGCGATCAGCAGCACGCCGCGCAGCTTCGGCAGCTCGATGTAGCGGAACACGGCCCAGCGCGAGGCCCCGTCGATGCGTGCCGCCTGGTAGTAGGCGTCGGGGATGGCCTGCAGCCCGGCGTAGCAGAGCAGGATCACCAGCGACGTCCAGTGCCAGACGTCCATCACCAGCACCGTGAGCCAGGCGTCGAAGGGGTCGCCGGTGTAGTTGTAGTCGAAGCCGATGGCGTTCAGCGTCACCCCGGCAAGGCCAATGTCCGGGCGGGCGAACACCTGCCAGACCGTGCCCACCACGTTCCAGGGCACCAGCAGCGGCAGCGCCAGCAGCACCAGGCAGACCGACACCCAGACGCCGCGCTTCGGCATGCACAGGGCGAGCCCGATGCCGAGCGGGATCTCGATGGCGAGCACCGCCGCCGAGAACCCGAACTGGCGCAGCAGCGCTCCGTGCAGGTCCTCGTCGCGCAGGATGATCCGGAACCATTCGGTGCCGACGAAGAACCGGGAGTCCGGTCCGAAGATGTCCTGCACCGAGTAGTTGACCACCGTCATCAGCGGGATGATGGCGCTGAATGCGACCACCGCCACCACCGGCAGCACCATCAGCCAGGCCCACTGGTATTCGCGCTTCTCCATCTCTCTCTCCTCCCGGCGCGTACGGCCTAGGCCACCAGATGCTCGTCGGCATAGAGCAGGGTCTGCTCCGTGGGGAACACCAGCTCGATGCCGTCACTGCCGATGGCCTCGGACTCCGCCACGCGCAGATGCAGCGCCCGCTCGCCGAGCCGGGCGGTAACGAGCTTGAAATCCCCCAGGTCCTCGACCTGCTCCACGCGGGCGGCAAGCCCCGGCTCCCCGTCCCGCGCCGGACGCAGGTACTCGGGGCGGATGCCCAGCTGCAGGTGGCCGCTGGCGCGCTCCGCGGCCGCACGGCGTTCGGGATCCAGCGGGATGCGGTGGCCGTCCACCACCGCTGCGTCGCCGTCCAGGGCGCAGTCGAGGAAGTTCATCCCCGGGCTGCCGATGAAGTAGCCGACGAAGGTGTGCGCCGGGCGCTCGAACAGGGCCTCGGGGCTGCCCATCTGCACCACCCGCCCGGCGTACATCACCACCACCTGGTCGGCGAAGGTCATGGCCTCGGTCTGGTCGTGGGTGACGTAGACCAGCGTCAGCCGCAGCTGCTCGTGGACCTCGCGCAGCTTGCGCCGCAGCTGCCACTTCAGATGCGGGTCGATCACGGTGAGCGGCTCGTCGAACAGCACCGCAGCGACGTCCTCGCGCACCAGGCCCCGGCCCAGCGAGATCTTCTGCTTGGCGTCGGCGGTGAGGCCCTCGGCGCGGCGGCCGATGACGTGCTCGAGGCTCAGCATGTCCGCCACCTGGCGGACCCGCTTGTCCACCGCGTCGGCGGCGATGCCGCGGTTGCGCAGGGGGAAGGCCAGGTTGTCGTAGACGCTCATCGTGTCGTAGATGACCGGGAACTGGAAAACCTGGCCGATGTTGCGCCGCTCCGGCGGCAGGGCGGTGACGTCGCGGCCGTCGAACAGCACCCGCCCCTCCGAGGGCTGGACGAGCCCCGAGATGATGTTCAGCAGCGTGGTCTTGCCGCAGCCGGAAGGACCGAGCAACGCGTAGGCGCCCCCGTCCTCCCAGACGTGGTCCATGCTCTGCAGGGCGTACTCCGCCCCGGGCGTGTACTGATGGGCCAGATTGCTCAGCTCGATACGGGCCATGGTGTCTTCCGGGTCAGCTCTCGGGCGCCGCCGCGAGGCGGCCGTTGGCGTCGAAGGCGTACAGCCGGCTGGGCTCGGCGGCGATGGTCACTGCACTGCCGAGCTCGAGCGGGTGCACGCCGGCCTCCTCCACCACCCAGTCACGCCCCCCCACGGCCAGGTGGACGAAGGTCACCGAGCCGGCGATCTCCGCCACCTCCACCTCGCCGTTGAGGGTGATGGCTGCGCCGGCGGCGTCGAGGCTCAGGTGGGTCGGGCGGATGCCGATCTCGTAGTGCCCGGCCGGCAGCCCGCCGAAGTGCGCCGGCGCCGGCACCCGGGCCGCATCGCCGATGCGCAGCTCGCCGTCGTCAAGCCGGGCGCCGATCAGGTTCATGGGCGGATCGGCGAATACCTGGGCCACGGTGGTACTGGCGGGGTGGCGGTAGACGTGTGGCGTGGGACCGTGCTGCACCAGCTTCCCCTCATGGAGCACTGCGGTGCGGCCGCCGAGCACCAGGGCCTCCTGCGGGTCCGTGGTGGCATACACCACGACGGCGTCGCGGTCCTCGAAGATGTCCCGCAGCTCCGAGCGCAGCTCCTCGCGCAGCTTGTAGTCGAGGTTGACCAGCGGCTCGTCCAGCAGCACCAGGCTCGCATCACGCACCAGCGCCCGGGCCATGGCCGTGCGCTGCTGCTGGCCGCCGGACAGCTCCGCCGGCAGACGGTTCAGCAGGTGCTCGATATGCAGGCGCTCGGCCTCGCGCCGGACCCGCTGCTCGATCTCGCTGCGGGCCAGACCGGCCAGCTTCAGCGGCGAGGCGATGTTGTCGTAGACG
This sequence comes from Spiribacter halobius, assembly GCF_020883455.1. Taxonomy (NCBI): domain Bacteria; kingdom Pseudomonadati; phylum Pseudomonadota; class Gammaproteobacteria; order Chromatiales; family Ectothiorhodospiraceae; genus Sediminicurvatus; species Sediminicurvatus halobius. The sequence continues at coordinate 500,541 of NZ_CP086615.1, read as the reverse complement.
GTGAGCGAGGGGTAGTTGATGAACTGCTGGTAGACCATGGCCACCCCGCGCCGGCGCACCGGCACGTGGGTGACGTCGCGGCCGTCCTCCAGCACGCGGCCGGTGGTGGGGCGGTCCAGCCCCGCCATCAGGCGCATGAGCGTGGTCTTGCCGGCCTCGGTGAGCCCGAGCAGCACGTTGAAGCCCGCGCGCTCGCAGGTCAGCGAGATGTCGTCGATATGCAGCTCGCCGTCGACCCGGCGGGATACCCCCTCGAGCACCAGACTCATGATGCGCTCGCTCCCCTCTCCTGCCTCGTCTGGAACCATTCCGCCACGCGCGCCTGCTCCGCAGCGTTGAGCTGCAGGCCGAGCTTGCTGCGCCGCCAGATGGCGTCGTCGCCGGTCATCGCCCACTCGCGCTCGGCCAGGTGCCGGAGCTCCGCCTCGTAGAGGTCGGCGCCGAAGTGCTCGCCGAGCCCCTCGACCCCCTGCGCCGCCCCGAGTATCCGTTCGGCATCACGCCCGTAGTTGCGCGCCAGCCGCCAGCCGAGGCTCTCCGGCAGCCAGGGGCGGGCGGCCAGCAGCCCCTGCAGATAGCCCTCGAAATCGCCGTCGCGGATGTCGCCCCCGGGCAGCGCCGCCGTGCCGGTCCAGTCGCGGATCTCGGCGCCGAGCAACGGCGCGATGCGGTCCACGGCCTCGCGGGCGAGCGTGCGATAGGTGGTGATCTTGCCGCCGAACACCGACAGCAGGGGCGCCGCCCGGGTGTCCAGATCCAGAGTGTAGTCGCGGCTCAGCGCCGAGGCGTTCTCGGAGTCATCCTCGTCGTAGAGCGCGCGCACGCCGGAGTAGGTCCAGACCACGTCGTCGGCGCTCACTGGCCGCCGGAAGTAGCGGTTGACGGCCTGGCAGAGGTAGTCGATCTCCTCGGCGCTGGCGCTGGCGGTGGCCGGGTCGCCCTCGTAGGCGACGTCGGTGGTGCCGATGAGGGTGAACTCGCCCTCGTAGGGGATGGCGAAGATCACGCGGCCATCGGTGTGCTGGAAGAGATAGGCGTGGTCGTGCTCGAAGAGCTTGGGCACGACGATGTGACTGCCCTTGACCAGGTGCACGTCGCGCTTGCGCTCGTCATGCATGGCCTCGCCCAGGAAGCGACCGACCCAGGGGCCGGCGGCGTTGACCACCGCCCGGGCATGCACCTGCCGGCGGGAGCCGGTCACGGTGTCTTCCAGCCCCACCAGCCAGCCCTCGCCGTTCCGCTCGGCGCCGACGCAGCGGGTGCGGGGCAGAACGGTGGCGCCGCGGTCGGCAGCGTCACGGCAGTTGAGCACCACCAGGCGCGCGTCCTGCACCCAGCAGTCGGAGTAGACGAAGCCCTTGGTCAGCCCCTCCTGCAGCGGCTCGCCGGCGGGATGCCGGCGCAGATCGATGCCACGGGAGCCCGCGAGCTTCTTGCGGCCGCCGAGATGGTCGTAGAGGAACAGCCCCGCGCGGATCATCCAGGCCGGGCGCAGCTCGCGCACGTGGGGCATGACGAAGCGCAGCGGCCAGATGATGTGCGGCGCGATTCCGAGCAGCACCTCACGCTCGGCAAGCGCCTTTCGCACCAGCCGGAATTCATAGTACTCCAGGTAGCGCAGCCCGCCGTGGACGAGCTTGGTGCTGGCGGAGGAGGTGTAGTTGGCGAGATCACCCTGTTCGCAGAGCATTACGCGCAGTCCGCGGCCGGCGGCGTCCCGGGCAATCCCGGCTCCGTTGATGCCACCCCCGACGACGACCACGTCGTAACGGTCGGCAGTCTCCGCTGCGGCTCCGCTCACGGGCTCTCCTCCTCGTCAGGCCCCGATCGCTGCGGAGCCGATGCAATGTTCGGTTTCAAACATAGCACGCCCGTCGCGCGCGTCAACCCGAACATTTCCGCGCATCGATGAAGACTATGCGTCTGCGGCCGGCGCCGCTTCCTCTTCTGGCGCGGCCACGACGATCTCGCCGTCATGCTCGGCCATCAGCCGCCGCACCGGGGCCGGTGGCTCAGCGTCCGTGAACAGGACGTCCACCTGGCTCAGGTCCGCCACCTTCACCAGCGCGTTGCGTCCGAACTTGCTGTGGTCGGCGGCGAGCAGCAGGGTGCGCGCATTGCGCATGATGGCCTGCAGCACCCGTACCTCGCGGTAGTCGAAGTCCAGCAGGGTACCGTCGTGCTCGATGCCGGAGATGCCCATCACCGCGTAGTCGACCTTGAACTGGTTCATGAAGTCGATGGTGGCCTCGCCGGTGACGCCGCGGTCCCGGTGGCGCACGACGCCGCCGGCGATGATCACCTCGCAGCTCGGATTGCCGGAAAGGATGGTCGCCACGTTGAGGTTGTTGGTGATCACCCGCAGGCCCTCGTGGTCCAGCAGGGCGCGGGCCACGGCCTCGGTGGTGGTGCCGAGGGTGATGTAGAGCGAGGCCTGGTTGGGGATGTACTGCGCCACCTCGCGGGCGATGCGCTCCTTGGCCTCCGGGTGGAGCACCTGGCGCGCCGTGTAGGCAACGTTCTCGACGCTGGAGGGCAGTCCCGCGCCGCCGTGGTAGCGACGCAGCAGGCCATGCCGGCAGAGGGCGTTGATGTCGCGGCGGATGGTCTGGGCGGTGACGGCGAAGTGCTGCGCCAGGGCCTCGACGGACACGAATCCCTGCTGGCGAACCAGGCCGAGCATCTCCTGCTGGCGCCGGTTGAGGCTGACCGCGGACAGTGCAGGCGGCATCGAGGGTCTCCTCCGGGCAACATCTTCGAGCGCAGTCTAGCAGCGGCGAACGTTCGCTTCCGAAAATTGCGGGCTTGACATTTGCGGACCGCACTCGATCATGGCGGCAAACGACAACCGCGGCGGCGCACGCCGCGCGCCCCGAGGAGGAGAGCCATGGCGGAGCATGCCTGCATACTCGCCGTCGACCAGGGCACGACAAGCTCCCGCGCCATCGTGTTCGATGTCGATGGGCACATCGTCGCCAGCGCCCAGCAGGAGTTCCGTCAGCACTACCCCCACAGCGGCTGGGTGGAGCATGACCCGGAGGACCTCTGGCGCTCCACCGTGGACGTTTGCCGAAAGGCCCTGGCGGATGCCAGCGACGCCGGCGCCCGGGTGCTCAGCCTCGGCATCACCAATCAGCGCGAGACCACCGTGGTCTGGGACCGGCGCACGGGCGAGCCGGTGCACAACGCCATCGTCTGGCAGGACCGGCGCACTGCCGAGACCTGCAGCGCGCTGCGCGATGGCGGTCATGAGCCCACCGTGCGCGCGCGCACGGGCCTGCTGCTCGACCCCTACTTCTCGGCGAGCAAGGTGGCCTGGATCCTGGATCACGTGGAAGGCGCCCGGGAGCGGGCGGATGCCGGGGAACTCGCCTTCGGCACCGTGGACAGCTGGCTGATCTGGCGCTTCACCGGCGGCCGCAGGCACGCCACCGACGCCACCAACGCCTGCCGTACGCTGCTCTTCGACATCCACCGCCAGGACTGGGACGACGACCTGCTCGCGCTGTTCGAGGTCCCGGCGGGCCTGCTCCCGGAGGTGCTCGACAGCGCCGCGGACTTCGGCGAGACCGATCCGGATGTCCTTGGCGTGAGCCTGCCCATCCAGGGCGTCGCGGGGGATCAGCACGCCGCCGTGGTCGGCCAGAGCTGCTTCGCCCCGGGCATGATCAAGAGCACCTACGGCACCGGCTGCTTCGCGCTCATGAACACCGGCGAGCGCGCCGTGCTCTCGGACAACCGCCTGCTCACCACCCTCGCCTACCGGCTGCACGGCCGCCCCACCTACGCCCTCGAGGGCTCGATCTTCGTCGCCGGTGCAGCCGTGCAGTGGCTGCGCGACGGCCTCGGCGTCATCGCCAGCGCCGCCGAGAGCGAGATTCTGGCCCGCCGCGCCCGCGAGGACCGGCTGTATCTGGTCCCCGCCTTCACCGGACTGGGCGCCCCCTGGTGGGACCCGGACGCCCGCGGGGCGCTGTTCGGGCTCACCCGGGATACCGGTGTCGCCGAGCTGGTGCGTGCGGCGCTGGACTCGGTCTGCCTGCAGACCGGGGATCTGGTGGCGGCGATGGCCGCCGACGCCGGCGGCGATCTGGAGACGCTGCGCGTGGACGGCGGCATGGTGGCGAACGACTGGCTGCTGCAGCGGCTCGCCGACCTCACCGGCATCGCGGTGGAACGCCCGCAGGTCATCGAGACCACCGCCCTCGGCGCCGCCTATCTGGCCGGCCTGCAGCATGGCCTCTGGCCGTCACTGGATGCCCTCGGCAGCCACTGGAAGCTGGACCAGCGTTTCCGGCCGGCGCTCGCCGACACCGACCGCAGCGACATCATTGCCGGCTGGCACGACGCGGTGCGCCGGACTCTGAGCGGGGCCGGCGATTAGAGCCTACATCCGCGGCGCGTTGGCCGAGCTTGGCGGCCATGCCTGGTGCGGGACTGTTGGATCACGCCCTCGGCGCGGCGCTCCGGGCCCCACATGCGCAGGAGCAAGACGCATTTCGTCTGGCAGCGTGCCAGCAGCCAACGGGAGCGATCACGTGTGTCGCGGATCAGCCACCACGGGCAGCCGTGCGATGAGCGGTGGGAGCGCCCGGGACCGTAGGCGAGAGGGATCTTGCCTACGAGCCTACAGGGAGGTATTCACAGCGTGTCCCGGGCGCTCCCACCGCTCATCGCACCCGGCACCGTACAACGAGTCACCACCAAGCTCGCGGACACATTGGCGCTCGGGGGTTATCCTCCCGAGGTGATCCCCGCGGAGACCCGCGCCATCGCCACCAATCCGCAGATACCGCAGCTGGAGCTCGACCGGGAGGCCCGCGTCGCCCGGGCCAGGGGGCCCTGGACGGCGCCGGCGCTGGGCGCGGTGGCGCGGCGCCTGCCGCCTGCGGAGCCGCGGTCGGGCGGCTGGCGGCTCGACCTCTCTGCGGTCAGCCGGCTGGACAGCGCCGGCGCGCTGCTGCTCGCCAGCGTGCGCGAGCGGCTGGGCGGCGCCGCGCTGGCTGGGGCGCATCCAGCCCACGAGGCGCTGCTCGGCATCGTCGCCGAACATGACCGCCCGCCGGCGCGCCCGCCGCGACGGCCGCGGGGCCTGGAGGCGCTCGGCCGCCGGACGGTGAAGGCTGCCGGCGAGGGCATGCGCTTCCTGGATTTCGTCGGCGACGTCAGCGTGGAGAGCGCGGGGCGGCTCGCCCGGCCCGGGCGCGTGCGCTGGCGGCAGGTGGTCCACGAGATCGAGCGGGCCGGGGTGACCGCGCTGCCCATTACCGGCCTGCTCGCCTTCCTCATGGGCATCGTCATGGCCTATCAGGGCGGGACGACCCTGGCCGCCTACGGTGCCAGCATCTATCTCGTGGATCTCATCGGCATCACCATGGCGCGGGAGCTCGGACCGCTGCTCGCTGCCATCATCGTGGCGGGGCGCACCGGCTCGGCCTATGCGGCACAGATCGGCACCATGCGCCTGACCGAGGAGCTGGACGCCCTGCGCAGCCTCGGCATCACACCCACGGAGATGCTGATCCTGCCCAAGCTGCTGGCGCTGGTGGTGAGCCTGCCCCTGCTCGCGCTCTGGAGCGGCGGAGCGGGGGTGCTCGGCGGCATGCTGGTGGCCGAGCGTTTTCACGGCATCAGCGTGGTGACGTTTCTCGAGCGGCTGCCGGACGCCGTGCCTGCGGGCATGTACTGGGCCGGCCTCGCCAAGGCGCCGGTGTTCGCCGTGCTCATTACCCTGGTGGGCTGCCATCAGGGCATGAGCGTCAGCGGCAGCGCGGAATCCGTAGGCGCTGCGACCACGCAGGCCGTGGTGCAATCCATCTTTCTGGTGATCGTGGCCGATGCCATCTTCTCCATTGCCTACCAGCAGATCGGGCTCTAGCCCCCGCGGCTCGCCCATCGTCGCGGTGCGCGGGCTGGAGACCCGGCTCGGCTCGACGCGGGTCCATCGCGGGCTGGATCTGGACGTCCGTCACGGGGAGCTGCTGGCCACCGCCGGCGCCAGCGGCTCGGGCAAGACGGTGCTGCTGCGCGCCATGAGCCTGCTGCTGGCTCCGACGGCCGGGGAAGTCCGTCTGTTCGGCGAGGCGACCCGGGGGCTCGGCCGCAGCGCGGAACGGGCCCTGCGGCGCCGCCTGGGGGTGATGTTCCAGCACGGCGCCCTGTTCACCGGGCTCACCGTGGCGGAAAATGTCGGCTTCGTGCTGCGCGAGCATACGCGGCTGCCACCGACGCTGGTGGCCCGGGCGGCGCGGCTCAAGATCGCCCTGGCCGGACTGCCGGCGGAGGCGGCGGCGCTGTATCCGGCCGAGCTCTCCGGCGGCATGACCAAGCGCGCGGCGCTGGCCCGGGCACTGGCGCTGGACCCGGAGCTGCTGTTCCTGGACGAGCCCACCGCCGGGCTCGACCCGCTCGGCGCCGCGGCCTTCGACCGGCTGATCCTGCGCCTGCGCGAGCTGCTGGGGCTGACGGTGGTGGTGGTGACCCACGACGCGGACTCGCTCTGGGAGATCGCCGACCGCATCGCCTTCCTGGGCGACGGTCGGGTCCTGGACATCGGGGAGCCCGCCCGCCTGGCCGCCTCGCCGATCCCCGCCGTGCGCCGCTATTTCGAAGGCCCGCGGATGCAGCGGGCCAGGGAGCGCTCATGCAAGCCCGAGTGAGCTACAGCCTGGTGGGCCTGTTCGTCCTGCTGCTCGGCGTCGCAGTGCCGCTCGCCGGCATCTGGCTCGCCGGCGGCCTCGGCACGGGTTCGGACAGCCGCTACTACGTGGTCTACCTCACCGAGTCCGCCAGCGGCCTGCACCGGGATGCCCAGGTGACCTACCGCGGTGTCGAGGTGGGCCGGATTGCGGAGATCAGCATCGCCCGCGAGCGCCGCAACGAGATCCGGCTACTGCTGGCGGTGGATCCAGACGCCCCGGTGCGCGAGGGCACCACCGCCACCCTGCAGAGCCGCGGGCTAACGGGCGGCGCTTATCTCGAGCTCTCCGGAGGCGAGCCGGAGGCATCACCGCTGCGGCCGGAGCCCGGGGCTCGCTACCCCGAGATCCCCTACCAGCGCTCGCTGCTCGGCCAGCTGGACACCCTCGTGCGCGAGGGCATGAGCAGCCTCGACACCATTGCGGCACGCCTGGACACGGTGCTTTCCCCGGAGAACGCCGCCGCCCTCAACCGTCTGCTGACCAGCTTCGCCGCCCTCGCCGAGGGCCTTGAGCGGGACCGGGCCGCCCTGCGCGAGGCCCTTGCCGCTGCGGAGGAGGCCTTTGGGAGCGGCGCCGTCGCCGCCGCACGGGTACCGGAGACGCTCGACTCGGTCGAGGCGACGCTCACGGGGCTGGAACGCATGGCCGAGCGGATCGGCCAGGCCGGGGATTCCCTCAGCAATCTGGGCGACCAGGGCAGCCGCGATCTGGCACGTCTCGGGGACCGCACGCTGCCCATCGCCGAGGACCTGCTCCAGACCCTGGAGCGCACCGCCGAGCGCCTGCGCCGCCTGGCCGCCCGCCTGGAGGACGACCCCTCACAGCTGCTGTACGGGCCCGCCCCGCGGCCGCCGGGGCCCGGCGAGGAGCGCGCACGATGAGCCGGCGACTCGCCGCCCTCGCCCTGACTGCGCTCCTCGTCGGCTGCACGCCGCTGCTGCAGAACGCGCCGGCGCCCGCCCTCTACACCCTGGAGGTCCCCGCGCTGCCGGCGGCGGGCACTGGCGACGAGGTCCTGCGCGTGCGCCTTACGGGCGTCGCGGCCGGCTACGAGCAGCCGCTCATGGCCTATCGTGAAGGCGACGCGCTGGCCCTGCGCTATTTCGCCACTGCCCGCTGGGTGAGCGCCCCTGGCGAGCTGGTTACCGAGCGCCTGGGCGAGGCCCTGGAACGCACCGGACGGTTTCGCGCGGTGCTCACGGGTGCCCCGCCGCCGGTGGCGGACTACCGCCTGGAGCTGGAGCTGCTGCGCCTGGAGCAGGACTACCGCGGCGGCGGCGGCGCCGGCGAGGCCCGCATCGGCCTGCGCATCCGGCTGCTGGACCGGGAGGGCGAGTTGATCGCGCAGCGCCGGGTCGAGGCCACGGCCGCGGCGGAGGCCGCCGGACCCGCGGCCGCGGCCGCCGCCGCCAACCGAGCCCTGGCCGATCTCGCCGCCGAGCTCGACGGCTGGCTGCACCAGCAGCTCGCTGATCCCCGGCGCGGGCGCTGGTAGAGTGCCCCTCCAACCCGTCGCCGCCTGGAGACAGTCCATGCAATACCTGCACACCATGGTCCGCATCAGCGACATCGATGCCTCGCTGCACTTCTACTGCGAGCTGCTCGGCATGCGCGAAATGAGCCGCCGCGACAGCGAGCAGGGCCGCTTCACGCTGATCTTCCTCGCCGCCGACGAGGACGTGGAGCGTGCCCGGGCCGAGAAGTCGCCAATGCTCGAGCTCACCTACAACTGGGACCCGGAGACCTACAGCGGCGGCCGCAACTTCGGCCATCTCGCCTTTCGCGTGGATGACATCTACGCCCTCTGCCAGCGTCTGCAGGACGGCGGCGTAACCATCAACCGCCCACCGCGGGATGGGCATATGGCCTTCGTCCGCTCGCCGGACGGGATCTCCGTGGAGCTGCTGCAGAAGGGCGAGGCGCTCGCGCCGCAGGAGCCCTGGGCTTCCATGCCCAACACCGGGACCTGGTAGGCCCGTGGCCGGAGACCTGCTGCAGGAGACCGGCGGACGCCGGCGGGCGCTGCTGGGGTTCGCCGGCTGGCTGGCGCTGGTGACGCTGGCCGCCATGGGCGGTGTGCTCACCCCCTCCGACGCCTGGTACGCCGGCTTGGAGAAGCCGCCGTTCACGCCGCCGGATCTCCTGTTCCCGGTGGCGTGGACACTCCTCTATGCGCTGATGACCGTCTCGGCGTGGCTGGTCTGGCGCCGCACCGGCCTGGTGGCCGGCCTGCCCGCATTGCTGCCCTTCATCGCTCAGCTCGGCGCCAACGGCCTTTGGTCCATCCTGTTCTTCCACTGGCACCGCGTGGATCTGGCGCTGGTGGATCTGGCCGCCCTATGGGTGCTGGTGGCGCTGACCATGTTCCGTTTCCACCGCGTGAGCGCGACCGCCTGCTGGCTGCTCGCGCCCTACCTGGTCTGGGTCAGCTTCGCGGTCTACCTGAACGCCACCATCCTGTTGCTCAACGGTCCCGCGCCGCCGGGCTAGCCAGCTCCGCCGCCGGTTCCAGGATCGTGCGGATCTGCTCGGGCGTGAGATAACGCTGCGGGCCGCCGGCGACGGCGCGGACCACGCAGCGCAGCCGACCGCTGCGCCCGTCCGCCGTCCGCAGGTCCATCAGGCTGCGGTAGTCCACCAGCTCGACGCTGTCGTTCTCACGGCCCACGAACCCGGGACCGGGGGCGACACCACCGCTGTCCCAGGCCAGTACGTCGAAGCCGGTAACGCGCCACTGCCTCGGCACCGGCCCCACGCCGCTGCGCAGCCGGCACCAGGGCGCCGCGAAGCGGTTGGGCGCGGACACCCGCCTGCCTCCCTGGAAGTAGAGGAAACCGTTGGCGTCGGCGACGTGCTCATCCGCCAGTCGCAGCTCGCTGTCCAGGGGCACGCGGGCGTAGTCGGGCCCCCGCGGGACCCCGGCGCAGCCCGCCAGCACCACCGCGATCACCACTAGCCCGCATATCTCACCGATTCGCGACGCGAGGGCGTGGAGATGGCGGGCAGGACAAGGCGCGGGAGAGTTCGGGCGCGCAGGCGTACTCGACAGTACGTCGAGCACCCGGACCGAGCGCAACGCCGGACTGCCCGCCAGATCCGCGCCCGCAGCCGCGAATCGGCGAGATATGCGGGCTAGAACCGCCGGAAATCCGCGCATGAGGCTTTCCTCGTCAGCCCTGGCGGATGCGCTCCTCCCACTCCGCCTCGGAGAACTCGATGCCCTCCCGCTCCCAGGGCGGAATCGGCGTGAACACCTCCACCAGAAAGTCCACGAACGCCCGCACCTTGCGTGACAGGTGCCGCCGGTGCGGGTAGAGGACGAAATAGGCCGAGCTCTCGTGGGGGTACTGCGGCAGCACCGGCACCAGCCGCCCGGCGCGAATCGCGGGCATCACCAGCCAGGTGGACAGGCGCGCCAGGCCGGCGCCCGAGAGCGCCGCCTCGTACAGGGCATCAGCGGTGTTCGCGCGGAAGTTGCCACCCACATGCAGCACCCGATAGCCGTGCTCGGCATCCTCGAAGGCCCAGTCGTTGAACTGGGAGACCTCGTAGAGAGTGAGGCAGTTGTGCTCGAGAAGTTCCTCGGGGCTGGCGGGCTTGCCGTGGCGCTCGATATACGAGGGCGCCGCGCAGATGATGCGCCGGTTCACGCACAGCCGGCGGGCGATCAGGGACGGGTCCTCCATCTGCTCGCGCCACTGAATGGCGACGTCGATACCCTCCTCGATCAGATCCACATGGCGGTCGGTTAGCTCGAACTCCACGTTGAGCTCGGGATAGCGCTCGAGGAACTCGTTGATCCGCGGCAGCACCTCCACCCGGCCGAAGGCGACCGTGGCCGCCACCCGCAGCGTGCCGCGGGGATTCTCGTTGAGGGCGGTAACCGCCTCCTCGGCCTCCTCGATCTCCTGGAGGATGCGCGCGCAGCGCTCGTAATAGGCATGCCCGGCCTCGGTAAGGCTCACCCGGCGCGTGGTGCGGTTGAACAGCCGCACGCCGAGGCGATCCTCCAGCCGCCGGATCTGCTTGCTCACCGCGGAAGGGGTGAGGTCGAGATCGCGCGCGGCGGCGGAGAAGCTCCCTTTGTCCACCGCCCGCACGAACATGTGCATCTCCGCTGCTCGATCCATCGGCCTCACCTGTGACTGAAAAGCAAAGGCGGTATGCCCTTTCCCCGGATTATCCCAGCCTGCCACGGCCGTAGCATGACCACCAATCGCCAACCGGCAAGCAATGGAGGCCACACCATGAACGAGCGCACGACGATCGCGAACACGCAGCAGCTTACTCCGGAGCAGGTCGACGCGCTGACTGCCCGCGCCCATCGGCTTCGCGACGAATACATTGCGCAGGCCGCCCGCCGCCTGCTGGCGGCTGCCCGCCGCCGCCTGCGCGCCCTCGGCACGGCACCGCAGGGCCGCCTCGCCGGCAGCCACTGACCGCCGGGCCCTACTCCCGAACGCCCTGCCGGTGCCATGCCGGCGGGGCGTTTTTATTTCCTGGACGGAAAAGGCGCGGGTAGATGAGTTCGTCGACGAGTTCAAAGTCCAAGGTTCAAAGTTCAAAGCGACCCGGCGCCAGCATTCTGTTTCCTGATTGCATACGTGACTCAGCGATGCCTCCGGGCCTTTAGCCGCGACGCCGCGGCGATAGCGTCGGCCGTGCCGACGCGGGGCGAGGCGGGAGCGCCCGGGACACGCCGTGAACCCGTCCCTGGGGGCTCGTAGGCGAGGTCCCTCTCTCCTACGGTCCCGGGCGCTCGCACCTCGCCCCGCTCTGCAGACGTTGGTGGCAGCTTCCGCGACGGGAAGCCTGTCGTAGTGGCCGAGTCAGTTACTCAATCCGCGGTAGATGTCGGCGTCCGCCTGCGGCGGATGCCGACCTACCCGGACCGGTGCGGATCGGGGGGATGCCCGGTCACAGGCCCAACCAGCGCAGCAGCCAGAGCGTCGCCATTCCGGCGACAAGCGTCAGCAGCGCCCCGTGAGTCCGCCAGGCCACCAGGGCGGCCACGACGCCGGCGGCCAGGCGGGCAGCGTCGGGGAGCCCGTCGCTGCCGGGCTGGACGAGGCCGGGGAGCACCAGGGCCGAGAGCACCGCGGCCGGCACGTAGCGCAGGCCCTGCTGGACGACATCCGGCAGTTGCAGGCGGCCACCGAAGACCAGGAACGACGCCCGCTCCAGCAGCGTGCCGGCGCCGATCAGCGCCACCACGATCCACGCCGCCTCAACCACGGCGCGTCATCCGTTCCGTCACCACGCCCGCCGCAATCCCGGCCAGCGCTGCCAGCGTGAGGCCAAGCCCGGCGGGCCGTCCGCGTCCAAGCACCGACAGCAGCCCGGCAGTAACCGCCGCCACCAGCGCCGGGCGGCTGGCGATGGCCGGCACCAGCAGGCTGAGAAAGATCAGGGGCACGATGAAGCCGAGCTCCCAGGCCGGCGGCACCGCCGAGCCCGCCGCGATGCCGGCGCCGGTAGCGCAGAGCCAGGTGATCCAGAGGGTGAGCCCCGCCCCCAGGTAGAACCAGTGCTCCTGCGGACCGGGATGGCGGCGCAGAATGCGCTGAATGCTCAGCGCATAGGCCTGGTCGGTCAGCAGGTAGGCCATGGGCACCCGCCAGCGCAGGGGCAGCGGCGCGAAGTGCCCGGCGAGCGAGGCGCTGTACATCACCATACGCAGATTGATCAGCAGCGCCGTGAGCACCACCAGCGCGGGAGCGGCATCGGCGCCGAGCAGCTGTGCGGTGGCGATCTGCGAGGCGCCGGCGAAGATCAGCACCGACATGGCGAAGGCAAGCTCACCGCCGAGCCCGGCGTCCAGACCGGCCACGCCCGCCGTCATGCCGAACGGCACCACCCCCGGCAGCATCGGCGCCACCGCCTGCATGCCGGCGACATACGCCTCGCGCCGCCCGGTCATGATCGCCCCCACGGGAAAATGCCAGCCTCACACGATAACCGACCGGCGGGGCCGGGCGGGAGCGGTCGGCCCTTTGCCGGCAACCCCGCAGGCCTCAGATAGGCGGGCTAGCAGGCGATGAGCGCGACCGGCCGCCCCCGGGCGCAGGCGAGCATCTCGCCGAGGATGCGGTCGAGTGGCGGGCGGGGCGCGGTTGCGGCCACATCCGGCATGGGCACTATCGTGCCGTCCTCGCGCTGCCCCACCGCGAAGGCGAAGGCATAGGCCGGCGCGGCCCCCATCCGCAGGTCGGTGATGACCACGCTGTCGCCCTGCAGGCCGACGGCATAGTACCCATCGGTAAAGGCCCGCAGCCGCCGAACCGCGGGCGTGGCGGCCAGCGGCCGGAGCAGCTCCGGGCGGCTCGGGAAGCGCGTCAGGTGGGGTTCCCGACCACTGCCGACGGTGTAGTAACCCTCGTAGTAGTCATCCCCTGGCGCGGTCATGGCCACGATGCGCCAGAGCACCGTGCTGAACGGCGCCGGCGTCACCAGCACGTGCTCGGGCTCGATGCCGCGCTCGGCAAGGGCGGCCTCGGCCACGTTCAGCACATGCTGCTGGGCGACGATGCTCCAGCCCACGTAGAGCGTGCTCAGCGCGAGCCCCGTCAGATTCCAGCGCCGTGCCCGCAGCCCGACCCGCCCGGCGAGCGCCGCGGCGATACCCACCAGCAACGGCAGGGTGTAGAGCGGATCGATGATGAACAGGCTGCCAAGCCCGACCGCCTCGTCGGCGAAGGGCAGCAGCAGCCGTGTGCCGTAGATGGTCACGGCATCCAGCAGCGCATGGGTGACCAGCACCAGCCATACCGCCAGAACCCATTGCGCGAGCCCCACGCCGCGCGCCCGGTGCAGGCGCCAGGCGACTGCGCCCAGCAGGGGCGCGGCCAGGGTGTGCACGGCAATCGCATGGGAGGCGCCGCGATGGAAGACGAAATCCGCCACCGGGCCGCCGTAGCTCAGCAAGACGTCAAGATCAGGCAGCGTGCCAAGGCCCGCCCCCCAGGCGAACGCCCGCCAGCCAAGACGGCGACCGAGCACGGCACCGCCAACGGCACTGCCGAGGGCGGCCTGGGTTACCGAATCCATGACTGATCCCTACGCGAAGACGCCGCTTGGAGCGCGAACGCGTCCGTGGGGTTCCCCGTCTCGCCGTGTCGCTTGGCGTCCGGTCAGCTGCCGGGCCAGCGCAGCAGATGCTCCTGGCGGCCATCCCGGTGCAGACGCGAGCGTTCGATGGCCACGCCGGCCAGGTGGCGCTGGATGTGCCACGGCGTATGCCGCGCGGGCGCCCGCTCGCCCCCCTGGTGGTGCCGGCGCAGGCGCTCCACGGACTCGATGTCGTAGACCGCAGGCGGATCCGGCAGTGGCGCACTACCGGTGCTGACGAAGCCGTGCAGCAGCGCCCCGGGCGCCATTGCCGGGGCCAGGGCCTCACCCAGCCGCTCCAGCATGGCCGTGGGCAGGTAGTCGAGCACGTCCCAGAGCAGCACCAGCTGCCAGGGCCGCGGCGGTATCGGCGGCAGGATGGCCTGCAGACGGGCCGGAACCTCCGGGTCGCCCGGCGCGAGGCTGGCGGCCATGCCCGCGAGCTCACCGAGCGCGTCGGCGACGCCGAGCCGGCAGCGGAAGTCGTTGAAGAACGCCAGATTACCCGGCCGCGCCGGCCCCAGATCCAGCACCGAGCACGGTTCTCCGCGGGCGAGCGGTGCCGTCGCCTCGGCGAGCAGGCCGCTGCCGAGAATCTCGGGTTCCGGGGCTGAAACCGGCGCGCCGGGATCGTGTCGCGGGGCGCGTGCCAAGTTGGCTCCTCTGTGCGCAGCGGATGCCCGATGACGTGCCTGAGTCCGAGGCGCCTGCCGCCGGAGGCCTCGCGGAAGCGGCCACGGAGGCCACCAGTGCGAGCCGGGGTGGGAGCGCCCGGGACCGTAGGCGAGAGGGATCTCGCCTACGAGCCTACAGGGAGGTATTCACGGCGTGTCCCGGGCGTTCCCACACCGGCCCGCACCGGGCAAGGCGGTGGGGTCGCCCGTGGCGCCGCGGCGTCCCCGCTCCCGACGCATTGTGGACCCATGTCCGCCGTCAGGACAGGACGACGACCCCAGCCGCCAGCTTCTCAGCGCTTGCCACCGGCCGCGCTGGCCGAGGAGTCCGAGGCCGGCTTGCCGCTGCCGCTCTGGCCACTGCCGGCGGCAGCCTCGCCACTGCTGGCCTGGGCGCTGCCGGTCTCCCTGGCGGCCGTCTCCTTCTCCTTGCCACCGCCGGCCTCGCTGCCGGCCGCGGCCGCGCCGCCGCCCGAGCCGCTTGCAGCGGCACGGCCGGTGTTGCCGAAGGCCTTGTCGACCACCTGCTGGTCCATCTCGATGGTGCCCTTGAAGCGGCCCCCGTCCTCGAGGCTCACCCGAGGCGAGACGATGTTGCCGCGCACCTGGCCCGACTTGCGGATGGCCACCCGCTCGGAGCCGTACAGGTCCCCCTCCAGCGTGCCGTCCACGACGATGCTCTTGGCATGCACCTCGGCCCTGACCTTGCCGTTGCTGCCGACGGTCAGACCGTTGTCGCGCAGGTGGATGCTGCCGGAGACAGTGCCCTCGATGACCAGATCCTCCTCGCCACGGAGGTCGCCCTCGATATGGATGGACGGGCCGATAATGGCTGCCTCGCGCACGCGGGCGGTGGAACCCGGCGCGCTGGTGCCGGGGCTGGCGCCGCCGGCACGGGGCGGGTTGCCGAGCCGGTCCTGCTCGAGCTCGTCATCGACGCCGCCTTCCTGGCGGCCGCTGCCACGCTTGCTGATATCGAACATGCTGAGGTCTCCCGAATGGCCTGCGCCGGTTCTTGCGGCGATGTGCAACGTCCAGGGAAGCGCTGAACGATTCCCTCCGGTCACCCCCGGACGCCGATGCTAGCGCACGGACCGGAGTCGGTAATGCGAACCCGTCTACAGCCGACGAACGGAGCGCCGCGCCGACCCCGGCCGACTGTGCCAGAATGCGGCCATGCGACTGGAAACGCTGGACGACTGGTTCCGCAGCCATGTGCTGGAGGTGGATTCGCGCCAGCAGCCGCGCTGGCGGCGTGGCCTGCTCTTCTGCCTGCGTCTCGCCTACGCCGTGAGCCGCGACGTTGCCCGCGGCCACCTGACCCTGCGCGCCATGAGCCTGGTCTACACCACGCTGCTGTCGATGGTGCCGCTGCTGGCGGTGAGCTTCTCCGTCCTCAAGGCCTTCGGCGTTCACAATCAGATCGAGCCGGCCCTGGCCGGCTTCCTCGCCCCGCTCGGCAGCCGCGGCGAGGAGATCACCACCCGGGTGATCGACTTCGTCGAGAACATCCAGGTCGGGGTACTCGGCGCCCTCGGCCTGCTGCTCCTGCTCTACACCGTGATCGCCCTGCTGCAGAAGGTGGAGCGGGCCTTCAACGAGACCTGGCGCGTGCAGCGCCCGCGCGGCTTCGCGCAGCGCTTCAGCGACTATCTGAGCGTCCTGCTGGTGGGCCCGGTGCTGATCTTCGCCGCCCTCGGCATCACCGCCTCGGTGCTCGGCTCCGATTTCGTGCGCAGCCTCGGCACCGTTGCCCCCCTGGGCGCGCTCATCAACCTCGCCACGCGACTCGTGCCCTACGTGCTGGTGATCGCGGCCTTCACCTTCGTCTACCTGTTCGTGCCGAACACGCGGGTGCGCCCTCTCTCGGCGCTGGTCGGGGCGCTGGTGGCCGGCGTGCTCTGGCAGAGCAGCGGCCTGGTGTTCGCCTCGGTGATCGCGGGCTCGGCCAACTACACGGCGATCTACTCCGCCTTCGCCACCCTCATCGTGTTCATGATCTGGCTCTACCTGAGCTGGCTGATCCTGCTCATCGGCTCCAGCATCGCCTACTACCATCAGCATCCCCGCCGGCTGCTGCTCCTTGGCGACGCCCCGGAGCTGAGCCCACGCCTGCGCGAGCGCGCCGCCCTCGGCGTGATGAGCTGCGTTGCCCAGGCCCACTACGCACGCGAGACCCCACCCGACGACGAGGCCCTGGCCGCACGCCTGCACATGCCCGCCGATGCGCTGCAGCCGGTGGTGGACGCCCTGCGTGAGGCTGGGCTGCTCCGCGCGCTGGAGCAGGAGGGCGAGCCCTCGGGCTATCTGCCGGGGACCCCGCCCGAGGAGACGCCCGCCGTGGAGGTTCTAGCCGCCGTCCGTCGTCACGGCGAACGCGCCGGGCTGGATCTTGCGAGCCTCGCCCTGCCCCCGGCGCTGGACAGTCTCCTGGGCCGCCGGGAGACCGCCGCCGCCGAGCCGCTGGCGGGGCTCACGGTGCGGGACCTCACGGAACGCGGTCCGGGCGCACCGGTGAGGGAAGTCACTGAGGCGCGCTCGCGGGCAAGCCAGGGGGCGTGATGCGCATCGCTCGGAGGGCAGGCCGACTGCGGCGGACGCTGCTTGCCCTGCTGCTCGCCGCCATGCCGGCGGTCGCAGCGACGAGTGTGCCCTGGCAGGCCATCGCCGAAGGCGGGCATGCGATCGTATTCCGCCACGCGATCGCCCCCGGCACCGGGGACCCGCCCGACTTCACCCTCGGCGACTGCAGCACCCAGCGCAACCTCTCGGCCGCCGGCCGCGAGCAGGCCCGCGCCATGGGTGAGCGCCTGCGCGCCAACGGCCTTGACGACCTCCCGGTCTACACCAGCCGCTGGTGCCGCTGCCGCGACACCGCGCGCCTGCTCGGCCTGGGCGAGCCGCAGGCGCTGCCGTCACTGGATTCGTTCTTCCGCAACCGCGAGCGCGGCCCGGAACAGACCCGACGCACCCGGGCGTTCCTGGCCGAGCGCCACGACTGGACCTCGGCGGTGCTGGTGACCCATCAGGTCAACGTCACCGCCCTCACTGGCGTCTACCCGGCCTCCGGCGAGGGTGTGGTGGTCCGCATCGGAGCCGGCGGAGACCTGGAGGTGGTGGCCCGCGTTCCGCCGCCGTAGGCGGTATCCGGCCGGGACCCGCGACGCCGTCAGCTCCGAGAATCCGTGCCCAGCGCGCTGACTGGCGGGTGCGGACGGGATACGCCGTGAATCCATCCCTGGGGGCTCCCACCCCGTTCCGCACCGCAGACGTCGGTGGCGTCTTCCGCGACGGGCTAAATGAAAGCGTAGCTGAGTCAAATACGTAACCAGGAAGTTGTATGCCGCGAATGGCACAGCCAGGCGCGCGCCGGTTCCGTCGCGGATCCGCCGCTGGCGCATGAAGCCCGGGGAGTGGTGGGAGCGAGCGGGACCGTAGGCGACAGGGATGTCGCCTTCGAGCCTACAGGGAAGTATTTACGGCGTGTCCCGCTCGCTTCCACCACTCCCCGGGCCTGGCAACGGAGCGAGAAGCGCTCGATGCCTCGCGGACCAGTGGCGACGCCATCCTCGATGATGGTGAGTTATGAGCTGGGCTGCGGCGGCCGCGTCTCCGCGAGAGACGGGCGCGCCGCGATGACCTCCAGCCAGCGCTCGGCGGCGCCGCTGCTGCCTCGCCAGTCCACCTCGCCGGCGAAGCGGAAATCGAGATACTCCAGGGCTACGGCCACCGCCAGATCACCGAGGTCCGGCTGCTCGCCGTCCACGCCCTGCACGGCCGCGGTCAGCGGTGCGACCACCCGGCGCACGGCCTGCAGGCGGCGCTCGATCATCGCCCCGGCCTCGGGGGCGAAGCGACGCAGCGAGACCACGCCCACCGCCGCATCCAGACAGCCGTGGACCAGGCCGAGGCGGGCGTGCACCGACTCCACCCGGTCCCGCGGCACGAGCCGCGGCTCGGGGTAGCGGCGCTCCAGGTAGAGAGCGATCAGGGTGCTCTCCGTGAGCGCCGTGCCGTCGTCTGCGACGAGCGTCGGCACCCGGGAGACCGGATTCACGGACGCCAGCGAGGCGGGCGTCGACCAGGGATCGACCATCTCCAGGGCGACCCGGCCTGCGATCTGCTTCTCGTGCAGAACCACCCGTACCAGGCGGCCGAAGGGCGAGGTGGCCGAAGCGAAGAGTTTCATCGAGGCACTGTCCCCATTGTTGGCGTGCGCCAAGCATAGCGCGCAAGGAGACCGATCGCCGCCATGGGTGACAAGGGGCCGGCGGCGGTTCAGGATGATGCGCGTTCTCGATCGCAGCCGCGCCGCCGGAGGAGGAATCATGCCGCGCGTCGTCGTATTCGACGTCAACGAGACCCTGCTCGACCTGAGCGCCCTGGACGCCGAGTTCGAGGCCGCCTTCGGCAGCGCGGCGGTACGCCGGGAGTGGTTCACCCAGGTCCTGCAAAGCGCCATGACGGTAACCCTCTCCGGGCTCTACCGGAACTTCTCCGAGGTCGGCGCGGCGGCGCTGTCCATGGTGGCGGAGCGCCATGGCGTCAGCCTCTCCCAGGGCAGTCGGCGCGCCATCGCCGAGGGCATGCGGCGGCTGCCGCCGCATCCGGAGGTGCCGGCGGCGCTGCGCCGGCTGCGCGAGGCGGGACTCACCCTGGCGGCGCTGACCAACTCGCCGGACGAGGTGATGGAGGCCCAGCTCGCCCACGCCGGCCTGTCGCCGCTGTTCGCCCACCGCATCTCGGTGGACGGCGCCCGCGCCCTGAAGCCCGCGCTCGCGGTCTACCGCCACGCCGCCCAGCGCCTCCAGGTCCCCACCACCGGCATGCTCATGGTCGCTGCCCACGGCTGGGACCTCGCCGGTGCCATGAGCGCCGGCTGCGGCACGGCCTTCGTCGCCCGTCCGGGCCAGATCCTGGATCGGCTGTTTCCGGAGCCAGAGATCGTCGGGCGCGACCTGGGCGAGGTGGCGGAGGCGATTCTGGAGGTCGAGGTGTAGGCGCCGCCTGCGGCTTAAGGTTCGAGCTGCAAGCTGCAAGTGGCAAGTGGCAAGTGGCAAGTGGCGAAGAGTATGGGAGGCGGCGAGACGGGAAACCAAGGCTTCGCCGCAGATAGCAGCGGCTGTCTGCTTTTCTCTGCAACTTGTTACTTGCAACTTGTTACTTGCAACTTGCACCTCGATGCTTGCAATCCGCCTGCTCACCCCGTGGCGTCAGTGGCGTGCCGCCACCGCCGCCACTGCGCCCCCACGTTGTCCCCGAGCATCAACAGACACGGCGTCAGCAGCAGCGTGAGGATCGTCGCGAAGGTCAGGCCCCCGGCGATGGTGGCGGAGAGCTGGGCCCACCACTGGGTCGAGGGGGCGTTGTACTGGATCTCCCGGCCGATGATGTCGACGTTGAGCTTGAGCACCATGGGCATCAGGCCGAGCACGGTGGTGGCCGAGGTGAGCAGAACCGGGCGCAGGCGCTGGGCGCCGGTGCGCAGGATGGCCTCGCGGGCGGCCAGGCCCTCGCGGCGCAGGGCGTTGTAGGTGTCGATGAGGACGATGTTGTTGTTCACCACGATGCCGGCCAGCGCGATCATGCCCACGCCGCCCATGACGATGCCGAAGGGGCGCTGGGTCACCATCAGCCCGAGCAGCACGCCGGCGGTGGAGAAGACGATGGCCGAGAGCACCAGGAGGGCCTGGTAGAGGCTGTTGAACTGGGTCACCAGGATGATCGCCATGAGCAGGATGGCGATCACGAACGCGCGGCTCAGGAAGGCCTGGGCCTCGCGCTGATCCTCGTCCTCGCCGCGGAAGGTGGTCTCGAGGCCCTCCGGCAGCGGATTCTCGGCCAGTGCCGCGCGCAGGGCGTCCACCCGCTCGTCCACCAGCTCGCCCTCGGCGACGTCGGCGCTCACGGTAAGCACCCGCTCACCGTTGACGCGCTCCAGCGTCCCGGTCTTGGGCGCCGGCACGAAGTCCACGAAATTGCTCACCGGCACCTGGCCGAAGCGGGTCGGCACCCGCAGCTGGCCCAGGGTATCCAGGCTGCGGTCCTCCAGCGGGAAGCGCACGCGGATGTCCACCTCGTCGTCGGCATCGTCCGGGCGGTAGTCAGCGATGAGCACGCCGTTGGTGACCAGCTGCACCGCGTTGCCCACCAGCTGGACGTCGGCGCCATAGCGGGCAGCGCGCTCCCGGTCCACGCGCAGGCTCCACTCGATGCCGGGTAGCGGACGGTCGTCCTCGACGTCGCTGAAGCCGCCGATGGCCTCCATGCGCCGCCGCACGGCCTCGACCCCCTCGGCGAGGCGCTCCGGCCGGCCGGAGACCTGGATTTCCACCGGCTTGGCCTGCCCCGGGCCCTGCTGCTGCTCGGCCACCTGGATGCGCACGCCCGGGATGTCCGCCGCCGCGGCACGGATGTCCTCGATAATCGCCGCCGCGGGCCGGCGCCTTGACCAGTCGATGAACTCGAGCTGCAGCACGCCGATGGCATCCCGCGCAAGCTCCTGGCCGCCCAGGCGCTCGGCATCGGCAAAGGTGCGCGCGTAGACGTAGTCGACTTCCTCGAACCCCCGCAGGCGCGACTCCACCGCCCGCACCAGCTGATCCTTCTCGCGGATGGAGAGATCCCCCCGCGCCTGCACCTGCACCCGGGCGAAGTCGGGTTCCACGGACGGGAAGAACTCGACGCCGCGGCCGAGGCTGCCGTAGGCGATGTAGGTGGCGACGATCAGCAGCAGGATGCCCGCGAACACGCTGCCGGGCATGCGCAGCGCCTGCTGCAGCAGCCCCACGTAGGCGCGGCTGAAGCGCCCGAGACGATGGAACTCGCCGCTCTCGGCCGCCAGCACGCCGTCGAGCTGCGCGTCGCCGATGCGCTCGCGCCGGGCCAGCAGGCCGCCGAGCACGGGGATGAACACCAGTGCCATGGCGAGGGAGGCGGTGAGCGTGATGAGCACGGTGATCGGCAGGTACTTCATGAACTCGCCGACGATGCCGCCCCAGAAGAGCAGCGGCAGAAACACCGCGAGGGTGGTCACGGTGGCGCCGATGATCGGCCAGGCCATGCGGGTGGCGCCGTAGGCGTAGGCCCGGCCAGCCGGCCAGCCCTCGGCCAGGCGCCGTTCGGCGAGCTCCACCACGACGATGGCGGCGTCCACGAGCATCCCCACCACGAGGATGAGGCTGAACAGCACCACGATGTTCATGGTGTAGCCAAGTGCCTGGATCACCAGGATGCCCGCCAGGAAGGAGCCCGGTATGGCCAGCCCCACCAGCAGTGCCGGACGCCAGCCGATAGCGGCCACCACGACGATCATCACCAGCACCACGGCGGTGAGGACGTTGTTCTGCAGGTCCCGCAGCATGGTGCGGATGTCCTGCGAGCGGTCCTGCAGGTAGGTGACTTCCAGCGCCGCTGGCCACTCGGCCCGCGCCTCGTCCACCACCGCGCGGGCGGCCTCGGTGACCTCGATGATATTGGCGCCGACGCGCTTGGAGATCTCCAGGGTGATCGCAGGCTGGCCGTTGACCCGGGCGAACTCGTCCGCGTCCTTGAAGGTGCGCCGCACGTGGGCCACGTCCTCGAAGGTGACGACCCGGTCCTCCTCCACCTTCACCGGCAGCGAGAGGACGTCGTCCAGATCCTCGATCACGCCGGGCACCTTCACCGACAGCCGGCCGGCGCCGGTATCCAGGGCGCCCGCGGCAATCAGCTGGTTGTTGGCGCTGACCAGGCTGAACAGCTCCTCGTAGACCACGCCGTAGGTCTGCATCACCCGGTCGTCCACGGCCACCTCGAGGAGCTCCTCGCGGTCGCCGCCGATATCCGCCTCGAGCACCCCGGGCAGGGCCTCGATGCGATCCTGCAGCTCGCGGGCCACCTGCAGCATCGTGCGCTCGGGCAGAGGACCGGAGAGCGCCACGGTGAGCACCGGGAACAGCGCCACATTGACCTCGTTGACCCGAGGCTCCTCCGCACCGCCGGGCAGCTCGGCCTTGGCGATGTCCACCCGCTCGCGCACATCGTCCAGCGCCTGGTCCGGGTCGAAGCCGGCGTCGAACTCCAGCAGCACCGAGGCGAAGCCCTCGGTGGCGGTGCCCTTGAGCTCGTCCAGGCCCTCGATGGACTGCAGCTCCTTCTCCATCGGCCGCACCAGCAGACGCTCGGCGTCCTCGGGAGAGATGCCCTCGTAGGCCATGGAGACGTAGATGATCGGGATATTGACGTCGGGCTCCGCCTCCTTGGGGATGTTCTGGTAGGCGACCAGCCCCAGCGCGACGATCACCAGCAGGGTCAGGGTAACCGTGCGGCTACGGTCGAAGGCGGCGGCGATCAGTCGCTCCATGGCAGCAGCCTCAGTCACCGTCGCCGAGGGCGGCGGGCGGCGCCTCGGGCTCGGGCAGAGTGCGATCATCCGGCAGCTCCGCCTCGGCCACCGCACGCACCGGCTCCCCCGCCCGCACGAAGCCCTGGCCGACGGTGATCACCCGGGCGCGCTCGGGCAGGCCGGTCACCCAGACGCCCTCGCGCTCGGCGCGCACGATGTTCACCGGGTGAAAGACCACCTCTCCGGCCTCGTTCACGGTCTTCACCCCGAGCTGTCCGGACTCCTCCAGGGCCAGCACCGCCGGGGTGACGAAGTGCGCCTGCACCGACTCCAGCGGGATGCGCACCGTGGCGCTCACACCGGCAGGCAGGCCATCGGGGTTGGGCGCCTCGACCTCCACGCGGAAAGTGCGGGTGCCGCTCTGGGCGGCACCGGAGATATAGCTGACGACACCCTCCAGTCGGTCACCGGTGGCGAGCTCGACCACCGCCTCCGCGCCGAGGCGGACCCGGCCGATGTCCTGCTGGGCGACGTTGATCACCGCAAGCAGGGGGTCGGCATTCACCACCCGGGCCACCGGATCGCCGACGGCGACGAAGTCACCTACCTCCACCGGGCGCTCCTCGAGCACGCCGTCGAACGGCGCGCGCACGGTGGTATGCCGAATCTCCTCCTCGATGGCAGCCAGCGCCGCCCGCGCCGCCTCCAGCGCAGCGCGGGCCTCACGCACCGCGGTCTGCGCCTGGAAGCCGTCGTCGCCCAGGCGCTGGGCCGCCTCGTAGTCGGCCTCGCGCTGGGCCACGCGGGCCTCGGCCTCCGCCCGGCGGGCCGCCCGGTCTTCCATGGCGAGCCGCAGAATCGGGTCACCGGCGGCCACCCGCTCGCCACGCGCCACCAGCACCTCGGCCACCCGGCCGGCGGTCTGGGCGCGCAGCTCCACATCCTGGTCGGCGACGGTGTCGCCCTGGTTCTCCAGCTCGCGCTCCACGCGCTCTGCGGCCATCTCCCGCACCTGCACCGCCACCGGCGCCTCGGCCTCGCTGGCCGGCGTGGCCGGACCGGTGTCCCCCGCGATCTGGCCGGAGAGCATCCACACCACCAGCACCAGGGCGATGGCCGCCGCGATGAGGTAGGACTTGCTGTTCACGGCGCGGCCTCGCGCTCTTCGTCGCCGGGGTCGAGGCCCTGCTCCAGCGCCGCACGGTGCTCGCGGATGTAGGCGAGCCCCGCGCCCACCATCGCCTCGCCGAGGCCGCCCACGAAGCGCTCGCCCGGCCCCCTGGCCTCATCGGCGCACTGGCGCAGGTAGCCGAGGATGCGCGCGAAATCCGCCTCCCGCTCATCCAGCAGCCGACTCACCCGCTCGGGCGGCAGCCAGCGGGCGAACAGCAGCAGGGCGATGAACTCCGAGCGCACCCGATGGCGGCCCGGCGAGCGCTCGAGCCCGGCCAGCAGGGCCTCGCGCCCCGCCTCCGTCAGCCGGTAGACCTTCTTGTCTGGCCGCCCCTCCTGGCGCACTTCCCGGCAGGACACGAGCCCCTCCCGGTGCAGCTCGCCGAGCGCCGGGTAGATCGCGCTCTGGCTCACTTCCAGGAAGTGGCCGAATCGCTCCTCGACGAATTTCTTGATTTCGTAACCGGTCGCGTCCCCGTCGCCGAGGATGCCGAGACAGAGGGTGCGGGTATCCATGGATGCACTCTGGCGGTATGGCAGCGCGTTATATACCAGACTGGCATATCCGAGTCCACCCCAAACACTACCGGACTGGCAGCGCAATGCCGCCAGCGACATCGCCGCGGCGGTGAGCACACACGGCTGACGAGTTTTCCGAATCCGGGACTCGGAGAGGCTGTCAGCAACCCTCCAGTGCCTGCTCCAGAGCCTCCCAGGGCAGAGTGACGCACCGCTCGCGGTTGGGCAGATCCCGGGTCACGGCCAGCGCCACCAGCGGCTCCGGGAGGTCCGCCGGCGGCTCGCCGCCGGACTCGATCCACGCGCGGACCTGCCCCGCCAGAGCCAGGGCAGCCGCCTCCGGGCCACCCGCCACCTGCTCCGTCATCAGCGACGCCGAGGCCACGCAGATGGCGCAGGCCCGGGCCCGGAAGCGGACGCTGGCCAGGGCCGGCCCCTCGCGCCAGACGCCTACCTCGATCTCGTCGCCGCAGAGCGGGTTGTTCAGCCGGGCGCTGGTGCTGCAGCCGGCGAGATCGCCCTGGTTGCGGGGGCGGGTGAAGTGCTCCCGCAGCCGGCCCCGGTAGGCGTCCTGAACGCTCACGCCCGACCCGCGGGCTCGGCCAGCGGAGCGGCATCGGCGCCGCGGCGCACGGCGACGATCTCCGCCATGAGGCTCAGCGCGATCTCCTCAGGGCTCTTGCCGCCCAGATTCAGCCCCGCCGGCGAGCGCACGCGCTGGAGCGATCCCTCGGCGACGCCGAGCTCGCGCAGCTGATCGAACACGATGGTGGCCCGCTTGCGGCTCGCGATGAGGGCGATGTAGCCGACGTCCGTCTCCAGCGCCCGGGCGATGGACTGGTGGTCGCCCTTGTGCTGGGTGGCGACAACGACGAAGTCCTCGGCCCGGGGCTTCAGCGCGGAGTAGTCGAGGTCGTCGGTGAGCAGCCGGCGGGCGGCGGGGTAGTCCTCGCGGCGAGCGCCTGGGTCGTCGATGACCACATCGAGGCCGAGCATGTCCCCCATCACGCACAGGCACTCGGCGACCCGGCCGTGGCCAAGGATCCAGAGCACCGGGCGCGGCAGCGCGGGCTCGACATAGATGCGCATGGTGCCGCCACAGGGCATGCCGGCCCCGAGCAGCTCGTCGGTGAGGTCGATCTCGAGCACCTGGGGCTCGCCGCTGCTCATGGACTCCAGCGCCGCCCGGCAGGTGGAGGATTCCGCGCAGCCGCCGCCCACCCAGCCGGCGATGAGCCGCCCGTCGGCGTCGATGATGGCCTTCGCCCCCACCTTGGCCGAGGCCGAGCCCTCGGTCCCGATCACCGTGGCCAGCGCGTGGGGGGTTCGCTCGTCGCGCAGGCGCACCTGCAGGTCCAGCAGATCATCCGTCATCCCGCGTGTCTCCTCCCTCGTTCATTGCCGCCAGGTCTGCCGGCGTGTCCACGTCCCGCAGTATGCCCGGGTCCGCCACCGGGACGGTGACCACGCAGCCGGGATGGGCACGCACCACGCGGCGGGCCCCGGTATCGCCTGCCAGCGCCCGCAGCGCCGGGCCGAAGCGGGCGGCGAAGCCGACCGGGTGGCCGCGCCGGCCATCGTATTCCGGCATTACGATACCGGCTCCGGCACGCAGGCGCGCGGCGAGCTCCGCCACCGTCGCCGGGGCGACCAGGGGCATGTCCGCCAGCGCCACCAGCCAGGCTCCGGCCTCCGGCGTGGCAGCCACCCCCGCGGCGAGGCTCGCGCCCATGCCCTGCCGAGTGCACGGGCTCACCAGCAGCTCGCAGCCCTCGGCCTGCAGGCGCTCGCCCAGGGCCTCGCGGCCCGGGCGCAGCACGGCCAATACCCGGTCGCAACCGGCAAGCAGCGGCCGCGACGCCGCCAGAGCAACCGGCGTACCGTCCGCCAGGGTCGCGGCGAGCTTGTCGCCGCCGAAACGCTCGCCTCTACCGCCGGCCAGCAGCAGCGCGCAGATCATGGCGCTCCCCCGCTGCCGGACGCCCGGAGAGCACGGCCGCTAGCTGCTCCAGGCTGTGGAGATTGTGGATCGGGCGCAGCTCGTCGACGTGGGGCAGCAGCGCGCGCATGCCCGCCGCTCGCGGCTCGAAGCCCTCCCAGCGCAGCAGCGGATTGAGCCAGATGAAGCGCCGGCTCATGCGCCGCAGCCGCGCCGCCTCGGTGGCGATGCCGGCGCCACCTTCGCGGTCGAGGCCGTCGCTTACCAGCAGCACCACCGCCCCGTTGCCCAGCAGCCGTCGCGCCCAGCGCCGGTTGAAGGCTGCCAGCGCCTCGCCGATGCGCGTCCCGCCGGACCAGTCCCGGGCCCGCTCGCCGCAGGCGGCGAGCGCGGCGTCGGGGTCGCGCCGGCGCAGGGCGCGGGTGACGTCGGTGAGCCGGGTGCCGAAGAGCAGCGTGTGCACCTGGGGCCGGCGCGCGGTGAGCAGGTGGGCGAACTGCAGCAGGATGCGCGCATAGCCACCCATGGAGCCGGAGATATCGAACAGCAGCACCAGCGTCGGCGGCCGCGGCTGCGGCTCGCGATAGCGCAGCGGCAGCGTGTCCCCGGCGCGTACCGCGGCGCGCAGGCTCGCTCGCGGGTCCACACGGGCGCCACGCAGCGCGACGCGGGCGCGGCGCCCCGGCAGGGGCGCGAGGTCGATGCGCAGGCGGCTCATCAGCCGCTGTGCCGCGGCGAGCTCCTCACTGCCCATCCCGGCGAAATCGCGATGCTGCAGCCGCTCCTCGTCGGACCAGGTGAGGTTGGCGCCGATCTCGAGCTGCTCGCCCGCGGCCTCCGGGTCG
Source organism: Spiribacter halobius (assembly GCF_020883455.1). NCBI lineage: Bacteria > Pseudomonadati > Pseudomonadota > Gammaproteobacteria > Chromatiales > Ectothiorhodospiraceae > Sediminicurvatus > Sediminicurvatus halobius. The sequence continues at coordinate 473,257 of NZ_CP086615.1, read as the reverse complement.
CGCGCCGCACGCCCCGCCAGCGCCTCGGCCAGGCGCCGCGGCGGCTGCCGCTCCGGCGGCGCCCGTCCGCCGGAGGCCTGCTCCAGCAACGCACCCAGTACCCGCTGCAGCAGCCGCGGGTCGCGCCAGAACAGGCCGAAGGCTTCGTCGAACAGGGCCAGATCCTCCCGCCGGCTGACGAATACCGCCCCCAGCGCCGCCCGCAGGTCCTCCCGCCGCTCCAGCCCCACGGCATCCGCCGCGCTCAACGCCATCAGCACCCGATCCGGGCCCACCCGCATCCCCGCCGCCCGCAGCAGGCGGCCGAAGTGGAGGATGTTCTCCGGCAGGCGGCCGGTGGGGGGCGCTTCGGTGTTGGCGGCTTCGGTTCGGGGTCGGTGGTGCATCGTCGTCTGCGGCGTTTCGCCTGCCGAGTTCCAAGTTCCAAGTTCAAAGTTCAAAGGAGTCGCACGACCGTCGGTACCCCGCGACAGCGTCCCCGTGGAAGCGGTCTCCGACCGCGATACCGCGCGCAGCGCGGTAACAGAGACGCTACTCCTCCCTGCCATGGATAATGATCGCCCGTGCCAGCGACGCCGGTCACCCCTACGCCGCTCCGCGGCGTTTCGCGGTCGGAGCCCCCTGCCACTGGAAGCACATGCCTCCCCGGAAACCGCCTCGGAGGCCAATCCTCACTTTGAACTTTGAACTTTGAACTTTGAACTTTGAACTGGAGGCCCCGTCAGGGCCCCAGCTCCGCATTGACCCGCGCGATCAGCGCCTCGATCTCCTGCAGGTCCATGCGCTCCAGGTCCTCCTGGTATTTGAGCACGGCGCCGAGGGTGTCGCGGACGATGTCCGGGTCGAGGCTGAGGGTGTCCAGGGCGGTGAGGGCGCGGGACCAGTCGATGGTCTCGGCGACGCCGGGGACCTTGTAGAGGTCGCGCTCGCGCAGGGCCTGGACGAAGGCGACCACCTGCCGGCCCAGACGGTCCATCAGCTGCGGGACGCGGCGATGGACGATGGCGAGCTCCCGGTGCAGATCCGGGTAGTCCACCCAGTGGTAGAGGCACCGGCGCTTGACGGCGTCATGGATCTCGCGGGTGCGGTTGGATGTGATCACCACGATGGGCGGACGCTCGGCGCGAATGGTGCCAAGCTCCGGGATGCTCACCTGGAAGTCCGAAAGCACCTCGAGCAGAAAGGCCTCGAAGGGGGCATCGGTGCGGTCGAGCTCGTCGATGAGCAGCACCGGCGGACCGGCCGGGTCCTCGGTGAGCGCCTGCAGCAACGGCCGACGAATCAGGAACCGCTCGTCGAACACGTCCGCCGCGAGGTGCTCGCGATCCGGCTGCCCCGCCGCCTCTGCGAGGCGGATCTCCATCATCTGCCGGGGGTAGTCCCACTCATAGAGCGCCGAGGCGACGTCCAGGCCCTCGTAGCACTGCAGCCGCACCAGCCGCCGCCCGAGCTGGCGCGCCAGCACCGCGGCCACCTCGGTCTTGCCGACGCCGGCCTCGCCCTCCAGGAACAGCGGCCGCTCCAGCCGCAGCGCAAGGAACACGACCGTCGCCAGCCGCCGCTCGGCAACGTAATCCCCCGCCTCCAGCAGCGCCTGCACGTCATCGACGGTTTCGATCATCTCTCCTGTCTTTTCCGTTCCTCTCGGGGCCCGTCATTAAACACAACGACACAACGGGCACAACGGAAGCACAACGTAAGAGATTAAATTGATTGACGTTGTGCCCCGTTGTGTTCGTGGTGTCGTTGTGTTGAACAAGCGGCCGCGAACCCGCACGACAGCCCGAACCAGCTGCTTACCCCAAGCTAGGAAGCCGCGGCTACCGCGCGCTTGGCCATGACGCCGATGAGGTTGGCGCGGTAGGCGGCGGTGCCGTGGATGTCCTCGTTGAGGCCGTCGGGGTCGATGGTGATGCCGTCCAGGGCATCGGCGCGGAAGTCGCTGGCCAGCGCCTGCTCCATGGGCGGGACCCGGAAGGCGCAGGGGCCAGCACCCGTGACGGCGACGCGCACGCCATCGCCGGTCTCCGCCACCATCACACCCACCAGGGCGTAGCGCGACGCCGGCTGCGGGAATTTGGCGTAGCCCGCGCGCTTCGGGATCGGGAAACGGATCTCGCGGATCAGCTCGCCGGGCTCCAGCGCCGTCTCAAAGAGATCCACGAAGAAGTCATCGGCGGCGATCTCGCGCCTGGTGGTCACCACCGTGGCGCCGAGGCCGAGCACGCCCGCCGGATAGTCCGCGGCGGGGTCGCTGTTGGCCACGGAGCCGCCGAGGGTGCCCATGTTGCGTACCTGGGCGTCGCCGATGCCGCTGGCGAGCTCCGCCAGCGCAGGGATCGCATCGCGCACCGTGGGGTCGGCCGCGACCTCGGCGTGGCGGGTGGTGGCGCCGATCACCAGGCTCTGGCCCTCACGGCGCACGCCGTGCAGCTCGGGGATGGCGCCGAGATCCACCAGATCCGAGGGCATCGCGAGCCGCTGGCGCAGGCTCTGCAGCAGGGTCTGGCCACCGGCCAGCGGCGTGGCGTCCTCGCCCTGGCCGAGCAGGTTCAGCGCCTCGTCCAGGCTCTTCGGGCGATGGAAGTCGAAGGCATACATGGTTGGGCCTCCTGTTCAGCGGGCACCGGCCACGCCGGTGCCCTGGGGATTACGCCGCGGCCCGGCCGCGAGCCGCCTGGATGGCCTGCCAGACCCGGTGCGGGGTGGCAGGCATGTCCAGGTGCTCCACACCCAGGGGGCGCAGGGCATCCAGGACGGCGTTGATTACCGCCGGCGGGGCGCCGATGGCGCCGGCCTCGCCGCAGCCCTTCACCCCCAGCGGGTTGTGGGTGCAGGGCGTGCCGTGCATGTCCACCCGGAAGCTCGGCAGATCATCGGCCCGGGGCATCGTGTAATCCATGTACGTGCCGGTGACGAGCTGGCCGCTGTCCGGATCGTAGACGCAGCCCTCCAGCAGCGCCTGGCCGATGCCCTGGGCGAGCCCGCCGTGGACCTGGCCCTCCACGATCATCGGGTTGATGACGTTGCCGAAGTCGTCCACCGCGGTGAAGCTCACGATCTCCACCCGCCCGGTGTCCGGGTCCACCTCCACCTCGCAGATGTGGCTGCCCGCCGGATAGGTGAAGTTGCTCGGGTCGTAGAAGGCGGTCTCGTCGAGCCCGGGCTCCACCTCCTCCAGCGGGTAGTTGTGGGGCACGTAGGCCGAGAAGGCGACCTCCGCCATGGCGAGCTGCCGGTCGGTACCGGCGATGCGGAAGACGCCATTGTCGTACTCGACGTCATCCTCGCTGGCCTCGAGCATGTGCGCGGCGATCTTCTTCGACTTGGCGATGATCTTGTCCAGCGCCCGCATCAGCGCCGAACCGCCCACGGCCAGCGAGCGCGAGCCGTAGGTGCCCATGCCGAAGGGCACCCGGTCGGTGTCGCCGTGCACCACCTCCACGTCCTCGATGGGCAGGCCGAGCCGCTCGGAGACGATCTGGGCGAAGGTGGTCTCATGGCCCTGGCCGTGGCTGTGGGAGCCGGTGAATACGGTCACCTTGCCGGTCGGATGCAGCCGGATCTGCCCGGACTCGTAGAGCCCGGCGCGGGCGCCGAGAGCGCCGGCGATGCGCGACGGCGCGAGTCCGCAGGCCTCGATGTAGGTGCTGTAGCCAAGCCCCCGCCGGCGGCCCCGCCGCTCGGACTCCTGCCGCCGCTGCTCGAAGCCGGCGACGTCCGCCAACTCCATGGCCCGCTCCAGAGTCGCCTCGTAGTCGCCCACGTCGTAGGTCAGGGCCACAGGCGTCTGGTAGGGGAAGGCGTCCTTCGGGATGAAGTTGCGCCGGCGGATCTCGTCCTGGGTCAGGCCCATGTCCCAGGCCGCCTGGGTGACCAGGCGCTCCAGCACATAGGTCGCCTCCGGGCGGCCGGCGCCGCGGTACGCGTCCACTGGGGCGGTATGGGTGAACACGGCCGTCACCTCGCAGTGGATCTGCGGCGTGCGGTACTGCCCGGCCAGCAGCGTGGCGTAGAGGATGGTGGGCACGCAGGACGCGAACAGCGACAGGTAGGCCCCGAGGTTCGCCGTGGTCTTCACCCGCAGGCCGAGGAAGTGGCCCTGCTCGTCCATGGCCATCTCGGCGGTGGTGACGTGGTCGCGGCCGTGGGCATCCGAGAGGAAGGACTCGGAGCGCTCGGCGGTCCAGCGAATCGGCCGGCCCACCTTTTTCGAGGCCCAGGTGAGCACCGCCTCCTCGGCGTAGTGGTAGATCTTGGAGCCGAAGCCGCCGCCCACGTCCGGGGCCACCACCCGGAGCTTGTGCTCGGGGATGGCGAGCACGAAAGCACACATCACCATGCGGATGAGGTGCGGATTCTGGCTCGAGGTGTAGAGAGTGTAGCGGTCCTCCCCCGGGGAGTGGGTGGCGATCACCGCCCGCGGCTCGATGGCGTTGGGGATGAGGCGGTTGTTGACGATATCCACGCGGCTCACGTGGCTCGCCTGGCGGAACGCCGCGTCGGTGGCATCGGCGTCGCCGAGGGCCCAGGTGTAGCAGCGGTTGTCCGGCAGGTCCTCGTGGACTTTAGGCGCGCCCGGGTCGAGGGCGTCGGCGGTGGCGGTCACCGCTTCCAGCATCTCGTAGTCCACTTCCACCAGCTCCGCGGCGTCCTTGGCCTGCCAGAAGCTCTCGGCGATGACGACGGCCACGTGGTCGCCGACGTAGCGCACCGTGTCCCGGGCCAGCGGGTAATGCGGCGGCTCGTGCATCGGGCTGCCGTCGCTGCCGGTGATGAGCCAGCCGCAGGGAATGCCGCCGACACCGTCGGCGGCGAGATCCGCGCCGGTATAGACGGCGATCACGCCGGGCGCGCGCCGCGCCTCCTCGGCGTCGATCCCGCGGATGCGGGCATGGGCGTGGGGCGAGCGCACGAAGCAGGCGGCCACCTCGCCCGGGAAGTGCAGATCGTCGGTGTAGCGGCCCTGGCCGCGCAGGAAGCGCTCGTCCTCGCGGCGCTCGATGGCCTTGCCGATGCCGGTCTCGCTCATGTCAGCTGCCTCCCATCTCGGCGGCGGCGCTCTGCACCGCGCGCACGATGTTGTGGTAGCCCGTGCAGCGGCAGTAGTTGCCTTCCAGCTGCTCGCGCACCGTGTGCTCATCGGGGTTGGGGTGGCGCTGCACCAGGTCGACGGCGGCCATGACCATGCCCGGGGTGCAGAAGCCACACTGCAGGCCGTGGCATTCGCGGAAGGCGGCCTGCATGGGATGCAGCTCGCCGTCGGGGGCGAGCCCTTCGATGGTGGTGACCTCGGTGCCTTCGGCCTGCCCGGCGAGTACGCTGCAGGCCTTCACCGCACGGCCGTCCAGGTGCACGGTGCAGGCGCCGCACTGGCCGGTGTCACAGCCTACATGGGTGCCGGTGAGCCCGAGCGGGCCGCGCAGGAGCTCCACCAGGGTGGTGCGCGGATCCACCTCGGCACTGGCCGGGCGGCCGTTGACCGTGAGCGATACGTTCATGCGGCTCTCCTCCTCTGACTCGGCCCCGCGGCGCTGGCGCGGGGCTCGTGTTCGGCCTACCGGGCAATCCTGCTAGCCCGCCTATCTCACCTATTCATCCGATCCAGGGCCCGCAACCCCCGGATACAGCTGGCGAGGGCAACCCGGGGGCATCCTCAGGACTCGCCGCGCTTCCAGAATTTCCAGCCATGGCCACTGCCGGATGCGCCCGCCGCCGCGTCGTCACCGCCGCTTTCGGCTGCGGCGGGAGCGTCGTTGCCATCGCTGGCCGCTTCCTCGCCGGCCGGCACCGGCTCTCCGCCCAGATGGCGCGTGAAGCTGTCAAAGAACTGGTCGGAGAGCTTGCGCGCGGTGCCATCCAGCAGGCGGGAGCCCACCTGGGCCAGCTTGCCGCCGACCTTGGCCCGGGCGACATAGCGGATGTGGCAGCCGCCGTCGCCGTCGGCTTCCAGCTCGACGTCCGCGGAGCCCTTGGCGAAGCCGGCGCCACCCTGGCCCTCGAAGCTCAGGGTGTAGCGCTCCGGGGGCTCGGCGTCGGTGATGCGGATATGGCCGCGGAAGCGGGCCTTGACGGGGCCTACCCTGGTGGTCACGGCGGTCTCGTAGACGTCCGCCTCGAGCCGCTCCATGGCCTCGCAGCCGGGTATGCAGGCCTGCAGCACCGCGGGGTCGTTCAGGGCATCCCAGACGGTGTCGCGCTCGATGGGCAGGTGGCGGGCACTCGTCATCTCCATCGGGGGCGACCTCCCTGTTCCGCGTCGGCTGGTGCACCCGTTATAGAACGACTGCCTGCCGGACGCACTCTTGCGCTGCAGCAACGCCATCGGCGGCCGCCTGCCGGTCGGATAGACTGGCATAAGCCGCAATCTTCAAGGAGGCTCCCGTGCTATCACGCCGCGCCCTGCCAGCCCTGCTGCTCTGTCTGCTCGCGCCGCTGGCCGTGGCCGACCCCGGCCCGGAGATCCGCGGCGTCTGGGCGCGCGCCACGCCGCCCATGATCGAGAACGGTGCGGTGTATTTCGAGATCGTGAACCCCGCCCCCCGGGCCGACACCCTGCTGGGTGTGGAGACGCCGCGCGTGCCGCGGGCGGAACTGCACCGCTCCGACACCAGCAGCGGGCAGGCACGCATGGCGCACACGCCAAGGGTGCAGGTGCCGGCCGAGGGCGCCGTGCGCTTCGAGCCCGGCGGGCGACATGTAATGCTGATGGGCCTGCAGGAGCCGCTGCAGGCCGGCGAGCGCTTCCCGCTGACGCTGCGCTTCGAGCGCGCGGGTGAGGTCACCGTGGAGGTAACCGTGCAGCCGGCAACCGCGATGGGGCCGCCGGAAGCCGACGATACCCCGAACTGAGGGACCGGCTGCAGGGGATTCGCGGCGGTGGCGACACCCCCGCTGGTCGCCGCCTGTTGCCGGACCGCGCCGTCGCTGGAGCAGTGTTGTACCCTGGGGGGTGGCAAGGCGCCCGGGTCTTCCAGCCGGTGCGCGCCCCTGAATACGCATTGGAGGAGAGCGCCATGAGTACCGCTTCCCAGGACGTCCCGGCGGCCGCCGGGCGTGACAGCACCCTGCATCACTGGATCGGCGGCCGCGTGGTAGAGGACCGCGGTGGCCGCCGGGGTCCCCTCTACAATCCGGCCACCGGCGAGCAGAGCGGCGAGGTGGCCCTCGCCGACCCCACCCAGGTGCGCGACGCCATCGATGTCGCCAGCGAGGCGCAGGCCGCCTGGGCGGCGACACCGCCGCTGCGCCGTGCCCGGGTGATGTTCCGCTTCAAGGAGCTCATCGAGCGCGACCACGAACGCCTGGCCCGGGCCATCACCCGGGAGCACGGCAAGACCTTCTCCGACGCCAAGGGCGAGGTCACCCGCGGGCTCGAGGTGGTGGAGTTCGCCTGCGGCATCCCGCATCTGCTCAAGGGCGAGCACTCCATCGACGTCGGCAGCGACGTGGACAGCTGGTCGCAGCAGCAACCCGTGGGCGTCTGCGCGGGCATCACGCCCTTCAACTTCCCGGCCATGGTGCCCATGTGGATGTTCCCCGTGGCCATCGCCTGCGGCAACAGCTTCATCCTCAAGCCCTCGGAGAAGGACCCCTCGACGCCGCTGCTGCTGGCCGAGCTGCTCACCGAGGCGGGCCTGCCGGATGGCGTGTTCAACGTCGTCAACGGCGACAAGGCGGCGGTGGACACGCTGCTGGAGGATCCGCGGGTCGGCGCCATCAGCTTCGTCGGCTCCACGCCCATCGCCGAGTACATCTATGCCCACGGCGCCGCCCACGGCAAGCGGGTGCAGGCCCTCGGCGGCGCCAAGAACCACATGGTGGTGATGCCCGACGCCGACCTGGACGGCGCCGTGGATGCCCTCATGGGCGCCGCCTATGGCTCCGCCGGCGAGCGCTGCATGGCGATCTCCGTCGCGGTGCCGGTAGGCGAGAAGACCGCCGACGCCCTGGTGGAGCGCCTGGCCGAGCGGGTGCGCGGCCTCCGTATCGGCGACGGGCTCGCCGAGCCGGAGCCGGAGATGGGGCCGCTGGTCACCCGCGAGCACCTGGAGAAGGTCCGAGGCTACCTCGACATCGGCGTCGCCGAGGGCGCGGAGCTGGTGGTGGACGGCCGCGAGGTCCGCGGCGACGGCCCCCAGAGCGGGTTCTTCATCGGCGGCTCGCTGTTCGACCGGGTCCGCCCCGGCATGCGCGTGCACAGCGAGGAGATCTTCGGCCCGGTGCTCTCGGTGGTGCGGGCGAAGGACTTCGACGAGGCCGTGGACATCGTCAACGGCCACGAGTACGGCAATGGCACGGCGATCTTCACCCGCGACGGGGACGCCGCCCGCACCTATACCCAGCGCATCCAGGTGGGCATGGTGGGCATCAACGTGCCGATTCCCGTGCCCATGGCCTTCCACAGCTTCGGCGGCTGGAAGCGCTCGCGCTTCGGCGTCCTCCACGCCCACGGCCCGGAGGCGGTGCGCTTCTACACCCAGATGAAGACCGTCACCCAGCGCTGGCCCAAGGGCGTGCGCGGCGAGGAGAACCACTTCGTGATGCCGACCATGAAGTGACGAAAAGGGCCCGCTCCTGGCGGGCCCTTTTCGTAGTGGGAAAGTTCGGAGTTCGAGGTTCAAAGGGCGGGGGGGCTGATCGGGCGCCTGCCATGGGCACGGTGGCGCGGCAGCCCCCGGAACCCGTAGGTCGTGCGCGGCGCAGCCGCGTGCGACGCCCGAGGAAGACACGCCAGCCCCGGCGGCAGCTGGCGTGGAGCGGCCGGGCACCACCGTCGACTCGCGTCTGCGACTGACACTCGGCACGTCGCACGCGGCTGCCGCCGCGCACGACCTACGGGCTCACCCCGGCGCGCTCGAGGATGGTCGCGGTGTCCGTCTCCGGGGCCAGGGTGCCGAAGGCGAGGCCCGCCTCGCCGCCCAGGCGGCTTGCACAGAAGGCGTCCGCCACCGCTGCCGGCGCGTGCTGCACCAGCAGGCTCGCCTGCAGGGTAAGCGCCATCAGCTCGGTGATGCGCCGGGCGCGCCGCTGCGGCTCGCTATCATCGGTCAGCGCCGTGCGCAGGCGATCCAGCGCGGCATCCAGATGGCGATGGCCGCCGCGGCCAGCCTCCACCTCGGCGAGAAAGGCCGGCACGGTCTCCGGCGTGCGCTGCATGGCGCGCAGAACGTCCAGGCAGATGACGTTGCCCGAGCCCTCCCAGATGCCGTTCAGCGGCGCCTCGCGATAGAGCCGGGGCAGAATCGACTCCTCCACGTATCCCCCGCCGCCGAGGCACTCCATGGCCTCGGCAATGGCCTGGGGCGCTCGCTTGTTGGTCCAGTACTTGGCCACCGCGGTGGCCAGCCGCGTGAACAGCCGCGCCTGCTCGTCGTCCCCGGCGCGGTCATAGGCCCCCGCAACGCGCAGCACCATGGCCAGCCCGCCCTCCAGCTCGAGGGCGAGGTCCGCGAGCACGAGCCGCATCAGTGGCTGCTCCAGCAGCGGCGCGCCGAAGGCCCGGCGATGGCGGCAGTGGTGCAGTGCCTGCACCAGCGCCTGGCGCAGCATGCCCACCGGTGCCACCGCGGCGTCGAGCCGGGTCTGCTGCACCATCTCGATGATGGTGCGCACGCCCTCGCCTTCGCCGCCGATGGCCTCGGCCCAGGTATCCCGGTACTCGATCTCCGCGGAGGCGTTGGCGCGGTTGCCGCACTTGTCCTTGAGCCGCTGGATGAGGAACGGATTACGCGTGCCGTCGGGCTGCCAGCGCGGCACGAGGAAGCAGGTCAGGCCGCCCGGCGCCTGTGCCAGGGTAAGGAAGGCGTCCGACATCGGCGCCGAGCAGAACCACTTGTGCCCGGTGAGCCGCCAGTGCTCGCCGTCGGCCACGGCCCGGGTGGCATTCGCCCGCACGTCCGAGCCCCCCTGCTTCTCGGTCATGGCCATGCCGACGGTGACGCCGTGCTTTTCCTCCGCGGGCAGGCAGCGCGGGTCGTAGCGCGCCGACAGCACCCGCGGCTCCCAGATGCCCGCCACCCCGGGTGCCCGGCGCAGGGCGGGGATGGCGGCGTGGGTCATCGTGACCGGGCAGCAGACGCCCTGTTCCGGCTGAGTGAGCTGATAGAGCCCGGCGACGTGGGCGAGATGGCCGCCCTCCCCCTGCCGCGTCCAGGCAATGCGATGCACCTCGCCCTCGATGGCGCGGGTCATCAACGCATGGTAGGACGGGTGGTAGCGCACCTCGTCGAGCCGGCGACCGTGCCGGTCGAAGGACACCAGCTCCGGCGGGCAGCGGTTGGCGAGCACGCCCTGCTCGAACCAGATCTCGCGGCCGAGGTCCGCGCCCAGCTCGGCGAGAAAACGACCGACCCAGTCGGGCCCCTCGCGGTCGACCACGCGCCGCAGCCCCGGGTCGTCGCCCCAGAGATCCTGGTCGCCGACCTCCGGGGGCTGATTCTCCACGCGATGCGTCCCAAGCTCGGTTCGGGGCTGGCGGTGCGTCATGGCGGCCTCCGCAGCGGCGAGGCGTTTTCAGCTAGCACACCGCCGCGGGCGCCAAACGTCAAGCGAGGCTGCCCGCTGAGCCATCGCCCGCGGTACAGTGCTCGGCGTCGCGCCACCAAGGAGGACGACCCCATGAGCGGAAAGCGGATCCTGATGATTGTCGGCGACTTCGGCGAGGACTACGAGATCATGGTGCCCTTTCAGGCGCTGCAGGCGGTGGGCCATACGGTGCACGCCGTCTGTCCCGACCGCCATGCCGGCGAGGGCGTGCGCACGGCCATTCACGACTTCGAGGGCGATCAGACGTACACCGAGAAGCCCGGCCACAACTTCCAGCTCAACGCGAGCTTCGCCACGGTCGAGGCGTCGCAGTACGATGCGCTGGTTCTGCCTGGCGGCCGCGCACCGGAATACCTGCGGCTCGACGAGCGCGTGCTCGACCTGGTCCGCCAGTTCGACAGCGCCGGTAAGCCCATGGCCGTGATCTGTCATGGCGCCCAGATACTGGCCGCGGCCCAGACCATCAAGGGCCGACGCGTCTCCGCCTACCCGGCCTGCGCCCCGGAGGTGCGGCTCGCCGGCGGCGAGTACGCGGAGATCGAGGTGAACGATGCGGTCACCGACGGCCATCTCGTCACCGCACCGGCCTGGCCGGCCCATCCCGCCTGGCTCGCGCAGTTCCTGGCCGTTCTCGGCACGCGCATCAGCCACGACTGACCCACCCCGGCGCCGCCGCCCTGGCGGCGCCGGGGTGGCGGCCTCCGACACCACGACCACAGCGACCACCCGTGAGCAATCTCGGCCCCATCCTTGCCGCACTGCTGCCGCTGTTCGCCCTTATCGTGGCGGGCGCGGTGCTGCAGCGCCTGGACTTCCCCGGTGGCGACTTCTGGTCGCGGCTCGAGCGGCTGATCTACTACGTACTGTTCCCGGCGCTGCTGGTGGAGGGGCTCGCCACGGCGGACGTAGCCGCAAGCCAGCTGCCAGGGATGGTGGCGGCGACGACACTGACGATTCTGGCCATGAGCGCCGCCCTGTTCGCGTTGCGGCCGTTGCTGCGGGTGGACGGCCCGGGCCTCACCTCCGTGTACCAGGGCGCGGTGCGCTTCAACACCTATCTGGGCATCGCCATCGCGCTGGCCCTCTACGGCGAGCCGGTGATGGCGCCGGCGGCGCTGGTGCTGGCCCTGCTCATACCGCTGGTGAACGTCGGCTCGGTGCTGATGCTGACGATCTACGCGGGCGGCGCGACGGACGCCGGGGCACTGGCCCGGGGGCTTGCCCGCAACCCGCTGATCCTCGCCTGCCTCGCCGGACTCGCGCTCAACCTCACCGGTATCGGCCTCAACACGCACCTCGCCTCGCTGCTCGACATCGCCGGTTCGGCGGCGGTGCCGCTCGGGCTGATGACCGTCGGGGCGGGGCTGCGGCTTAGCCGCGTCTGGCGGGATGCCGGCACCCTGGTGCAGACCACCGTGCTCAAGCTCGCCCTCATGCCGGCAGTGGCCTGGCTCGCGGCCGGGCTGTTCGCCCTGGACACCCTCGAGACCCGGGCGCTGGTGCTCATCGCGGCCCTGCCCACCGCGCCCTCGGCCTACATCCTGGCGCGGCAGATGGGCGGCGATCACCGCCTGGTCGCCAGCATCCTTACGCTGCAGACCGCCGCCGCGGCGGTAACCCTGCCGGTGGTGCTGAGCCTGCTGGAGCGGGCCTGAGCAGGCGCCGCGGGAGCGCCCCCGACCGAAGCGACCTCCGACCGCGGGAGCGTGCAGAGCCCGGTCCGGTATGCCGCTGCGCGGCGTTTCGCGGTCGGAGGCCGCTCCCACGGGGCAGCCTCCGCCAGGGCAGCGTCAGGCCACCTCGGCCTCGGCCACCCGCTCGAAGGTGAGCTCGCCGTTCTCGACGTCCACCCGGATATGGTCGCCGGGTCCGAAGTCGCCCTGCAGGATGCGCTGGGCGAGGGCGTTCTCCACCCGCTGCTGGAGCACCCGCTTCAGCGGCCGGGCGCCGTAGATCGGGTCGAAGCCCGCCTCGCCGATGAGGTCCAGCGCTGCTTCGCTGAGCTCCAGGTCCATATCCCGGTCACGCAGGCGCTCGCTGAGGTAGCGCACCTGAATGCCGGTGATCCGGCGGATGTGCTCGCGACCAAGGGCGTGGAAGACCACCACGTCGTCGATCCGGTTGAGGAACTCCGGGCGGAAGTGCTGGGAGACCACACCCATCACCGTCCGCTTCATCTCGTCGTAGTCCTCCTCGCTGCCCTGCTCCTGGATCAGGTGCGAGCCGAGGTTGGAGGTCATGACGATGACCGTGTTGCGGAAGTCCACGGTACGCCCGTGGCTGTCCGTGAGCCGGCCGTCGTCCAGCACCTGCAGCAGGATGTTGAACACATCCGCATGGGCCTTCTCCACCTCGTCGAGCAGGATCACCGAGTAGGGCTTGCGGCGCACGTGCTCGGTGAGATAGCCGCCCTCCTCATAGCCGACATAGCCCGGCGGCGCGCCGATGAGCCGCGCGACGGAGTGCTTCTCCATGAACTCCGACATGTCGATGCGGATCATCGCCTCCTCGGTGTCGAACAGGAAGCCGGCCAGCGCCTTGCAGAGCTCCGTCTTGCCGACACCCGTCGGCCCGAGGAAGAGGAACGAGCCGTTCGGCCGGTTCGGGTCGGCGAGCCCCGCGCGGGAGCGGCGGATGGCGTTGGAAACCGCGGCCACTGCCTCGTCCTGGCCCACCACGCGCTCGCGCAGCGCCTCCTCCATGCGCAGGAGCTTGTCGCGCTCGCCCTCGAGCATCTTCGAGACGGGGATCCCCGTCCACTTGGACACCACCTCGGCGATCTCCTCCTCGGTGACGCTGTTCCGCAGCAGCCGCATCTCCTGCATCTCGGCCTGGGCGGCCATGTCGAGCTGGCGCTCGAGCTCGGGGATGCGCCCGTACTGCAGCTCGGACATCCGCCCGAGGTCGCCGGCGCGGCGGGCCGTCTCGAGCTCCTGACGGGCCTGCTCCAGCGCCTCCTTGATGTGCTGGGTGCCCTCCACCGCCGCCTTCTCGGAGTTCCAGATCTCCTCGAGCTCGTTGTACTCGCGCTCGATCTCGGCGATCTCCTCCTCCAGCGAGGCGAGCCGCTTCTTCGAGGCCTCGTCGGTCTCCTTGTTGAGCGCCTCGCGCTCGATCTTGAGCTGGATGAGCCGCCGCTCCAGCCGGTCCATCTCCTCGGGCTTGGAGTCGATCTCGATGCGGATGCGGCTCGCCGCCTCGTCGATGAGGTCGATGGCCTTGTCCGGCAGCTTGCGGTCGGTGATGTAACGATGCGAGAGCGTCGCCGCCCCGACGATGGCCGGGTCGGTGATCTCCACGCCGTGGTGGACCTCGTAGCGCTCCTTCAGGCCGCGCAGGATGGCCACCGTGTCCTCCACGCTCGGCTCGTCCACCAGCACCTTCTGGAAGCGCCGCTCGAGAGCGGCGTCCTTCTCGATGTTCTTGCGGTACTCATCGAGCGTGGTGGCGCCGATGCAATGCAGCTCGCCCCGGGCGAGGGCGGGCTTGAGCATGTTGCCGGCGTCCATGGAGCCCTCGGCCCTGCCGGCGCCGACAATGGTGTGGATCTCGTCGATGAAGAGGATGATCTCCCCCTCCTGCTTGGCGAGATCCTTGAGGATCGCCTTCATGCGCTCCTCGAAGTCACCGCGGTACTTCGCGCCGGCCACCAGCGCGCCCATGTCCAGCGCCAGCACACGCTTGTTCTTCAGCGCCTCCGGCACCTCGCCGTTGACGATGCGCTGGGCAAGGCCCTCGACGATGGCCGTCTTGCCGACGCCGGGCTCACCGATCAGCACCGGGTTGTTCTTGGTGCGGCGCTGGAGCACCTGCACGGTGCGCCGGATCTCCTCGTCGCGGCCGATCACCGGATCGAGCTTGCCCTGCTCGGCGCGCTCGGTGAGGTCGATGGTGTACTTCTCCAGCGCCTGGCGCTGGTCCTCGGCGTTCGGGTCGTCCACGCTCTCGCCGCCGCGGGCCTCGTCAATGGCCTGCTCCAGGGCACTCGCGTTGGCCCCCGACTTGGTCAGCACCTCGCCGAGGCGGGACTTGCCATCCTGCACCGCCGCGAGCAGGAACAGCTCGCTCGAGACGTACTGATCCTTGCGCTTCTGGGCGAGCTTGTCGGTGAGATTGAGCAGGCGCCCGAGCTCGTTGGAGATGTGCACCTCGCCGCCCGTGCCCGAGACCGTGGGCAGGCGGTCCAGCGCATTGCCGAGCTGCGAGCGCAGGTAGTTGACGTTGACGCCGGCCTGCTGCAGCAGGTGGCGCACGCCGCCCCCCTCCTGGTCGAGCATGGCGGTCATCAGGTGCTCGGGCTCGATGAACTGGTGATCCCGGCCCACCGCCACCGACTGCGCCTCGGCCAGCGCCTGCTGGAATTTCGTCGTGAGCTTGTCCATCCGCATGGGGAGAAAACCTCGAAAATCTTGCGTTGCGACTATGCCTCCCTAGATGAGGGGCTGCCCCGGGCTTTCCAATGGTGGGCTGTGGAAAAGACTTGACCAGGGTCAATGGGAGAGGGCCGAAAGCGCGGCCGCGCCCGCGATCGCGGTCATACGCGAAGGTGTTCCACGTGTCGTCCAGGGCGTAGCCGTGTGCGACATCCCATGCCGTGAACCCGCTGCCGACCCCCACCGGAACGCGCTGGCCCCGATTACTGCATCCAGACCAGTGCCGCCATGCGTCCGGTGCGGCCGTCGCGGCGGTAGGAGAAGAAGCGTGCGGGGTCGCTGTAGGTGCAAAGGCCACCGCCGTGGATGGCGGCCACCCCCGCGCCGGCGAGGCGGCGGCGGGCAAGGCCGCCCAGGTCCGCCAGCCAGCGCCCGGCCGGAGACGGCCGGAAGCACCCGGTGGCCCCGCTATCACCGTCCAGGAAGGCCTCCCGCACCTCGACGCCGACCTCAAAGGCGTCGGGCCCGATACACGGGCCGAGCCACGCGACGAGGGCGCCCGGGCCAACCGGGAGCGCCGCCACCGTCGCCTCCAGCACCCCACCGGCGAGGCCGCGCCAGCCGGCATGGGCGGCGGCGACGCAACGGCCGTCACGGTCGGCGAGCAGGACAGGCAGGCAGTCCGCCACCAGCACGGCGCACACGGCCCCCGGCCGGTCGCTCCACACCGCGTCCGCCTCGGTGACATCCGGCATCACCTCGTCGGCGTGCACCACACGACGCCCGTGAACCTGGGCGAGCCAGGACGGTACGGCGGGTAGAGCCGCCAGATGCCGGAGGCGCCCGCGATTGGCGGCGACGGCCGACGGGTCGTCGCCGGCACGGGTGCCCAGGTTCAGGGTGTCGAACGGGGGCTTGCTGACACCACCAGCCCGGGTGGTCGCCAGGGCGCACACCCCCGGAGGCCGAGGCCAGTCGGGAAGTAACAGATGTCTGACGCTCATGACCGCAGCCTACCGGTCCGCCAGCACCCGGAGCAGGCTGTCGAAGTCCGCCGGCAGCGGGGAGGTCCAGCTCAGCGTCTCACCGGTGGCCGGATGGCGGAGGGTGAGCCGCTCGGCGTGCAGGGCCTGGCGGCGGAAGCCGCGCAGGGCGTCGGTCACCGTCTTGTCGGCGCCGGGGGGCAGGCGCAGCCGCCCGCCATAGAGCGGGTCACCCACGATGGGATGACGGATGTGGGCCATATGCACGCGGATCTGGTGGGTGCGGCCGGTCTCGAGGCGGCAGCGCAGCAGCGTATGCGCCGGAAAGCGCCGCTCGATGCGATAGTGGGTGACCGCCGGCTTGCCGTCCTCCCGCACCGCCATGCGCAGGCGGTCCCGCGGATGGCGGCCGATGGCGGCCTCGACGTGGCCCCCGGCGGTGAAGGTGCCCGCCACCAGGGCCAGATACTCCCGGCCCACGCTGCGCGCCTGGAGCTGGGCGACGAGGTCGGTGTGGGCCGGCAGCGTGCGGGCCACGACCATGAGCCCCGAGGTCTCGCGGTCGAGCCGATGGACGATGCCGGCACGGGGCACGGCGGCCAGTGCCGGGTCGTGGTGCAGCAGGGCGTTCTGCAGTGTGCCCTCGCGGTTGCCCGCCCCCGGATGCACCACCAGGCCCGCCGGCTTGTCGATCACCAGCAGGCTGTCGTCCTCGTGCACCACGGTGAGCGGAATGGCCTCCGCCTCTGCCGGACCCTCGGCCTCCAGCACCGCCTCCAGCACGACCTGCTCGCCACCCTGCACCGCCGCCCGCGGCCGCGGTGTCGCTCCGTCCACGCGCAGCGCCCCCTCGCGCAGCCAGCGCTGCAGGCGGCTGCGGGAGAACTCCGGGAAGAGCTCCGCCAGCGCCCGGTCCAGGCGCTGGCCGGCGGCCGCCTCCGGGATCACCGCCGCGCGTTGGATGGTTTCTTCTCGGCTCATCGTCGCCCCTTCACAGGACCACACTTTTCTCTAGACTGTCGGCTTCACTGCACACGCCACGGACCGCTGCATGCTGCGCCTCCTTGCTACTCTCGCGCTGGCTCTGCTCCTCGCCGGATGCGCGTCCAACGAGCCGGTGGACGACGACGCCGCCGCCGCCGAGCTGTACGAGTCCGCCACCGCGGCCATCGAGCGCGGCGACTGGACCACCGCCACCCAGGAGCTCGAGGCGCTGCAGGCGCAGTACCCGTTCGGCGCCTACGCCACCCAGGCGCAGCTCGACATCATCTACGTCTACTACCGCGCCGGCGAAACCGAGTCCGCCGTGGCCGCCGCGGAGCGCTTCCGGCGCATCAACCCGCGCCATCCGGCAGTGCCCTACAGCTGGTACATGGAGGGCGTCGCCCAGCAGGAGGCCGGGCAGGATACGCTCACGCGCTGGTTCGGGATCGAGCGCAGCGCCCGTGACCCGGTGCCCCTGGAGCGCGCCTATCAGGCCCTGCGGACCCTGGTGGAACGCTTCCCGGACAGCGACTACCGCAGCGACGCCGAGGCGCGCATGGCGGTAATCTTCGATCAGCTCGCGAGCTACGAGCTCTCGGTGGCGGAATTCTACGCCGCCCGCCAGGCGTGGGTCGCCGCCGCCCGGCGCTCGATCCACGTGCTGGACAACTACCCGCGGACTGTGGCCATACCCGGCGCCCTGGACGTCCTCGAGACCGCCTACCGCGCCCTCGAGCTGCAGGACCTCGCCGCCAGCGTCGCCCGGGTGCGCCAGCTCGACCTGCCCACCAGCGGGCGCTTCGAGGCTCCGGCGAGGGACGGGATCCCGGAGCTGCCGGATCCGCCGGAGTCCGACGATGGGGAGTCGGTACCGCTGCCCGGTCAGGACCAGCCGCAGCCGGCACCGCCGGCACCGCGCCCGCCGGGGCCGGGCGGCCCGAGCCCGATACCAGGGCCTGGACCGGGGGTCTGAGGCGCCCGGGCTCAGATCGCCTGATCGTTCTCCTCGCCGGTGCGGATACGCACGGCGCGCTCCACCGGGGTGACGAACACCTTGCCGTCGCCGATCTTGCCGGTCTGGGCGGCCTTGATGATGGCCTCCACGCAGCGGTCCACCAGGTCGTCGGCCACGACGATCTCGATGCGCATCTTGGGCAGGAAGTCCACCACGTACTCCGCGCCCCGGTAGAGCTCGGTGTGCCCCTTCTGGCGGCCGAAGCCCTTCACCTCGGTGACCGTCATCCCGTGGATCCCCACCTCGGAGATCGCCTCGCGCACGTCGTCCAGCTTGAACGGCTTGACGATGGCCTCGATCTTCTTCATCCCAACGCTCCTGGATCCGGAAATCGGCGTGGAGTGTATCAGCCCACGGCCCAGTGCGGCTTTCGGCGGTGACTGTGGGAGTTGACCGCAAAGGCGCGAAGGACGCCAAGAACGCGCAAAGCTTTGATGTTTCCTGGCACCGTTGATGACGCCGGGGGGTTCCTGAGCCGAGGCGCTGCCGCTCACGAGCCATGCTCCAAGCAACATCTCTCCGCTTAGCGTCCTTTGCGCCTTTGCGGTGATCCCCTCTCCCGGTGGCCTCGCCTCACCGCCCGAACCCGGAAGTGATGGGGTACCGCCGGTCGCGGCCGAAGGCCTTGGCGGTGACCTTGACGCCGGGGGCGGCCTGGCGGCGCTTGTATTCGTTGCGGTGGACCAGGCGCACGACCCGGGCCACGGTGGCGTGGTCGTGGCCGGCGGCGACGATCTCCTCGATGCTCGCGTCCTCCTCCACGTAGGCGGCGAGGATGGCGTCGAGCTCCGGGTAGTCGGGGAGGCTGTCGGTGTCCTTCTGGTCCGGGGCGAGCTCGGCGCTGGGGGGGCGGGTGAAGATGTTCTCCGGGATCACTGCCCCGAGCTCGTTGCGGTAGCGCGCAAGCCGGTAGACCTCGGTCTTGAAGATATCCTTCAGCGGCGAGAAGCCGCCGACCATGTCGCCGTAGAGCGTGGCGTAGCCCACCGCCATCTCGCTCTTGTTGCCAGTGGCGAGCACCAGGCCGCCGAGCTTGTTGGAGACGGCCATCAGCAGCGCGCCCCGGATGCGCGACTGCAGGTTCTCCTCGGTGACGTCCGCCGGCCGGCCGGAGAACACCGGCGCGAGCGCGGCGGTGAAGCCGTTGAAGATATCCTCGATGGCGACCGTGTCGTAGCGCACCCCCAGGGCCTCGGCCACCGCACCGGCGTCGGTACGGCTCATGTCCGAGGTGTAGCGGGTGGGCATCATCACGCAGTGCACCCGCTCGGGGCCGAGGGCGTCCACGGCGATGCAGGCCGTGAGCGCCGAGTCCATGCCGCCGGAGAGGCCGATCACCACGCCGGGGAAGCGGTTCTTCTCGATGTAGTCGCGCACGCCCCAGACCAGCGCTTCGTAGACCACCGCCTCGTCCGAGGGGTCGTCCTCGATCTCGCCCTCCAGGGGCTGCCACTGGCCGTGGATGCGGGCGAGGTCCACCGGGTAGAGCCCGGTGCGGAAGCGCGGCGCCCGCACCATGAGGTCCGCCTCGCCGTCAAAGGCGCAGGAGCCACCGTCGTAGACCACCTCGTCCTGCCCGCCGGCCATGTTGCAGTAGAGGATCGGCAGCCCGGTCTCGCCAATGCGCTCGCGCAGCACCGCCTCCCGCGCCATCCACTTGTACTGGTCGAAGGGCGAGGCGTTGATGTTGACCACCACCTCGGCGCCAGCCGCGGCCGCCTCCGCCACCGGCCCGGGGTGCCAGGCGTCCTCGCAGACGGTCACCCCCACCCTGCAGCCGGCCACCTCCACCACGCAGGCACCCTCGCCGGGCGTGAAATAGCGGCGATCGTCGAAGACGCCGTAGGTGGGCAGGTGGTGCTTGCCGTAGGTGCCGAGGAGCTCGCCGTCGCGCAGGACGAGGGCGGCGTTGAGCAGCCCCTCCTCGTCCAGCATCGGCGCGCCGATGATGACGGTGATGCCGCGCACGCCCTCCTGGATGCGACGGATGCCGGCCTCCACCGCGCGGATGAAGTCCGCGCGCAGGAGCAGGTCGTCCGGCGGATAGCCGGTGAGGGTGAGCTCAGGGAAGATCACCGCCTCGGCGCCGAGATCGTCCCGCGCCGACTCCGCCGCCGCGATCGCGGCCTCGGTATTCCCGGCGACGTCCCCGACCAGCAGGTTGATCTGGGCCATCGCAAAGCGGATCTGCTCGGTCATCGGGCCGCCCCGTCAGCGCCGTGGAAGAGCACCCGATGCTACCGAACCCGGCGCCGCCCGGGAATGCGGTTGGTTCCGCTCCGGCGCCGATCGACTCCGTTCCAGCGCCGGGATCAAACACCACGACACCACGGTCACAACGAATCACAACGGTAGAAGGAATGGATAGAGCACGAAATTGCCCCATCCAGCCTTTCTCTAATCGTTGTGATCCGTTGTGCTCGTGGTGTCGTTGTGTTTCAAGCAGGCCCTAAAACAGGCACGGCGCAGGACTCAGCCCGTGAAGAACTCGCTCACGCGCTCGCCGATTTCGGCCGGGGAGCGGACGGTGGCCACGCCGGCCTTCTCCAGGGCGCCGAACTTGTCCCTGGCCGTGCCCTTGCCGCCGCTGATGATGGCGCCGGCGTGGCCCATGCGCTTGCCGGGGGGTGCGGTGACGCCGGCGATGTACGCCACCACGGGCTTGCGCACGTTGGACTGGATGAACTCCGCGGCCTCCTCCTCGGCGGTACCGCCGATCTCGCCCACCATCACCATGCCCTTGGTCTGGCGGTCGGCCTCGAAGCGCTCGAGGACGTCGATGAAGCTCATGCCCTGGATCGGGTCGCCGCCGATGCCGACACAGGTGCTCTGACCGAGGCCGATGTCGGTGGTCTGCTTCACCGCCTCGTAGGTGAGGGTGCCCGAGCGGGAGACGATGCCGATGGAGCCGGCCTTGTGGATGTGGCCCGGCATGATGCCGATCTTGCACTCGTTGGGGGTGATGATGCCGGGGCAGTTGGGGCCGATGAGGGTGGCGTCGTAGAAGTCGAGCGCGGCCTTGACCTTCAGCATGTCCAGCACCGGGATGCCCTCGGTGATGCAGGCGATGACCTTGATGCCCGCTTCGGCGGCCTCGAGGATCGCGTCCGCGGCAAAGGCGGCCGGGACGTAGATCATGGAGGCGTCGGCGCCGGTCTGGTCCACCGCGTCACGCACGGTGTTGAACACCGGACGATCCAGATGCGTCTCGCCGCCTCGGCCTGGTGTCGTGCCGCCGACGACGTTGGTGCCGTAGGCGATGCACTGCTCGGCGTGGAAGGTGCCCTGCTTGCCGGTGAAGCCCTGGACGATGACCTTGGTGTGCTTGTCCACCAGAATGCTCATGGTGCGGATTCCTCGTTGTCTGTCCGGGTTCGCGGTCAGGCGCCAACGGCGGCCACGACCTTCTTCGCGCCGTCGGTGAGATCGTCCGCCGGGATGATGTCCAGGCCGCTCTCGGCGAGCAGCTTCTTGCCCTGCTCGACGTTGGTGCCCTCCAGGCGCACGACCACCGGGGCCTGCACCCCGACCTCCTTCACCGCCGCAATGATGCCCTCGGCGATCATGTCGCAGCGGACGATGCCGCCGAAGATGTTCACCAGAATGCCCTGCACGTCGGGGCTCGCCGAGATGATCTTGAACGCCTCGGTGACGCGCTCCTTGTTGGTGCCGCCGCCGACGTCGAGGAAGTTGGCGGGCTCCCCGCCGTGGAGCTTGATCACGTCCATGGTGGCCATGGCGAGGCCGGCCCCGTTGACCATGCAGCCGATGTTGCCGTCCAGGGTGATGTAGTTCAGGCCGTGCTCGGCGGCCTGAACCTCCGTCTCGTCCTCCTGGGTGACGTCGCGCATCTCGGCGATCTCCGCCTGGCGGTTCACCTCGATGGCGTTGTCGTCGACGTTGATCTTGGCATCCAGCGCCAGCAGCTCGTCGTCGCCGGTGACGATCAGCGGGTTGATCTCGATGAGGCTCAGATCGCGCTCGGTGAAGCAGCGGTAGAGCCCGGACATGATCTGGGTGAGCTGCTTGATCTGCGCGGGCGAGAGCCCGAGGGCGAAGCCCATCTGCCGGCACTGGTAGGGCTGCAGACCGGCCACCGGGTTCACCCGCACGGTGATGATCTTCTCCGGCTCGGTGGCGGCCACCTCCTCGATGTCCATACCGCCGGCGGCGGACCCCATGAACACCACCCGCTTGCTGCCGCGGTCCACCAGGGCGCCGAGGTAGATCTCCCGGGCGATGTCGAGCCCCTCCTCGATCATCACCGAGTTGATGGGCAGGCCGTGCTCGTCGGTCTGGTGAGTGACGAGGCGCTCGCCGAGCATGCCCTCTGTGTACTCGGCCACCTCGTCGAGGGTCTTTGCAAGCTTCACCCCGCCGGCCTTGCCGCGGCCCCCCGCGTGAACCTGGGCCTTGACCACCCAGACCTTGCCGCCGAGCTTCTCCGCCGCGGCCCTGGCCTCGGCCGGGGAGCGGGCGACGTAGCCCTTGGGGATCGGGATGCCGTACTGGCTGAAGATGTGCTTCGCCTGGAACTCGTGAAGATTCATGGGCGCCCTGCCTCCCTGAAAAAGACACGGCATTCTCCACCAAACGCCCTGGCGGTTCAAAAGCGCCCGACCGGCGCCCTTGCCCGGCGCGGGCGCTGCCGGGAAGACTGATGTGCCGACCCCGTCGCGGAATCAGCGCGTTGGCCACGTTACAACAGGAGCCCGCCGTAGGTCGTGCGCGGCGGCGCCGCGTGCGACGTCCCGCGCGGCCGGCCATACCGGATGCGCCCGAGTGCGCCAGCGCCGGCCCGGGACGTCGCACGCGGCGCCGCCGCGCACGACCTACCCGGGCTGGTCAGCCACGTTACTGGGGTAGGCGCGGACCGGGGGGATTCGGCGCTAGGGCGCGCCTCGCAAAGGCAGCATCGGGCACAGAGGCCTCACGGCAACCGGGGGAGACCGGGCAGAATGGACATCAACCCGGACAGCACCAGCGGAGTCACCGCCAGCATGCTCGCCGCCGAGACCGCGGAGCGCCACACGCCCGCCGCCGACGACCGCACCTGGAAGCCGCTGCGCATCCTCTGCGGCTACCGGCTGGTGGTGGCCATGCTGCTGGTGGGCGGCTTCGTCATCGATCAGGGGCAGCGGCTCTTCCCCATCGCCGACCCGGCGCTGTTCCTGCAGGCGGCCACGCTCTATCTGCTGCTGGGCGCGGCGGCCACCACGCTGGCCTTCGCCCGCCGGCCGCCGTTCCTCTGGCAGGTGCACGGCCAGGTGCTGGTGGACGCCCTCTGCCTCGCCGCCCTCATCCACGCCGGCGGCGAGCTCTTCAGCGGCCTCGGCATGTTCATGCTGGTGGCGGTGGCTGGCGCCAGCCTGCTGGTGGGCGTGCGGCTCGCGGCCTACTTCGCGGCGGTCGCCACGCTGGCGCTGTTCGGCCAGCAGGGGCTCTCCCACGCCGAGGGCATCGCCAGCAGCGGCGGCTATACCCAGGCCGCCGTGGTGGGGCTCGCGATCTTCGCCACCGCCATCGGCGGCTCCCTGCTGGCCCGCCGCGCGCGGTAGAGCGAGGCGCTGGCCGAGGCCCGGGGTGTGGACGTCGCCAACCTGGAGGCGCTCAATGCCCACATCGTGCAGCGGATGGACACGGGTATCATCGCCCTTGACCCCACCGGCCGTGTACGGCTCATCAACCGCGCCGCGCGCCAGCTCCTGGGCCATCTGCCAGGCGGCGACGGCCAGGCGCTGGGCGAGCTCTCACCCGCGCTGGAGGCCGCCTACGAGCAGTGGCGGGCGCACTGGGACAGCAACTCCGGGCCGCTGGCCGGCGACGGCGCCGAGTTCCTGCCCCGCTTCCAGCCCATCGGCCGCGGCGGGCGCAACGGCACGCTGATCTTCCTCGAGAACCTCTCGGAGATGCGCGCCCAGGTGCAGCAGGCCAAGCTCGCCTCCCTCGGCCGGCTCACCGCCAGCATCGCCCACGAGATCCGCAACCCGCTGGGCGCCATGCTCCAGGCGTCGCAGCTCCTCGGCGAGGCGGACTACCTCCAGCGCGGCGAGCAGCGGCTGGTGGGCATCATCGGCAAGCAGGGACGGCGGCTGAACCAGACCATCGAGAACGTCCTCCAGCTCTCCCGCCGCGCCCCGGCCAGCCGCCGACCGCTGGCCCTGGACGACTGGCTGCAGGCCTTCGCCGAGGAGTGGCGGGAGTCGCTGCCGCCGGGGCTGACGGAGCTGCATCTGGCGCTGGAGGTGGATCCGGCCCGGGGCCTGTTCGACCCGGACCACCTGCGCCAGATCATCGACAACCTCATGCGCAACGCGGTGGACCACGCCGGGGCTAACGGCCCACCCACGGTGCGCCTCGCCTGCGGGACCGGCAGCGACGGCCGCCCCTGGCTGGAGATCCAGGACAACGGCCCCGGTATCCCCGAGGAAATCCGCGACCGGCTTTTCGAGCCCTTCGCCACCACCTCGGCCACCGGCACCGGGCTCGGGCTGTATCTGGTGCGCGAGCTCTGCGAGGCCAACCAGGCCACGGTTACCCTGGACACGGAGCGCGAGGGCGCCTGCTTCCGGCTGCACCTCGCCGCCGCCCACGGCAGAGGAGACGCCGAATGAGCCGACCCCTGGCCCTGATCGTCGACGACGAGGCCGATATCCGCGAGCTCGCCGAGCTCACGCTCGCCCGCATGGACATCGAGGCACGCAGCGCCGCCAACCTGGAGTCTGCCTACGGGCTGCTGGAGCGCGAGCGCTTCGGCCTGTGCCTGACGGACATGCGCCTGCCGGACGGCGACGGGCTGGATCTGGTGCGCCACATCCAGAAGCACCACCCGCAGCTCCCGGTGGCCATGATCACCGCCTACGGCAGCGTCGACACCGCCATTCAGGCACTCAAGGCCGGCGCCTTCGACTTCGTCAGCAAGCCGGTGGACCTGCAGATCCTGCGGCGGCTGGTGGAGCACGCCTTCCGGCTCTCCGAGGAGCCGGTGGACCGCCGCTCGCGGGACACCCTGCTCGGCGAGTCGGCTACCATGCGCCGCATCCGCGCCACCATCGTCAAGCTCGCCCGCAGCCAGGCGCCGGTCTACATCTGCGGCGAGTCCGGCACCGGCAAGGAGCTCATCGCCCGGCTCATCCACGACAAGGGCCCGCGGCGGGACCAGCCCTTCGTGCCGGTGAACTGCGGCGCCATCCCCAGCGAGCTCATGGAGAGCGAGTTCTTCGGCCACAAGAAGGGCAGCTTCACCGGCGCCACCAGCGACAAGCAGGGCCTCTTCCAGGCCGCCGACGGCGGCACGCTGTTCCTCGACGAGGTGGCCGACCTGCCCCAGCACATGCAGGTGAAGCTCCTGCGCGCCATCCAGGAGAAGGCCGTGCGCCCGGTGGGCGCGAGCCGCGAGCAGCAGGTGGACGTGCGTATCCTCTCTGCCACCCACAAGGACCTCGCCGAGCTGGTGGAGTCCGGCGACTTCCGCCGCGACCTCTTCTACCGCATCAACGTCATCCAGCTCCGCGCCCCCAGCCTGCGCGAGCGCCCCGACGACATCCCCATGCTCGTCGACCACGTCCTCGAGCGCCTGGCGGACGGCGGCCAGCGCCCCCGCCTCGGCGAGACCGCCCTCGATCAGCTCAAGCGCTACCCGTTTCCGGGCAACGTCCGCGAGCTCGAAAACATCCTCGAGCGCGCCCTCACCCTCTGCGAGGGCGACGAGATCCAGCCCGAGGACCTCCAGCTCCCCGAGACCACCGGCGTCGAGCTCCCGGAGCCCCCCACCGCCGAGCCGGACGACGACTTTGAGCTCGAAGGGTATCTCGAGGGCATCGAGCGCGACCTCATCGAACGCGCCCTGGAGAAGACGAGATACAACAAGACCGCCGCCGCCCAGCTCCTCGGCATCAGCTTCCGCGCTCTCAGATACCGCCTGAAGAAGCTGAACATGGAGTAGCCCGGCCCAATCCGCAAGGGCTCACTCCCGTGGGCTCGGTCTCCGACCGCGATCCCCCGAAGACCGGGCGCTGGCCGTAGCACCGGCGCCCCCGCCGCGAACTCCCCGACCACCCAAAAACCTGCCCCTCCACGTCACCCGGCCCCACCTACCTGCCCAAGCACGTCAGCCAAACGCCCAAAACGTCACCAAAAATGGCAGCATGCCACATAACGCCAACTTCGCTAACCGGCTGTTCCAGCAGCAGTAACGCCCCAAATGACCCCAAACTCCACCCGTTGGCACACCTCCTGCAAACAGGATCACCGAGGACCAACGCCGAACAACCCAGAGGGGGTGGCGCTTGGCCCGCCGGGCACTGCGACGAGCAGGTCTTACAGGAACCGACTCAAAGAGGAGTCAACGTCATGAAGAAGCAGCAGGGCTTTACCCTTATCGAGCTGATGATCGTGGTGGCGATCATCGGTATTCTTGCGGCGATTGCGATTCCGGCTTATCAAGATTACACCGCACGTGCACAGGCTTCTGAAGGGCTGAGCGCGACGGCCGGTCTACGCGCAGATATCTCGGAGCAGTTCGCACTGACCGACACAATTCCGGCCGCTGCAGGTGATCTGAACACTAACCTGAACGATATCGCGACTGCTCAGTACATCAGCGGCGTTGCTTACGCCAATGGAACGATCACCGTCACGTGGGACGGCGCGACGTCATCGCTGGCGGGTGATATGACGATTGCTCCAGTTAACAACGATCCGCAGCAGGGCTGGGTGTGTGCCGCCGCTAACGGTATGGAGGCGAATCACCTCCCCGGCGGGTGTGCTAACTGATAACTGAAAAGGCTATGCCAGCAGGCCGCAGGATACAGTTCGTATCCTGCGGCTTTCTTCGTGGGGCTTTCTTCGTGGACGCAGCGAAGGGCGAAGGGGTCAAGTCTTGACATGACAGTTCGCCACCTCCGCAAACCATAACCGCGATCCCGCCCTCGCAATTACGCTCTCCCGGATCTACCATCACCGCCACCGGCGCAGGGATCGCGTCGCAGACCTCGGCAGGATGCCGTCCCATGGCTCGTCCCCTTCGCATCGAGGCGAAGGGGTCAAGTCTTGA
This sequence comes from Spiribacter halobius, assembly GCF_020883455.1. Lineage (NCBI taxonomy): Bacteria > Pseudomonadati > Pseudomonadota > Gammaproteobacteria > Chromatiales > Ectothiorhodospiraceae > Sediminicurvatus > Sediminicurvatus halobius. The sequence goes on along the minus strand of NZ_CP086615.1, from coordinate 446,299 downwards.
CATGACAGTTCACCCCCTCTGCGAGCCATAACCGAAAGCCCACCCTCGCAATCGCGTCCTCCCGGATCTACTATCACCACCACCGGCGCATGGATCGCGTCGCAGATCTCGGCAGGATGCCGTGCCATGGCTCGCCCCCTCCGCATCGAGTACGAAGGCGCCTGGTATCACGTCATGAACCGCGGCGCCGGCCGGCGGGTGACTTTCCCCGACGGTGATGCCTACCAGCGCTTCCTGGATACCCTCGCCGAGACGGTGGACCGATTCCGTATCGAGGTGCATGCCTACTGCCTAATGCCCAATCACTACCATCTGCTGCTGCGGACGCCCTTCGCCAATCTCGGGCGGGCAATGCGTCATCTCGACGGGGTCTATACGCAGCGTTACAACCGGGTGGCGGGTACGGATGGCCCCCTGTTCCGTGGCCGCTACAAGGCCATTTTGGTGGAGTCGGACGCCTACCTGCTTACCGTCTCGCGGTACATCCATCGCAACCCGATCGACTGCCTGACGCCCCTCACTGCAGAGCTTGAGGGCTGGCGCTGGTCCAGCTATCCCGAATACATCGGCGCTAGGCCATCGGCGCCGTGGATCCGAGGCGAAGGGGTCAAGTCTTGACATGACAGTTCACCCCCTCTGCGAGCCATAACCGAAAGCCCACCCTCGCAATCGCGTCCTCCCGGATCTACTATCACCACCACCGGCGCATGGATCGCGTCGCAGATCTCGGCAGGATGCCGTGCCATGGCTCGCCCCCTCCGCATCGAGTACGAAGGCGCCTGGTATCACGTCATGAACCGCGGCGCCGGCCGGCGGGTGACTTTCCCCGACGGTGATGCCTACCAGCGCTTCCTGGATACCCTCGCCGAGACGGTGGACCGATTCCGTATCGAGGTGCATGCCTACTGCCTAATGCCCAATCACTACCATCTGCTGCTGCGGACGCCCTTCGCCAATCTCGGGCGGGCAATGCGTCATCTCGACGGGGTCTATACGCAGCGTTACAACCGGGTGGCGGGTACGGATGGCCCCCTGTTCCGTGGCCGCTACAAGGCCATTTTGGTGGAGTCGGACGCCTACCTGCTTACCGTCTCGCGGTACATCCATCGCAACCCGATCGACTGCCTGACGCCCCTCACTGCAGAGCTTGAGGGCTGGCGCTGGTCCAGCTATCCCGAATACATCGGCGCTAGGCCATCGGCGCCGTGGATCAGCACGAGCGAGATCCTGGCGGCGATGGGACGGAATGACACACCCGCGCGCTATCAGCGATTCGTGGCCATGGGCGTTGAGCAGGAGATCGCCGAGTTCTACGCAAGCGCGCGCAGGCCGCCGGTGCTGGGAAGTGACCAGTTCAAGGAACGCATGCTGGCGCTGGCGCGGCCGGCGGACGAGGTCCCGGTTACGGAGAGGCGACGCTGGCGCACCATGGACGAGGTGCTGCAGGCAGTCGCGGATGATGCGGGCATACGCATCGATGACCTCACCGCGCGCCGCGGACGGCCACCGCACAGGAGTCGGCCCTTCGCAATGTGGCTATGCCGCCAGGAAGCCGGTGCAAGCCTGCAGGAGATCGGCGAGCGCTTTGGCGGGCTGCATTACTCCGCAGTCACGCAGGCGATCCGGCGACTGCGTGAGGCGCTCGGAGCGGAGGCGCTGAAGCGAAAACGGGAAACTGTCATGTCAAGACTTGACCCCTGACCCTGTCGCGCGCGATGAGCGGCAGGCGGTAGCATGAGGTCTCCATGGGAGGTCTGTGCGATGACGGATCCAGCGCCCCGGCAGGCGACCTACGAGGACATCCTCGCGCTTCCCGACCATCTGGTGGGCGAGCTCCTCGGCGGCGACCTGCACACCCATCCGCGGCCCGCGCCGCGGCATGCGCGGGCCTATTCCGCGCTCGGTTATCGCATCGGCGGGCCTTTTGACGGCGGCATCGACGGCCCGGGCGGCTGGTGGATACTCGACGAGCCGGAGGTTCACCTGGGCGAGGATGTCCTGGTTCCGGATCTGGCCGGCTGGCGGCGCGAGCGCATGCCGTCGCTGCCGGACACGGCCTGGTTCGAGCTCGCGCCGGACTGGGTCTGCGAGATCCTCTCCCCGGCAACGGCACGCGCCGACCGAGCCATCAAGATGCCGATCTACGCCCGGGAGGGCGTGCATCACCTCTGGCTGGTGGACCCGGATGCCCGTACGCTCGAAGTCTTCGCACTACAGGACGAAGGCCGCTGGCTCATGCTCGCTGCGCTGAAGGACGACGACCCGGTCTGCCAGCCGCCCTTCGATGCGATCACCTTCGGGCTGGAGAGCCTCTGGGCCTGAACCTCGGCGGCCCCGCGGGGCTCAGAGTCAGAGGCTGAGCCAGGTGTAGCTCGGCAAGCGCGGCAGCGCTCGCCGACAGCCGCGCGCAGCGCGGCCGTGGGGGATTTCGCCTGACGGCGTGTCGGGTAGCGCCTGCGGCGCTTCCCGACCTACGGCGGAGCCAGCCAACATCCGCGCGGCAGCCGAACCGTAACCCGTCCACTGCTCATAGGAAGAGGTCGCACCCCGTGCGGAATCCCCCAGCCGAGCCCACGCTCATTCATTACCTGACCCAGCCGCCCTGGCTCAGTCTGCGCTTTCTCGCCGTTTGGCTGCGCAACCTGCGGGTATGGCGCAAGCTGATGATCCCCTCGCTGCTCGGCAACTTCGGCGAGCCGGTGCTGTACCTGCTGGCGCTTGGCTACGGGCTCGGGCAGCTGGTGGGCGAGATCGAGGGGATGACCTACATGGTCTTCCTCGGCTCGGGGATCATATGCTCCAGCGCCATGACCGGCGCGACCTTCGAGGCGCTGTACTCGGCCTATACCCGGCTGACCATGCAGCAGACCTGGGCGGCGATGCTGGCCGCGCCCATGAACGTGGATGACATCGTGCTGGGGGAGATCGTCTGGGCGGCGACCAAGGCGTTGATCAACTCCACCGCCATCCTGATCGTGGCGGCGTCCCTCGGCCTGGTGGCGGATCTGCGGGCGCTGCTGGTGCTCCCGGTGATCGGGCTGGCGGGGCTCTGCTTCGCGGCCATCGCGATGATCGTGACCGCCATCTCGAAGAGCTACGACTTCTTCCTCTACTACTTCACCCTGGTGCTAACGCCCATGCTGCTGCTCTCCGGCGTGTTCTTCCCCCTGGAGAGCCTGCCCGGCGCGGTTTCCGCGGGGGCGATGTTCCTGCCCCTGGCCCACGTGGTGCTGCTGGTACGGCCGCTTATGACGGGCGGCGTCCCGGATGCCGCCATGTTGCATCTGCTGGTAATCGCCAGCTACGCCGTCTCCGCCTACTGGATCGCGACAGCGCTGGCTCGGCGGCGTTTGATTCGTTGACTCCTAGCACCCACCAGAGCAGCAAACATACGTTTGCTGCGGGGTGAGACTGTCTGACTAAAGTGTCCGACTTCTTTACATGCAAGCCATTAGCATAGCGCTAACTTGCTGTATTTTTTGCTTGTTTTTTGTTGGCCTGAATCATGCTTCCTAAGTTGCAGAACTGTATCACGTCCTCCGTGAGGAAAAGAACAATGCCTTCAGGAACAGTACTCAGACGGCACGCGACATCGATGGGGCTCGCGATCGTGTCCCTGGCCTTCTGCGCTTCAGCAAGTGCAGCACTTACCGCGAGTGACTACGATGTCTTCGTGGATATGGCCGAGGTAGACACTACATTCGGACTGGCCGCTCAACTTGGAATCACGATTGACTCCGACAGCCAAACCACGTGGACCCTTCTTAACGCGGCGTCGAGTGACTCTTGGAGTGGAACAGATGGTGGAAGTGGGACCGGAAATCCTCCCCGTATAGACCAGTTGTTCTTCTCGCTTCACGAATTCGGCGGCGCCGGGTCCTTCACAGCCAACGACTTGACGATGGCCTTGGTAGAAAGCCTATCGGATGTCGACTCGGGTTGGTCGCTGAACGATGCCAATGGAAACTCTGGTGGTGCTGGCACCTTCGAGTTGGTCAACGAAAGCGACGACTCGGGCAGTCGCCTCGGAAGAGACTTGAAACTGGTCTTTACACTCACTACCGACCAGTTCGTTTGGGATTTAGACACGTTCCTTAATGCGCCGTTATCCGGCGCAGGAAATGGCGGCTACCAAGCCGCAGCAAGCTTCCAAAGCGTCGGTGAAGATGGCGACGACAGTGGTGTAGTGGCTGGCCTCTATGGGGAGGGCGGCGATACACCTGCCGGGGGGGTGCCCGCGCCGGGTAGTCTCATCCTCTTTGCCACAGGCATCGCGGGGTTCATTGGCGCGCGTCGATTCTCTAAGTAGTTGCCCGAGAAGAAGCTAGCCGCTCGCCCCGCGTTTTTGATTTATCCGGGACGAGCGGCATGAACTACTTCTTGGGTCCCTTCCCATTATTGCCGTTGTTTCCGTTGCCGCCCCCCGTATCACTGTCGTCATCCTTGCCGTCCACGGTCACACCCACCGACGCGCTGCCGGTGTTCCCTGCGGCGTCCTCGGCCTCGGCGGTGATGGTATGGCTGCCCGCGTCCGCCTTACGGCTGTTCCAGCGGCAGTTGAGAGTCGCGCTCCCGCCGGCGCAGAGGAGCTTGCCGTCCACCAGGATGCTTAGCATCTCGACGCCGGTGTCGTCCTCGGCGTAGGCGGCGATGTCCACGTGGCCGGAGACGGTGGCGCCGTCGGCGGGGCTGGTGATGGTGACGGTCGGCGCACCGGCGTCGTCGCTGGTGTTGGCGACCAGCACGCCGACCTCGTCGGTGGCGCTGTTGCCGGCGCTGTCAACCGCCTTGACGCTCAGGCGGGCGTCGCCGTCGCTGACGGTCTCGCTGTCCCAGGAAAAGCCCCAGGGGGAGGTCTCGTCGGTAGCCACTGGGGCGCCGTTGACCTGCAGCTCCACGTAGCTCACGCCGCTGCTGTCGCTGGCATCCACGTCCACGGCCACCAGCCCGGAGACCTCCGCGCCTTCCGCCGGTGAGACGAGGCTGACCGCCGGTGCGGTGGTGTCCGAATCGTTGACACTTGCCGCGGCACTCACCGCCTCGGCAGCGTTAACCCGGCCGTGGCCGTAGTAGGTGTCCGCGCCCTCGAGCCCCAGATCATCGGCGGAGGCCTCGAGCAGGCGCTCGACGTCCGCCGGGGCCAGGCCTTCGTTGCCCGCCGTCATGAGGGCGATGACGCCCGCGGTGACCGGGCTCGCGAAAGAGGTACCGGAGGCCGAGCCGTAGCCGCCGCCGCGCTTGGTGGTCCAAATGCCGGCACCGGGAGCGGCGACGTCGATGTAGTAGCCGTAGTTGGACCAGCTGGTCTTGCTGTCGCTGCTGTTCGTGGCCGAGACCGCGATCAGATAGGGGGAGTCCGAGTAGCCGGGGTCGCTGCCGTCGTTGCCGGCGGCCACCACCACCAGGCCACCGCGATCCATCATGTACTTGGCCGCGCTCTGGATGGTCGAGCTGCCGGAGACGTTGTAGCTGATGTTGGCCACATGGGCGCCATTGTCCGCCGCCCAGGTGAGGCCGTTGGCAATGTCGCTGAAGTAGGCGTAACCGTCGTCGCGGTCGGTGATGCGGACCGGCAGGATCCCGGTCTGCCACGCCAGCGAGGCCACGCCCTCGCCGTTGTCGCCGAGGGCGGCCACAACGCCGGCCACCAGGGTGCCGTGGCCGTGGACGTCACTGCTGTCGCTGCTGCCGGAGACGCTGTTGTAGCCGGGCAGGACGTTGGCACCGAGGTCGGCGTGGCCGGCGTCCACGCCGGTGTCGAGAACCGCCACCACGCGGCCGCTGCCGCGGCTGCTGTCCCAGGCGGTGGGGGCCTGGATCTGCGGCAGGTGCCAGGCGTCGTCATAGTAGGGGTCGTTGGGGCTCGTCGCCACCGGCGGCACGAGCCGGTCCGGCTCCGCGAAGCTGATATGGGGATTGCGCTGCAGCGCGGTGAGCACCCGCTCCCGGGCCTGCTCCGGGACGCGCAGCGTGATCACGTCGATGGCCTCGATGCGGCCGGTGCGCACGGCGCCCAGCCCGCGCAGCACACTGCCCAGGCGACCCTCGGACAGCCCCGGACGCGGCTGCACCAGCAGGCGCGCGTCCTCGGCGGCCGCCGGGGCGGGGATCGCCATCAGGCCGGCCATCAGGGCCGCCAGCGGCAGCACCGACTGGAAGATACGACGGGTACGGAGAAACGCGAACATGATTCTGGCCCCCTGTTTGAGCCCCGGCCGCGTGATTCTTCGATTGGCGGCCCAGTGGCAGGGTGCACGCTATAGGGCAAGGGTTCCCCGAAGTGCGCGCGATTTCGCAATACTGGCGCGTAGCGGCGAATGCGACGACGGGCGTGCGACGGCTGTCACGTTTGCGTTCAGCTGCCGTTCAGCGCCGCGCGCGGTACCCTGACGGGTGATCGAAACTCCGCCACGGGCAGGCAGGCCGATATGGAAACGCTCGACTCCGTTACCGGGCTAATCGCCCTCACCCTGGGCGTCGGCTGGGCGAGCGGCATCAACCTTTACGCCGCCATGCTCACCCTCGGGCTCATGCAGCGGCTCGGCTATGCCTCGCTGCCGGCGGGCCTCGAGGTGCTGGCGGATCCGCTGGTCATTGCCGCAGCGGGGCTCATGTACATGGTGGAGTTCGTGGCCGACAAGACGCCGGGGGTGGATACCGGCTGGGATGCGCTGCACACGCTGGTGCGGCTGCCTGCCGGCGCCCTCCTGGCCGCGGCGGCGGTGGGCGACGTGGCGCCGGCGGCCGAGCTCGCGGCGGCGCTGGTGGGCGGCGGGCTGGCGGCGGGGAGTCACTCGCTCAAGGCCGGCGGGCGCGCGCTGATCAACACCTCGCCGGAGCCGTTCTCGAACTGGACCGCCTCCATCTCGGAGGACGTGGCGGTGATCGGCGGGCTCTGGCTCGCGCTCAACCACCCCTGGCTGTTCCTGATCCTGCTGGTGGCCTTCATCGCGCTGCTGGTATGGCTGCTGCCGCGGATCCTTCGGGGCCTGCGGGCAGTGGGGCGGCGTATCGCGGGCTTCTTCCGCGGCCGATCGTCGCCTGCCGGCGACAGCGCCGCCCGGCTGCCGGACCAGCGACCATGACCGTCGGGCGTTTTCTCGCCGGCATCGCGGCGCTGCTGGAGGCGCCGGACGGGCGCGTCCTGCTGCTGCGCCGCGCCCACCATCGAGACTATGCCCCCGGCGCCTGGGAGTGCATCACCGGGCGCCTCGAGCAGGGCGAGGGCTTCGAGGACGCCCTGCGCCGCGAGGTGCGGGAGGAGACGGGCCTGGCCGCCGAGCCGGTGGCCCTGCTCGGGACCGCCCACTTTCACCGCGGGCCGGCGGACGCGGATCACGAGCTGGTGGGCGTGACCTACCTCTGCCGCGTCCCGGCGGCGGTACCGCCACGCCTGTCCCCGGAGCATGACGCGGCGCGGTGGGTCGATGCCGAGGGCGCCCAGGCACTGCTGACGGCCGAGGACCCGGCGACACGCTGGATGCGGCGGGTGGTGGCGCGCTGGCAGGGACACGCGCCGGCGGGCACGCTCGAGCTCGGCTGAGGCAGCCCATCGCCGCTGCGGGCGGGCCCTCCCACCAGGCCGTGACCGTCGTCTTTGAGCGACGCAGGAGGCGCTGCACGCGGCGAATCGCGGGCACCGCTGCAGCGGCAGGGCATTGCGTGGACACTGGGCGCCTGGGCCATGCGGCCCCCAGGAGCCTGCGCCGTGGAACGTTTCCCGGCTGCGGGCCGGCCACGTTTGATCGCATGACAACGGAGAGCCTGAAATGCGCCAGACCATGACGCTTGCCGCGGCGGCAGCCGCCGCAACGCTGGCAGCCGGAACGGCAGCCGCGGAGCCCAGCTATGATCACGTCGGCCTCGGCGTCGGCCTGATCGAGCTCGACGAGCGCGACCGCGACGGCGAGGGACTGGTGCTGGACGGCAAGTTCAGCATCGGCCCGAATGCCTATCTCCTCGGCCGCTACGCGGCCTGGGACCTGGATGCCGGGGTCGACCGCGAGGACTTCCGCCTCGGTGGCGGCCTGCATGGCCCCATCAGCCGCAACTTCGACCTCATCGGCGAGTTGTTCTACGAGAACCGCGAGCTGGAGCGCGGCGCCAGCGAGCGGGACGATGACGGCTTCGGCCTGCGCGGGGGCGTGCTCGGCACCATTTCGCCCGGGGTTACCCTCGGCGGCGGCGCCGTCTACTACGACCTCGACAGCGACGAGGAGCTCGGGCTCTACGGCGAGACCTGGGTCGACGTCGGCCGCCGGGTGCAGGTGGGCGGCGAATTGGAGCTCGGCGACGAGCAGGAGCTGCTCACCGTGGGTGCGCGACTGCGGTTCTGATGGCCGCGCCGCGCATCGCGATCCTCGGCGCCGGCAGCCTGGGGCTGCTGTTCGGGGCGTCGCTCGCCGCCTCCGGCCAGTCCGTGCACCTGCTGCGCCGCCCCGGCCATAGGCCAACCGAGGAGCGCATCCGCCTGGAGCGTGGCGGCGAGCGTCGCGAGCTGTCCCTGCCCGCCAGCGGCATCGACTCGCCACCCCCGGATCTGAGCCATGTCATCCTCTGCACCAAGGCTCACGACGCCGCCCCGGCGATCCGGCAGCTGGCACCAGCACTGCCGCCCGGCGCGGCGGTGCTGACCCTGCAGAACGGCCTGGGCAGCCAGGATGCGGTGGCGGCCGCGCTCCCCGGTCATCCGGTGAGCGCGGGCTGCACTACGGAGGGCGCCTGGCGCCGGGACGCCCGCACAGTGGTGCATGCCGGTATCGGCGTCACCCGCATCGGGCCCCTGCAGGGTGACGACGTCGACTGGTGCCAGCGGCTCGGGCCCGCCGGGCTCGGCTGCGAGCCAGTACCGGACATCCGCCGCTGGCTCGTGGACAAGCTGCGGGTCAACGCCCTGCTCAATCCGCTCACCGTGCTGCACGACTGCCGCAACGGCGGGGTTCTGGAGATCCCGGGGGCACGGGCGGCCCTGGAGTCCCTCGGTGCCGAGGCGGACGCGGTGCTCGCCGCCGCCGGCTACCGCTTCGCCGAGGGCGCCGCCGCACGCACCGCGGCGGTGGCCCGCGCCACCGCGGACAACGTCTCCTCCATGCTCCAGGACTACCGCGCCGGCCGCCGCCTCGAGCTCGACGCCATCACCGGCGCGATCCTCACCCTCGGCGCCCGGCACGGCATCGCCACCCCCGAGCACCAACGCATCTACGACACCTTGCGCGGGCTGGCGGCGGTCGGTCGGTAGCGCGGTCTGCAACCGCTGCGGGCGTGAGGTTTAAACACAACGACACAACGGGCACAACGATTCACAACGGAAGAGATATTCCTTTGCAGAGCCCGGCAGAACCGCTACGAGCGAAAATTCCCGAAACGAAGTAGAAAGCCGCGGAGATCGGCTGGAGCGTCTTGCAGGCAAACCTCATCACGCTCTTGGCGTTCCAGTCTTTCTCCGTCTCTCTCGCGTCGTGAATCGTTGTGCCCGTCGTGTCGTTGTGTTTAATCCAACGCCAGAATCAAGCGAAATCAGTAGCGAATCAGGGAAGTGACCGGGGCGTTGTCCAGGCGTCGGCGGCCGTTGAGGAAGGTGAGCTCGATGAGGAAGAGGTAGCCGACCAGCTCGCCGCCGAGGCGGCGGATGAGCTGGCCGGTGGCGTGGGCGGTGCCGCCGGTGGCGAGGAGGTCGTCGATGATCACCGCCCGGGCGCCGGCGCCGAAGGCGTCGCGGTGGACCTCCAGGGCGTCGGTGCCGTACTCCAGCTGATACTCGCAGCGGTGCACCTCCGCCGGCAGCTTGCCCGGCTTGCGCACGGGTATGAAGCCGGCGCCGATGCGATCGGCCAGTGCCGCGCCGAAGATGAACCCCCGGGACTCGATCCCCACCACGTAGTCGAGCGGCTCGCCCCCGAGCCGCTCCGCGAACAGGTCGATGCTGGCACGGAAGCCCCGGGCATCGCCCAGCAGCGGCGTGATGTCCTTGAACACGATGCCCGGCTTGGGGAAGTCGGGGATGTCCCGGATCAGGCGCCCTACCTGCTCGATGGCGCCCTGCGGGTCCATGCTGTCGGTCATGCTGCTCGTCTCCATTGGGTTCGGCGCCCGCAGGGTCGGGGCGATGCGTCGCGGCCGGCACCGCAGTCCGGTCTCATCCGGACGGGGGTCCGCTGCCGCCCTGGCCCACGCCGGTACGCACGAAGCGCAGGTGCACCTCGGCGGCACGCACCGCGGCCTCCGGGTCGCCCGCACGCACTGCGTCCACCAGGGCGCGATGCTGGTCGCGCAGCAGATGCTCGGCGGCCTCGCGCACCAGCAGGGCCTCCCGCGCGCGACGCACGTGATCGCGCATCACCGAGAACAGCCCGCGCATGACGTGCACCAGCGCCACGTTGTGGCTCGCCTCCGCCACCGCGAGGTGCAGCCGCGCATCCCACTCCGCGGCGGTGCCGGCGTCCCCGGCTTCCTGGGCCTCCTCCATGCGCTCGGCGGCGAGCTCGATGGCCTGCAGGTCCTCGTCGCTCGCGCGCATGGCGGCGAGGGCGGCGGTGAGCGTCTCCAGGCCCTGACGCAGCTCGAGCACGTCCGCCACCGCCTTGGGCTGCGTCTCCATGAGGCGCAGCAGCGGGTCGGTCAGGCTGGGCGCCGTGACCTCGGCCACGGTATAGCCGGCATTCCGGCGCACGGCGAGGATGCCCCTGGCCTCGAGCTTCAGCAGGGCCTCCCGCAGGGAGGGCCGCGAGACCTCCATCTGCCGGGAGAGCTCGCGCTCCGCCGGCAAGGCGTCTCCCGGGCGCAGCCGCCCTTCCACCACGTGTCGCTCGATCTGCTCGGCTATGGCGTCGGAGAGCCGGGCGCTGGCGGGCGGCTCGACAGTGCTGAACAGGCTTTCCACAGCAAACCTTCAATCCGGAACGCCGGGGCACGGCCCCAGCATTCCGGGATGATAGCGACAAACCTCGCCGGGACGCATCCCGCGGCCAGCCCAGGCCCGCGGACTGGTACCATTCACGTCAGCCGCCGCAACAGCGTGCACAGCACAGGACCGCCGATGAGCGACGAGGAAGCAAGCTACGATATCGCCTCGCGGGAGGCCGTCGAGCTCGGCAACCGCCTGGCCGACGCCGAGCCTGAGGGGGACGTCTGGGAGATCGCCGACGGGCTGCTGGCCGGTGCGGTGCAGTACTGGCTCTATGCCCGCCAGCCTTGCGGTGACCCGGACTGCGAGGATTGCGCCTCACTCTGCACCGCGGAGCTGCGCATGGAGGCGCTCCACCAGCTGGTGGAGGACTTCGCCCGCAGCAGCGAGTACTTCCACGCCCCGACGGACTTCGACGCCGGCCGCGCCTGACGTTCAGCGGCAGCCGGTGATGGCCTCCGGCCGGCGCGCCAGCTGCTGGAGGCAGTCGCGGCAGAGGCAGTCGTCATAGCGGCGGGCGATGGCCTCGCGGAGCTCGTCGTCCAGCGGGACATCCACGCACTGGCAGCGATGGATGGAACCGAGCCGGCACTCGAAGTCCCGCCCGCATCGGGGGCAGAGCTTGGGCTCGTGGGCCGTCATCGGGCCGCCTGGCGGGCCAGGCGGCGCATGATCGCCGCGCGCTCGGCGTCGCTGTAGCGCGTCCACTGGGCGATTTCGCTGAGCGTGCGCCCGCAGCCGCGGCAGCGGCCGTTGTCTACCCGGCAGACGCCGATGCAGGGCGAGGCGATGTCCATCCGGCTACCTCCACAACATGTAGGGCCTGATTTCTACCAGAACCACCACTTCTGGTAAATGCCGCAGCGCACCTCACCATGAGCACGCCGCCCCGGGTCCGCATCGCCAGCTACAATACGGCGCTCAACCGCCCGGCTGCCGGCGCCCTCTGCCGCGACCTTGCCACGGGCGACCCCCAGGCCGCAGCCGTGGCGGCCATTGTCGCCGCGGTCGCCCCGGACATCCTGCTGCTGAACGAGGTCGATGACGACCCCGACGGAGCGGCGCTGGCGCAGTTCATCGACGGTTACCTCGCTCCCGCGGGCGCCGACTACCCCTACCGCTTCCGCGCGCCGGTTAACACCGGTGTGCCGTCGGGCTACGACCTGGACCGCGACGGCCGCTGTGACGGCCCCGGGGATGCCCTCGGCTTCGGCGAGTTCCCGGGCCAGTACGGCATGGCACTGCTCGCCCGCTACCCGATTCTCACCGGCCAGGTGCGCAGCTTCCGCCGCTTCCCCTGGTGTCGCCTGCCGGGTGCGCGGCTGCCGCGGGACGACCAGGGCGGGCACTGGTATCCGCCGCACGCGCGGGCCTGGTTGCCGCTCTCCTCCAAAAGCCACTGGGACGTGCCGGTGGCCCTGGGCGACCGAATTCTGCACTGCCTCGCAAGCCACCCCACGCCGCCTGCCTTCGACGGGCCGGAGCGGCGTAACCGCCTGCGCAATGCCGACGAGCTGCGCTTCTGGCTGGGCTACCTCGACGACGCCGCCTGGGTCGAGGATGACAGGGGACGATCCGGCGGCCTGGCGAGGGGAGCGCACGTCGTGCTGCTCGGCGACCTCAACGCGGATCCGGCGGACGGCGACGGCGAGCGCGCGGTGATCCGCTCCCTGCTGGGGCATCCACGCCTGCAGGACCCGCAGCCCCGCAGCCGCGGCGGCGCGGTGGCCAGCCGCAGCGCGCGCCGCCGCCCGGCAGGGGACCCGGCGCTGCACACGGGCTGGTTCGGCGCCTTCGGCCTGCGTCTCGACTACGTCCTGCCGGACCGGCGCTGGACGATGCTGGACGCCGGCGTGCACTGGCCGGCGCCCGACGAACCCGGGCGCGCGCTGGTGGGCGACGGCCGGGGCGTGGTGAGCTCGGACCACCGGCTCGTCTGGGTGGACGTGGCGGTGCCGTAGCGGCCCCGGGCGGGGAATTCGGCGCGGGGGCGCGCCTCCCACAGGCTCTGCCTGGCCGCGGCGCCCGCATCGGAGCCTGTGGCAGCGGCGCCCTCGCCGCGAACCCCCACGTCGAACAGCGGCCTCCGTCGGCGGCGGGCTAGCGCTCCGGCGCCATGCGCACGATCACCCGGCCGCGGACGCCGCCGGCCAGGATGCGGTCGATCTCGGCGCCGAGGCCGTCCAGATCCGTCTCCACCGCGATGGTGTCGAGCATGCCCGGCTTCCAGCCACCGGCGAGGTCCGACCAGACGTCGCGCCGGATCGGCGCCGGGGTGTTCTGGGAGTCCACGCCCATGAGCGCTACGTGCCGGAGGATGAAGGGGAAGACCGTGGTGTGCAGCTCCGGCGAGGCCACCAGGCCGCAGCAGCTCACGGCACCCCGGTAGGCCGTGCACTTGAGCGCATGGGCGAGGATCTCGCCGCCCACGGTATCCACCACGCCGGCCCAGCGGGGTTTCAGCAGGGGTCGACCGGAGTCGTCCGCCAGCTCGCCGCGGTCGACGATCTCTTCGGCACCGAGCTCGCGCAGCCAGCCCTCGGCATCCCGCTTGCCGGTGGCGGCATGGACGCTGTAACCGAGCCGGTGAAGCAGGGCGACGGCAAGGCTGCCGACACCACCCGTCGCGCCGGTGACGAGGACGTCGCCGGATTCGGGCGTGACTTCCCGCAGGCGCAGCTCGCGGATGCAGAGCGCGGCGGTAAAGCCGGCGGTGCCAAGGATCATGGCCTCCCGGGCGTCCATGCCCTCGGGCATGGGCACGACCCACTCGGCCGGCACGCGGATGTACTCGCCGAAGCCGCCATCGGTATTCATGCCGAGGTCGTAGCTGGTGACGATCACCGGGTCGCCCGGACGCCAGTCGGGGCTGTCGCTCGCGGCCACCACGCCGGCGGCGTCGATGCCGGGGGTGTGGGGGTACTCCCGGGTGACCGCCTTGTTGCCGCTGGCGGAGAGGCCATCCTTGTAGTTCAGCGCCGACCAGTGCACGCGGACCAGGACGTCACCGGCGGGTAGGTCCTCCAGCCGGCGCTCGCGGATGTGCCGGGCGTAGCCATCGCCCTCGGGCTCGATGCGCAGGGCGCGGAAGGTATTCGTGGTCATGAGCTCCTCCGTGGGTCAGGCCGCCGCGTTCCCGCCCGCCCCCGGCGGCGGAACGCTCAGCTCAGGAACAGGGCGTAGGCCGGGTTGGCGGTCTCGTCCTTGTAAGGGTAGCCGAGCTTGTCGAGGCTCTCGCGGAACCGGCCCCGCTGGTCCGGCGGCACCTGAATGCCCACCAGCACGCGGCCGTAATCGGCGCCGTGATTGCGGTAGTGGAACATGGAGATGTTCCAGCGCTTGCCCAGCCGGCGCAGGAACTTGAGCAGCGCCCCCGGCCGCTCCGGGAAGCGCACGTGGTAGAGCACCTCGTCGGCGACGTTGTGGCCGCGCCCGCCCACCATGTGCCGGAGATGGACCTTGGCCATCTCGTCCTCGGTGAGGTCGAGCACGGGGTAGCCCCGCTCGCGCAGGGCGGCGATGACCTCGTCGCGCTCGTTCAGGCCCTCGTTTAGGGCGATGCCGGCGAAGACGTGGGCCTCGGTCGGGTCGGCGAACCGGTAGTTGAACTCGGTGATGGAGCGGTTGCCGATGGTCTCGCAGAACTCGCGGAAGCTGCCGGGGCGCTCGGGGATGGTCACCGCCAGCACCGCCTCGCGGTGCTCGCCGAGCTCGGCGCGCTCGGCGACGTGGCCGAGGCGGTTGAAGTTCATGTTGGCGCCGCAGTTGATGCCGACCAGCGTCTCGGCGCGCACGCCGCGCTCCTCGACATACTTCTTGATGCCGGCGACGGCCAGCGCCCCGGCCGGCTCCATCACCGAGCGGGTGTCCTCGAAGATGTCCTTGATGCCGGCGCAGATCTCGTCGGTGGAGACGAGCATGCACTCGTCCACCAGCTCGCGGGCGATGCGGAAGGTCTCCTTGCCGATCTGGCGCACGGCCACGCCGTCGGCGAAGATCCCGACCTCGTCCAGGGTTACCCGCCGCCCGGCGGCCATGGCCCGCTCCAGGGTCGGGGCATCCTCGGGCTCGACGCTGATGATGCGGATGTCCGGGCGCAGCTGCTTCACGTAGGCCGCGATGCCAGCGATGAGCCCGCCGCCGCCTACGGGCACGAAGATGGCGTGGATCGGCCGCGGGTGCTGGCTGAGGATCTCCATGCCCACGGTGCCCTGGCCGGCGATGACGTCCGGGTCGTCGTAGGGCGGGATGTAGGTCAGCCCGCGCTCGGCGACGAGCTTCTCGGCGTGGGCCTTGGCCTCGTCGTAGCTGTCCCCGTGCAGCACCACCCGACCGCCGAAGTTGCGCACGGCGTTGACCTTGATCGCCGGCGTGGTGCGCGGCATGACGATAGTCGCCTTGATGCCGAGGCGCTGGGCGGACAGCGCCACGCCCTGGGCGTGGTTGCCGGCGGAGGAGCAGATCACCCCCCGCTCGCGCTGCTCCGCGGGGAGCTTGGAGATCTTGTTGTAGGCCCCGCGGATCTTGAACGAGAACACCGGCTGCAGGTCCTCGCGCTTCATCAGCACGCGATTGTTCAGGCGCCGGGAGAGGTTCACCGCCTCCTCCAGGGGGGTCTGCCGGGCAACGTCGTAGACGGATGCGGTGAGGATGCTCTGCAGGTAGTTCTTCATTCGGGCGACCGGCTCGCGGTTTTGCGGTGCCCGAGTGTAATGGATGACCGGTGGGCTGATAAGGCGCGGACCGGCGGGGAGCCTGCACCGGTCCGGCGGCAACGCGCCGCCTCGGCGTCCGTGCGCGCCGCTGGCCACCGGCTTGCCGCGGTCAGTATGATTCGGCCGAGGCACGCGACAGGCGCTGCGGGGCCGGCGGCCAACAGTACCGCGGAGGAGGCCCTCGGCGCCGGCGGTGCGAGGCGGGACGGGAGCGCCCGGGACCGTAGGCGAGAGGGACCTCGCCTACGAGCCTCCAGGGACGGATTCACGGCGTGTCCCGGGCGCTCCCGCCCCGCCTCGCACTGGGCACGGCTGTGAATCCGCCGCGACGTCGCGGCTGACCGGCCGGCTACAGGGCGAAGCGACTGACGTCAACGGCCTGTACGCAGCAGGCGGACTACCCGGGAGGCACAGGCATGGGCGGGGAAGCGGGCAAGCGCGCGGCGGCCGAGGCGGCCGCGGCGCTGGTGGAGGCGGGCAGCGTCATCGGCGTGGGCACCGGCTCCACGGTCAATCACTTCATCGACGCCCTGCCCGGGCGCGACTGCCGCGGCGCGGTGTCGAGCTCCGAGGCGAGCAGCGCGCGACTGCGCGAGCTCGGCATCCCCGTGCTCGACGCCAACGAAGTGGACGGCCTGGCCCTGTACGTCGACGGTGCCGACGAGGTGAACCGCCACCTGCAGATGATCAAGGGCGGCGGCGGTGCGCTCACCCGGGAGAAGATCGTCGCCGCCATGAGCGATCGGTTCGTGTGCATCGTCGATGCCGCCAAGCGCGTGGGGGTGCTCGGCGCCTTTCCGCTGCCGGTGGAGGTCATCCCCATGGCGCGCTCCTTCATCGGCCGCGAGCTGGCGCGCCTCGGCGGCCGGCCCGTGCTGCGCGAGGGCTTCACCACCGACAACGGCAACCTGATCCTGGACGTTCACGGCCTCGAGATCGCCGAGCCCATCCGCCTCGAACGCGCGCTCAACGACCTCCCGGGCGTGGTCACCAACGGCCTCTTCGCGCTGCGGCCGGCGGACCTGCTGCTGGTGGGGAGCGAGGGGGGTGTGGAGCGGGTCGAGCGCTGATGCGCTCGACCCGAGTTCAAAGCGCTCAGTTCAACGTTCAAAGTATGAGGGGGAGACTTGATGCCAGCTTCATCGGCTGGAGCACGGCGGTCCGGCTCGCTGTCTTTGAACTTTGAACCTGAACTTTGAACTACGTCATTCCATGCAGAGATTCCTCATCATCCTGGGCCTGGTGATCCTTCTCGTGGGGCTGCTGTGGCCGGTGCTGCAGAAGCTCGGGCTGGGGCGGCTGCCGGGGGATATCCTGGTGCGCCGGGAGGGGTTCACCTTCTACTTCCCGATCATGACCTCGATCATCGTGAGCGTGGTGCTGACGCTGATCCTCTGGTTCTTCCGGAAGTAGCCGGCCCGCGTGCTCCCCGGCCCCGGGCGGCGGGCGTACGGTCGTGCAGGGCGGGAGCGCGGCTCAGTCCAGGGGCAGCCACTGGACCGTGGCGCCGGCGGGCAGCGGCGTCTCGCCTGCGGGCACGCGGACCAGGGCGTCCGCCTCGCCGAGGTTGCTCAGCATGTGGGAGGCCTGACGATCGAGGACGTGCAGCCGCACCGTCCCCTCCGCCGCCTCGCGGCGGGCCCGCAGCCAGCCGTCGCGGACACCGTCCCGGCGCACCGGATGGGCTGCGACGCCGCCGAGGAGCTCGGGGCCCGGCACCGCCAGCCCCTCGCGCAGGTCCAGCAGCCGGCGCAGGAATACCGACGCCCCGGCCAGCACCGCCGCCGGATTGCCGGGCAGGCCGAGCAGCGGCACGCCGTTCGGCGCCAGCCCGAGGTAGAGCGGCTTGCCGGGCTTCTGCCGCACCCGCCAGAACACCGTCTCCACGCCCTGGTCGGCCGCGGCCTGCATGACGAGGTCGTAATCGCCGACGGAGACGCCGCCGGTGGTGACCACGACGTCGGCCTCGGCGAGCGCCTGCTCCAGGTGCGCGCGAACGGCCTCCAGGCGGTCGGCCACATGGTGTATCTCGACCGGGTAGCCGCGTTCCGAGAGCCAGCCGCGCAGCAGGGGGCCGTTGGCGTCGCGGATACGGCCGGGGGCCGTTTCGCCGGCGCCGGGCTGGACCTCGTCACCGGTCACCAGCACCGCCACCCGCGGCGCCGGGCGCACCATGACACGCTCAACGCCAGCGGCGGCGAGGGCGGCCAGGCGCGCGGCATGCAGGCGCTGGCCGGGCGGGCAGACGATCGCGCCGGCGGCAAGCTCCTCGCCGCGGTTCCGCAACCCGTCGCCGGCAGCCACCGGCGCTGCCAGATGGATACGGCCCGGCTCGGCCCGCACCCGTTCCTGGGCCACCACCGCATCCGCCCCGGGGGGCACCATGGCCCCGGTGAATACGCGTACTGCGCCGTTCGCCGGCAGGCGCTCCGTCGCCACGGCGCCCGCCGGCACCTCGCCGGCCAGGGCAAGGCTCGAGGGCGCCGCCTCGGTATCGGCCGCCCGCACGGCGTAGCCGTCCAGCCCACTCTGGGCGAACGGAGGCAGATCCAGCACGCTGCTGGCCGGCTCCGCAAGGACCCGACCCAGAGCCGATTCCAGGGACTGGGCGACCGGCGCGAGTGCACCCACCCGCTCACTGCAAAGCGCGAGCGCCGCGTCGATCTCGTGCATGGACGTCAGCCGCCGCTCACCGGCGGCAGCAGGACCAGCGGCCGGTCGCCGGCGAGCTCGTCGTCCCGACCGACCATCTCGTCCCCCACCGCGCAGGCCACGCGCGGCAGATGCGGGGCGATCGCGGGCACGCTCTCGGTCAGCGCCTCCAGCACCTCGGCGACCCGCACGGGCCCGGAGAGGCCGATCTCCACCCGGCTCTGCCCGGCGGCCTCGCGCAACACCCCGTAGAGCTCCACCTGCATCGGCACCTCCTCTTCTGCGCGAGGTTCAGACTAGCTGATCCGACCACCCTGGCGCGAGGTACCGGCGGCATCAGGCGGAAGGAACAGCCCATCCGCCCGCGGGTCGCCCGCGGCTGCTACGTGCAGGGGATGCTCCAGCGGCTCCGCGTCTCGAGCCAAGGTCTTCTCCGACCCGTGAAGGCGGATAAGCCCGTCCGCGCCGAGCAGCAGGGGCCTGAACGACGCCCGACCCGCACTCCTCGATTGGCGCGCTGAACCGCCCGCCGGGCAAGGCAGCGCGAATACCGGGCTAAAGCGACGTCCCGCTCTCGCTGCCGCCGTCTTCCACCTGCACCTCGCGAACAACGTCGCTGTCATCGAAGAAGATGTAAACGACACGGTACTCGGTGTCGGTCTTGCTCAGGGCGGAGGCGTACGGCACGTAGCTCAGCAGGCCAGGGCGCGCCTCGGAGTAGTTGTACGCGATCATGCGGCCTTCACCGGTGGTCTTCGTCGAGTCCGGCTCGCCGAGGCGCTCGATGACTTCGGAGTAGGTCGTCTCCCCTTTCGTGATCTGCCCAAGGTCGTCGTCCGAAACCTGGGTTCCCGAGGTGGTCGCGCAGGCAGCAAGAAACAGGGCGAGCAGCAGGATCGTGGCCAATGGCAGGGTGCGAGCTGTCATGGGTATTACCTCTGTTTTTTGTTCTGGAGGTCCTCAATGCAGGTGAGATGCCGCCAGGAGTTCGGGCCCGCGTCTGCCCGTGCAGGCCCGGGTAGGCACAGGCCTTAAGCACATCCCTGGCGGCAAACGCCGGGAGTATAGACAAGCGAAGATGACGTTGCCGCGCTGAGCGCCGGCGCACCCGGGTGAGCGGATCGATCGCCGGGCGGGTGCCCCAGCCAACATGAAAAAGGCCCGCTCGGTGGCGGGCCTTTTTCATGTTGGCTGGGGGACCAGGATTCGAACCTGGGTTAACGGAGTCAGAGTCCGCTGTCCTACCGCTAGACGATCCCCCAATGAACCGTGATCAGCGCTTGGAGAACTGGGTGGCCCGGCGCGCCTTGTGCAGGCCGATCTTCTTGCGCTCCACCATGCGGGCGTCGCGGGTGACGAGGCCGGCGCGGCGGAGGCCGCTCTTCATGTCCTCGTCGTACTGGACCAGCGCCCGGGTGATGCCGTGGCGGATGGCGCCGGCCTGACCGCTCGAACCACCGCCAAAGACCGTAACATTGACGTCCAGCTTGTCGGTAGTCTCGGTGAGCTCCAGGGGCTGGCGCACCACCATGCGGGCGGTCTCGCGCCCGAAGTACTGATCCAGCGGCCGCCCGTTGACGGTGATCTGTCCCTGCCCCGGGCGCAGGTAGACCCGCGCGGAGGAGGTCTTGCGGCGGCCGGTTCCGTAATACTGCTCGGTTGCCATGTCTTGTTCCGTCTCTCAGGCGGGATCAGATCTCCAGCGCCTGCGGCTGCTGGGCGTGATGGTTGTGCTCGGGGCCGCTGTAGACCTTGAGCTTCTTGATCATCTGCCGCCCGAGGCGGTTCTTCGGCAGCATGCCCCGCACGGCGTGCTCGATGGCCCGCTCCGGGTGGCTCGTGATGAGCTTGTCGAAGGTGATGCTCTTCATGTGGCCCACATAGCCGGTAAACCGGTGGTAGGTCTTCTGCGAGGCCTTGCGGCCGGTCAAGGCCACGCGCTCGGCGTTCACCACGACGATGTAGTCACCGGTGTCCACGTGGGGCGTGAACTCGGCCTTGTGCTTGCCGCGCAGGCGGAAGGCGATCTCCGAGGCGAGCCGACCGAGTGTCTTGTCGGTGGCATCCACCACGTACCAGTCGCGCTGCACGTCCGCCGGTTTGGCGCTGAAGGTCCTCATTGGGAAAAGCTCTCCGAAGCCGTCGCTCCCGATCAAGAGGCGGGATACTACACAAAGCCCCGACGCCAGACAAGGCGCCGGGGCGCAGCATCACTGCCCGGCGCTGAGGGCGAGGTTGCGCCCGGAGAAGATCTCCAGCATCTCGTGGCGCAGCACCTCGCGGATGTGGTCGCGCTCCTCGTCCGGAAGGTCGCTCGCGGACTCGCCGAAGAGGTAGTCGTCCACGTCCCAGTCCTTGAGCATCATCTTCGTGTGGAAGATGTTCTCCTGAAGCATGTTGACGTCGATGGTGTGATAGCGCGCCAGGGTGTCCTCGGCCAGGTAGTTCTGGATCGAGGTGATCTCGTGATCGATGAAGTGCTTGCGGCCCTCGACGTCCCGGGTGAAGCCGCGCACCCGGTAGTCCATCGTGACGATGTCCGAGTCGAAGGAGTGGATCAGGTAGTTGAGCGCCTTCAGCGGCGAGATCAGCCCGCAGGTGGAGACGTCGATGTCCGCCCGAAAGGTGCTCACGCCGCGATGCGGGTGGCTCTCCGGGTAGGTGTGCACCGTGATGTGGCTCTTGTCGAGATGCGCCAGCACGGTCTCCGGCAGCGGCCCCGGCGAGGCCGGCGCGGTGACGTAGGTCTCCTCGATGCCGGTGCCGTCATCCTGCTCGGCGATCAGAATGGTCACGCTTGCGCCCTGGGGATCGTAGTCCTCGCGGGCGACGTTCAGCACCGTGGCGCCGATGATCTCGGCGACGCCGGTGAGGATCTGGGTCAGCCGCTCGGCGTTGTAGACCTCGTCGATGTATTCGATGTAGTCGCGCCTCTGCGCCGCCGTGTTGGCGTAGCAGATGTCGTAGATGTTGAAGCTGAGCGACTTCGTGAGATTGTTGAAGCCGTAGAGCTTCACCCGTTCCGACTGCGCCAACGCTCGCTACCTCCCGTGACGGTCCGGCCACCCAAGGGATGGCTTCAGACCTCCACGACCTCGTGGTCGTGAGTGATCTCCGCGGCCTGCCCCAGCATGATCGAGGCCGAGCAGTACTTCTCCGCGGACAGCCGTACCGCCCGCGCCACGGCCTCCGGCTTGAGCCCGCTGCCGCTGACGCGGAAGTGCAGATGGATATGCGTGAACACCTTGGGCGGCTCGTCCCGGCGCTCGGCGGCGACGTCCACCTCGCAGTCGCTCACCGGATGGCGCCCGCGCTGAAGGATGTGCACCACGTCCACCGCCGAGCAGGTGCCGACGCCGAGCAGCAGCAGCTCCATCGGCCGCGGCCCGCGGTCGCGCCCGCCGAGGTCCGGCGGCCCGTCCACCGTCACGCTGTGGCCACTGCCGGTGCGGCCCTCGAAGGCCATCCCGTCGAGCCAGCGGATACTCGCCTTCACCTTATGCTGCCTCCTGCACACGCGCCTGCCGGCCACGCGCTTTGAATGAAAAGCCGGGTAGTATATCGTCACTGGCACGCCCCGGGAAACGGCGCGTTTCTCGATTCGAAAAAGATGGTTGCGGTCGCCGCGGGGGTGTACTACGAATAAGCGACACAGCCGCGGCAACGGCACACAAGGACATAAAAATGGTACAGGCGGCCAAGGATTTGCTGAACAAGCCCCCCATGGACCACCTGCTCAGGCACTGCCATCGGCGCCGCTACCCGCCGAAGACGGTGGTCATCTATGCCGGCGACCAATCCGATGCCCTCTATTTCATCATCGAGGGGTCGGTGAGCGTGCTCATGGACGACGAGAGCGGCCACGAGCTGGTGCTTGCCTATCTCAACGCCGGCGACTTCTTCGGCGAGATGGGGCTGTTCGGCCAGAGCACCACCCGCAGTGCCTGGATCCGCACCCGGACGCACTGTGAGCTGGCCGAGATAAGCTACAACCGCTTCCGCCAGATCGCCAACGACGACCCGCAGATCCTCTTCCACCTGGCCGGCCAGATGGCCGACCGCCTCCGCAAGACCAGCATGAAGGTGCGCGACCTCGCCTTCCTGGATGTCACCGGCCGCATTGCCCGCACCCTGCTCGACCTCGCCGCCGAGCCCGACGCCATGACCCACCCGGATGGCATGCAGATCCGCATCACCCGTCAGGAGCTCGGCCGCATCGTCGGCTGCTCCCGCGAGATGGTGGGCCGGGTGCTGAAGGACCTGGAGGAGCAGGGGCTGATCTCGGTGAGTGGCAAGACGATGGTGATTTTCAACACGCGTTGAAAATCACCATAGTTCAAAGTTGCAAGTTCAAAGTTCAAAGACCGAGCGAGCTAGCCAGTGCCCCGACGCTCGCTCTTGCGGTCTTTGAACTTTGAACCTTGAACTTTGAACTCCGGACCCGGGCCGCAAGCTGGCGGAGCTCGACGGCGTTAGCCGAAGAGCTCCGCCAGCTTGCGGCCCGGGTCCGGTTCCCGCATGAACGCCTCCCCCACCAGAAACGCGTGTACCCCGTGCCGGCGGAGGTGGGCGACCTCCTCCGCGGTGTGGATGCCGCTTTCGGTGACCACGAGGGCCTCTTCCGGGAGGCGCTCGCGCAGGCGCAGGGTGGTATCGATGTCGGTCTCGAAGGTGCGCAGATCGCGGTTGTTGATGCCGATGAGCTCCGCGCCGATGGCGAGCGCCCGGTCGAGCTCCTCGGCGTCGTGGACCTCAACCAGCACGTCCATGCCGAGCTCCTGGCCGAGGAGGTGCAGCTCCTTCAGGGTGGCGTCGCCGAGGGCGGCGACGATCAGCAGGATGCAGTCCGCTCCCAGTGCACGGGCCTCGTAGACCTGATAGGCATCGATGATGAAGTCCTTGCGCAGCACCGGCAGGCCGCAGGCGCCGCGGGCGAGCTGCAGGTCCTCGTCGCGGCCCTGGAAGAAGTCCTCGTCGGTGAGCACCGAAAGACAGGCGGCGCCGGCGGCCTCGTAGCTGCGGGCGATGGCGGCGGGGTCGAAGGCCTCCCGCAGCACGCCCTTGCTGGGGGAGGCCTTTTTCACCTCGGCGATCACGGCGGCGTCGCCGGCGCCGATCCGCGCCTCCAGGGCGGCGCGGAAGCCGCGCACCGGCGGCGCCTGCTCGACGCGGGTGCTGAACGCCCGCAGGCCGATCTGCTCGCTGCGCTCGGCGACGATCTCCGCCTTGCGCTGCAGGATGCGGCGCAGGATATCGGGGGTGCCGTCGCTCATGATGCCTCCGCGGCCAGTTCCCGGGTGGTGCGTACGAATCGCTCCAGGGCGTCGCGGGCGCTGCCGTCGGCCAGGGCCTCCCGCGCGCGGGCCACGCCGGTGCCGAGGTCGTCCACCAGGCCGGCGACGTGGATCGCCGCCCCGGCGTTCAGCGCCAGCATGTCCGCGGCCGGACCGGGGATGCCGTCGTAGACCGCGCGGATGATCTCGAGGCTGCGCTCGGCGGAGTCCACCCGCAGCGGGCCGAGATCGGCAGTGGCGAGGCCGAAATCCTCCGGGCGGATGCGGTACTCGCGGACCGTGCCGTCCCGCAGCTCGGCCACATGGGTCGGCGCGCCGACGCTGATCTCATCGAGCCCGTCCTCCGAGTGCACCACCATCACCCGCTCACTGCCGAGGGTCTGCAGCACCTCGGCAAGCGGGCGCACCCAGTGCCCGGCGAACACGCCCATGAGCTGATTCGGGGCCCCGGCGGGATTGGTGAGCGGCCCGAGCAGGTTGAACAGCGTCCGCACCCCCATCTCCCGGCGGGGGCCGACGGCGTGACGCATGGCCGAATGATGGCGTGGGGCGAACAGGAAACCGACCCCGGTGCGCTGGACGCAGGCCGCCACCTGCGCCGGGGCCAGATCGATATTCGCGCCGGCGGCCTCGAGCACGTCGGCGCTGCCGGATGCGCTGGAGACGGAGCGGTTGCCGTGCTTCGCCACGCGGCCACCGGCGGCAGCGACCACGAAGGCCGTGGCCGTGGAGATGTTGAAGGTGCCGCGGGCGTCACCGCCGGTGCCGCAGGTGTCCACCAGATGCTCGGTGGGCACGTCGACGCGGGTGGCGAGCTCGCGCATCACGGCGGCCGCCGCGGCGATCTCGGTGACGGTCTCGCCCTTCATGGCCAGGCCGACGAGGAAGCCGCCGATCTGCGCCGGCGTCGCCTCGCCGGTCATGATCCGGCGCATGACGCCGGTCATCGCCTCGTGGTCGAGATCCTCGCGCTCCATGACCGCGCGGATCGCCTCCCGCATCTCCATGAGTGATGCTCCTCCCGCCTCGCCGTGCTCAGGCGGCCGCCGCCGGCCGCTCGAGAAAGTTGCGCAGCAGGTCGTGGCCCGCCGCCGTGAGAATGGACTCCGGATGGAACTGCACGCCCTCGACGTCGAGGCTGCGGTGGCGTACGCCCATGATCTCCTCCAGCGTGCCATCGGCATGCTCGGTCCAGGCGGTGACCTCGAGGCAGTCCGGCAGGCTGTCCGGCGCGAGCACCAGGGAGTGGTAGCGGGTTGCCTCCATGGGCTGCGGCAGCCCGCGGAAGACGCCTTCGCCGCGGTGATGCACCCAGGAAGTCTTGCCGTGCATGACCTGCCCTGCGTGCACCACCCGCGCGCCGAAGGCCTGGCCGATGGCCTGGTGGCCGAGGCAGACGCCGAGCAGCGGGATACGCCCCGCGAAGCGCTCCACCACCGCCAGCGAGACGCCGGCCTCGTTGGGGGTGCAGGGCCCCGGCGAGATGACGATACGCGCCGGGGCGAGGCGCTCGATCTCCTCGATGCCGATGGCGTCGTTGCGCCGCACGGCCACCTCGGCCCCGAGCTCGCCCAGGTACTGGACGAGGTTGTAGGTGAAGGAGTCGTAGTTGTCGATCATCAACAGCATGGCTGCCTCCGCGCGAGCGCCGCTCAACCGCTATCCAGTCCGGCCTCGGCCATCGCCACCGCCCGGAACAGGGCGCGGCCCTTGTTCACCGTCTCCTCCCACTCCGCCGCCGGGTCGGAGTCGTGGACGATGCCGCCGCCGGCCTGCACGTGCACCTCGCCGTTCTTGATCACCGCGGTGCGGATGGCGATGGCGGTGTCCATGTTGCCGGACCAGGAGAGGTAGCCAATCGCCCCGGCATAGACCCCGCGCTTGACCGGCTCCACCTCGTCGATGATCTCCAGGGCACGGATCTTGGGCGCCCCGGAAAGGGTGCCCGCGGGGAAGGTCGCCCGCAGCACGTCCATCGGACCGAGCCCCGCCCGCAGCCGGCCGGTGACGTTGGAGACGATGTGCATGACATGGCTGTAGCGCTCGATGGTCATGCGGTCGGTGACCCGCACCGTGCCCGTCTCGCTCACCCGGCCGACGTCGTTGCGGCCGAGGTCGATGAGCATCAGGTGCTCGGCGAGCTCCTTCGGGTCCGCCAGCAGCTCCGCCTCCAGGGCGCGGTCCTCGTCCTCGCTGCGCCCGCGCCGGCGGGTACCGGCGATGGGCCTCAGGGTGACCTCGCCGGCCTCGAGCCGGGCCAGGATCTCCGGCGAAGAGCCCACCACCTGGAAGTCGCCGAAGTCGAGGAAGAACATGTACGGCGAGGGGTTGGTGCAGCGCAGCGCCCGGTACAGATCCAGCGGCCGGCCGCTGTAGGGCGCGGTCATGCGCCGCGAGGGCACCACCTGCATGCAGTCGCCATCGACGATGTAGCGGCGGATGCGCTCCACGGTGGCCTCGTAGTCCGGCTGGCTGAAGCTCGAGGTGAAGTCCTCCTCCGCCACGGTGCGCGGCGGGCTGGGCCGGCCGTAGCGCAGGGCCTCGACGCGCAGGCGCTGGCCGAGGGCCTCGAGCCGGGCATGGCCGCGCTCCAGGGCCGCCTCGCCCTCGGCCGCCTCGACGTTGACCACCAGGTACAGGCGCCCCGCGAGGTTGTCGAAGACCAGCACCTCCTCGGAGTCCATGAGCAGGATGTCGGGCACGCCGAGGGGGTCGGGATTGGGGCACTCGCCCAGCCGCGGCTCGATGTAGCGCACGGTGTCGTAGCCGAAGTAGCCCACCAGCCCGCCCAGGAAGCGCGGCAGCGCCGGCAGGTCCGTGGCCGGCGCGGCATGCACCTCGGCGTGCCGGGACTCCACCCAGGCCAGCGGGTCGTCCACGGTCTCCGCGGCCACCACTTCGCCGTCCACGCGGGTCTCCACCCGGTGGCCGTGGATGCGGTACTGCAGCCGGCAGGGCAGGCCGATGATGGAATAGCGCCCCCACTTCTCGCCGCCCTGCACGGACTCGAACAGGTAGCTGCCCGGCCCCTCGGCGAGCTTGAGATAGGTGGACAGGGGGGTATCGAGGTCTGCGAGGACCTCGCGTACCAGGGGGATGCGGGTGTAGCCCGCACGCGCGAGCTCGGCGAATGTGGTCGGATCCATGGTCACTTCCGGCAGCCAGGGGTCAACGGGACGAGGATGCAGACGCTCAGCGCCGCCATCGCGCGCTGGCCGCGCGCCCTGGGATCTCAGGCTGTCCGGTGACCGGCTCCGCCATGGGTGTGCTCCGCCTCGATCCGGGCCGCCAGCTGATCGACGCTGGCGACCTCCAGCTCCGGATGGTCCTCAAATGTAGCATCCCCGCCGGGATACCCATAGGGCACGCGCACCATCGGCATGCCCGCCGCCAGCGCGGCGTCGAGATCGGCCCGCGAGTCGCCCACCAGCAGGCAGTCCGCCACCGGCACCGCGAGTGCCCGCGCGGCATGCTCCAGCGGCGCCGGGTCGGGCTTCTTCACCGGCAGGGTGTCGCCACCCACCAGCACCCGGAAGTATTCCGCCAGGTCGAGCGCCTCCAGCAGCGGCGCCGTAAAGCGCTCCGGCTTGTTGGTCACCACGCCCAGCGGCAGCCCCAGCCCGCGCAGGGTGTCGAGCCCCGTCCGCACCCCGGGATAGGGCCGGCTGCGGTCCACCAGGCAGTCCCGGTAGTGCTGGAAGAACCGCTCCAGCGCCGCCTCCAGCCCGGGCGGTTCTTCCACCAACTCGCGCCGGCCGGCGAGGGCCCGGGCCATCAGCGTCCGGGCGCCGTTGCCGATCCACACCCGGACCGTGTCCTCCACCACGGGGGCGTGGCCGAGCTCGGCCAGGGTGCGATTGACCGCGGTGGCGAGATCGGGGGCGCTGTCCACCAGCGTGCCGTCGAGGTCGAAGAGCACCGCCGCGGGCCGGATCATGCCGCCACCCCCGCGAGCTCGGCGCGCATGCGGGCGATCACCTCGGCATAGTCGGCCTCGCCGAAGATCGCCGAGCCGGCGACGAAGGTGTCGGCGCCCGCCGCGGCCACTTCGGCGAGGTTGTCCACCTTGACGCCGCCGTCCACCTCGAGGCGGATCTCGCGGCCGCTGTCGGCGATCATCCGTCGCGCCTCGCGCAGCTTGGTCAGCGCCGAGGGCAGGAAGGCCTGGCCGCCGAAGCCTGGGTTCACGGACATGATCAGCACCAGATCCACCTTGTCCATCACGTAGCGCAGGCAGTCCAGCGGCGTCGCCGGGTTGAACACGAGCCCGCTGCGGCAGCCCTGGTCGCGGATGAGCTGCAGGGTGCGGTCGACATGCTCGCTCGCCTCGGGGTGGAAGCTGACGAGATCGGCGCCGGCAGCGGCGAACTCAGGCACGATGCGGTCCACCGGCTTCACCATGAGGTGGACGTCGATGGGCGCGGTCACGCCGTGCCGCCGCAGCGCCTGGCAGACCACCGGGCCGAAGCTCAGGTTCGGGACGTAGTGGTTGTCCATGACGTCGAAATGGACCCAGTCGGCTCCGGCGGCCAGCACGGCGTCCACTTCCTCGCCCAGGCGGGCGAAGTCGGCGGCAAGGATCGAGGGGGCGATGACGGGGTCCAGCATGCTTGCATCCGGGCGCGGGTTGGGTCGCGAACTATACTAATTTTCGTGGCTGTACGGTCAGTTCTCAGGGGGCCGACGGATCGCCGCCCAGGGCAGTACGCAGCGCGCGGCGCACTGCGGCGAAGTCATCAGCGCCGTTCAGGCGCGCCAGTTGCAGGCCGCCCTGGGCCGCCGCCATCACCGCCAGGGCCGTGTCCTCGGCGCTGCCGGCGAAGGTGCACTGGCCCTGCTCCCGGGCGGCGGCGAGCCGCGCCGCGAGCCAGTCCCGCAGCTCGTGCATCAGCGCCTGCGCCTCGCGGCAGGCCGCGGGCGGCAGCGAGGCGAACTCCACCCCGGCCATGCCCAGCGGGCAGACCTTGCCCTCGGCGACGTAGCGCGCCTCCAGGTCCAGGAAGGCCTCCATCTGGGCGTGGGCGGGCAGTGCGCGCAGCGTCGGCTGCTCGCGCCACCAGGCGAAATCGTCGCGGAAGCGGCGCAGGACGGCGGCGGCAAGATCCGCCTTGGTGGGAAAGTGGTAGTGCACGGCGGGCGTGCGCACCCCCAGCCCCTCCGCGAGGTGGTGGAAACTGAAGCCGTGGTAGCCCCGGGTCTGCAGCAGTCGCGCCGCCAGCGCCAGGATCTCCCGCCGCGTCTCCCCGCGCGGCCGGCGCCGGGAGACCACCATGGCTCAGACCAGCAGCACCAGCTCGGCGAGATTGCAGGGCCGATGGCGCACGTCCAGCTGGTCGGCGAGAATGCCGCGCCAGCCGCTGCGGCAGGCCCCGGGGGAGCCGGGCAGGCAGGCAATCAGCGTGTGATTGGCGATCCCGGCGAGCACCCTGGACTGGAGCATGGAGGTACCGATCTCGCCGTGGGAGAGCTGACGGAAGAGCTCGCCGAAGCCGGGAATCTCGCGGTCGAACAGCGGCCGCACCGCCTCCGGGGTGACGTCGCGATCGGTGAACCCGGTCCCGCCGGTGGTGATGATGGCGTGCGTCCGTGCATCCAGAACCCACTCCGAGATCGCAGCCCTTATGGCATAGCGGTCATCGCGTACGATCCGTCGCTCGGCGACCCGATGACCGGCCTCGGCGGCCGCTTCGGCCAGAGTGTCGCCGGAACGGTCATCGGCCGCGGTGCGGGTGTCCGAGATGGTGAGGATGGCAAGACTGAGCGGAACGAATTCGCGGTCCGAGTGGCTCACGGCGGTATCTGTCCATTGCGGGGCCTGCGGCACAGGATACGCCGGGCCCGTGCCCGGACCAATCGTCCGCGGCAACGCCGCCGCTTGACGAGCAATGACGGCTGTACAATTATCGTATAGCTATTGCACCAGGGGATTCCGCATGCAGCGTCGACGCATTGCCGTCGTTGGGGGAGGCGTGGCCGGCACCGGCGCCGCCTGGCTGCTGGCACGCCAGCACGACGTGACTCTGTTCGAAGGCCGGGGCCGGCTCGGTGGGCACACGAATACCGTGATCTGCCACCTTCCGGAGGGCGAGGTGCCGGTGGACACCGGCTTCATCGTCTACAACGAGCCCAACTATCCGCAGCTCACGGCGCTGTTCAGCCACCTCGGCGTGGCCACCCAGGAGTCGGACATGTCGTTCGCGTTCGCGGCGACGGATCTTGACCTGGAATACTCAGGCAGCGGGCTTGCGGGGCTGTTCGCGCAGCGCCGCAACCTGCTGCGGCCGCGCTTCTGGCGCATGGTGCGGGACATCCTGCGCTTCAACGGCGAGGCCGGGCGCCGGCTCACCGTGGGGCTGCCGGAGGATCTCGCCCTGGGCGAGCTGCTGGACGAGCTCGGCCTCGGCGCCGCCTTCCGGCGGTACTATCTGCTGCCCATGAGCGCCGCCATCTGGTCCTGCCCGCAGGACGTCATGCTGCGCTTTCCGGCGCAGTCGTTCCTGCGCTTCTTCCACAATCATGGCCTGATCCGGTTGCGCGACCGGCCCCAGTGGCGCACCGTCAGCGGCGGCGGGCGCGAGTACCTGACAAGGCTGCAGGCCGGCATCCAGACTGTGGTGACGGGCACGCCGGTTCGCCAGGTGGTGCGCGCGGACGGGGGCGACGGGGTGCGGCTGTACGGCGACGCGGGCGAGCTCGGGCGGTTCGACGAGGTGGTGATCGGCGCCCATGCGGACGAGGCGCTGGCGATGCTGGAGCAGCCCTCATTCTGGGAGCGCACCGTGCTCGGCGCCTTCGGCTATCAGCATAACGACGCCTGGCTGCACACCGACCGGCGGCTGATGCCGCGGCGGCGGTCAGTGTGGTCGTCCTGGAATCACCTCACCCGGCAGGCCGCGGACGGCACTCGCCCCGTGTCCGTGACCTACTGGATGAACCGGCTGCAGAACCTGCCGACGGCGACCGACGTCCTGGTGACCCTGAACCCGCTCGATCCGCCTGCGGCGGATACGGTGATCCGTCGCGAGGGATACGCGCACCCTGTGTTCGACCGCGAGGCCATGCGCGCCCAGCGCCTGCTGCCGGTGATCCAGGGCCGGGACCGCATCTGGTATTGCGGCAGCTATCACGGCTACGGCTTCCACGAGGACGCCTTCGCCAGTGCCGTGCAGGTCGCCGAGCAGCTCGGCGCGCCGGCACCCTGGCACGGCGTCGCGGCGCCGGCCCCGGCAGCGGCCGCCACGCCGACGGTCGGGGCCCCGGCGGTATCATGAGCGCGCCCGGCGCCGCCCTGCGGCTCTATCGCGGCACGCTCATCCACGAGCGGCGCCGGCCGCCCTGCTACCGCTTCCGCTACCGCGTGTTCAGCCTGCTCGCCGACATCGACCGGCTCGACGAGGCTGCGGCGACGAGACGGCTGTTCAGCCACAACCGCTTCAACCTGCTCGCGCTCCACGACCGCGACCACGGGCCGAAGGACGGCTCCCCGCTGCGCCCGTGGATCGACGCGCAGCTGGCCGAGGCCGGCGTCGACCTCGCCGGCGGCCGGGTCGAGCTGCTCTGTTACCCGCGGGTGCTGGGCTACGTGTTCAACCCGCTCTCGGTGTGGTTCTGCCGGCATGCCGACGGGCGCCTGCGCGCGGTGCTCTGCGAGGTGCGCAACACCTTCGGCGAGTGGCATGGCTACCTGCTGCACGACGGCGGCGCGCCGCTGCCCGAGCACCTGCGCGACCAGGCGCCGAAGCGGTTCCATGTCTCGCCCTTCCTGCCCCGCGAGGGCCATTACCGCTTCCGCTTCAGCGCCCCCGGCGAGCGCTACTCGGCCACCGTCAACTGGCACGACGATGCCGACCCGGAACACCCCGCCCTGATCGCGGTCCAGTTCGGGAGCGAGCGGCCGGCGGGGGACGCCGGCCTGCTGTGGGCGGCACTGGCCGTGCCGCTCATGACCCTCAAGGTAATCGCCGCCATTCACTGGCAGGCGCTGAAAATCTGGTTGCGGGGCGGGCGTTTTCACCGCAAGCCCGCACCGCCGGCCACGGAGATCAGCCGATGAATCCCACTCGGGACGCTGTCGTCGACCTCCCTTCGCCGCTGCCGTTGGGCGCGCGCATCCTGCTTGCCTGGCTCGCGCGCCTGCGCCGCGGGCGCATGACCGGCCAGCTCGCCGACGGCGAGCCGTTCCTGATCCAGGGCCCGGAGCCCGGCCCGCACGGCGAGCTGCGGCTGCACAGGCCGCTGCGGCTGGTCGCCCGGGTGCTCGCCCGCGGCTCGGTGGGGTTTGCCGAGAGCTACATGGCCGGCGACTGGAGCAGCCCCGACACGGCGCATCTGCTGGAGCTGATGCTGCGCAACGAGGATGCCTTCCAGCGCCGCATGGAGCCCTCCCGCACCCATCGGGCGTGGCTCGCCGCGCGCCACTGGGTGCGGCGCAACACCCCGCGGGGCAGCCGCCGCAACATCAGCGCCCACTACGACCTCGGCAACGACTTCTACCGCCTCTGGCTCGACGAGACCATGACCTACTCCGCCGCGGTGTTCGAGACGCCGGACCAGCCCCTGGCGGAGGCGCAGCGCCACAAGTACCGCGCCCTGCTGGACGCCATGGCGGTTCAGCCGGGCGAGCATATCCTCGAGATCGGCTGCGGCTGGGGCGGCTTTGCCATCGAGGCCGCACGCCGCGGCGCCCGGGTAACCGGCCTGACGCTCTCCAGCGAGCAGCTCTCCTGGGCCCGCCGGGCCGTTGCCGAGCAGGGTCTCGCGGACCGCATCGAGCTGCGCCTGCAGGACTACCGCGACGTCAGCGGGCGCTTCGACCACGCCGCCTCCATCGAGATGCTGGAGGCCGTGGGCGAGGAGTACTGGCCGGCCTATTTCCGGATGCTCCATGAGCGGGTGCGCCCGGGCGGTCGCATCGGACTGCATGGCATCACCATCGCCGCCGACCGCTTCGAGGAGTACCGGCGCAGCCCCGATTTCATCCAGCGCTACATCTTCCCCGGCGGCATGCTGCCGAGCCCGGATCGGCTGCGCGCCGAGTGCCACCAGGCCGGCTTCGAGGTCACCGAGTTCACGGGCCTCGGCCAGCATTACGCGAAGACCCTGCTGCTGTGGGACGCCAACTTCACGCGGGTGCTGCCGGAGGTCTACCGCCTCGGCTTCGACGAGCGCTTCGTCAACCTCTGGCGCTACTACCTCGCCTACTGCTACGCCGGCTTCCGCACCGGCACCATAGACGTCAGCCGCATCCTGCTGCGACGCCCGTGAGCCTGGTGCCCCGGTTCGCAAGTGCCTGCCTGCTCCGCGTGTCGCTGCGGGCCTCGGCGTGAGCAGGAAATTGCGAAACGGGACGCTGGCCCGCAGCACCGTACTGCTGTACGGCCTGCCCGCCCTGCCGCTGGCGGTGATGGGCATTCCCATGTACGTCTTCCTGCCAGGCTTCTACAGCGAGACCCTGGGTCTCGGCGCCGTGGGCGTGGCGCTGCTGGTGGCCCGGCTGTGGGATGTGGTCACCGACCCGCTGATCGGCAGCCTTGGCGACCGCCTGCAGACCCGCTGGGGCCGCCGTCGCCCACTGATCGCCGCGGGCACGCCGCTGCTGCTGGTCAGCGCCTGGGCGCTGTTCCGCCCACCCGAGGACGTGACCCTGGTCTACCTGCTCGGCTGGGGCCTCGCCGCCTACCTGGGCTGGACGCTGATGTCCCTGCCGTACACCGCCTGGGGCGCCGAGCTCTCCGAGGACTACGACGAGCGCGCCAGCCTCACCGCGAGCCGGGAGGGCTTCATGATCGCCGGCACCCTGCTGGCGGTGGCCTGGCCGGCGCTGATCGGCGCCGGGCGGGCCGACGCCGCGACCCTGGCGGGGCTTGCCTGGGTGCTGGCGATCTGCCTTCCGCTTGCCGTGGTGCTGACGCTGTCCCGGGTGCCGGAGCACCGGTTCACGAGCCATCCGGTGGGCTGGCACGCCGGCTGGGCGCTGCTTCGGGACAACCGGCCGTTCCTGCGCCTGGTGTCGGCCTACGTCATGAACGGCATGGCCAACGGCCTGCCGGCGGCGCTGTTCACCCTGTTCGTCGCCCATGTGCTGGCCGCCCGGGACTGGACCGGGGTGCTACTGCTCGCCTACTTCATCGCCGGCGTCGCGGCGCTGCCGGCGTGGCTGTGGTTCTCGCGCCGCGTGGGCAAGCACCGGGCCTGGGCCGTGTCCATGCTCTGGAACTGCCTGGTCTTCGCCTGGGTGCCGTTCCTCGGTGCGGGAGACACCTGGCTGTTCCTGGCCATCTGCGTGCTGTCCGGGGTCAGCGTTGCCGTGGACATGGCACTGCCGGCGGCGATTCAGGCGGATCTGGTGGACGTCGACACCGCCCGCGGCGGCGGCCGGCGCACCGGCCTGTACTTCGGCATCTGGAACGTCGCCACCAAGCTCGCCCTGGCACTCGCCGTCGGCGTGGCCTTCCCGGCCCTGGAGTGGTTCGGCTTCGACGCCACCCAGCCGGCCAACGGCGAGGGGACGCTGGCGCTCGCGCTCTTCTACGGCGGCCTGCCGATCCTGTTCAAGCTGGCGGCGACGGCGCTGGTGTGGAACTTCCCCCACGACCGCGCCGCCCACGCCAGTACCCGCGAGCGGGTGCACGGTCTGGAGGCGGCAGAAACGCCATCCTGAGCGGATGACGCAGGCGACCTGCGATGACTCCGCGGCGCCGTTGGCGATTCGACGGCGGTGCCCGGTTCGAGGCGGGGTGGCAGCGAAGCAATCAGGATCCACTCTCCGCGACTTCGCGCCCTTCGCGTCTTTGCGGTTAGTCCGAAGTCCGGAAATCAGTACCGAACCGGCAGAGAGGTCTGCGGCGCTGCCAGCCGCCGGCGCAGCCAGCGCATGAGCCCGCCCAGCACGGGGAATTGGGTGTAGAGCTCGCCGGCCGCATCCCAGTAGTCGATATGCTCCTGCACCCGCCCGTCGTCGGCGAAAGCCACGCGCGAGACCCCTTCCACCGGCCGGCGCGGTGCCCGGTCCCGGGCCAGGCGGAAGTGGAAGCGCCAGCGGATGTAGCCGCTGCGCCCATCGGGCACCGCCTCCAGGACCTCGAAGCGCGCCTCCGCACAGACCGCGAACATGTGCTCGAACACGGCGCGCACCGCGTTCCGGCCGCGGACATCGTTGAACGGGTCGCGGAAGCGGGCGTCCTCGGTAAACACGGCATCGAGGCGTTCGAGGTCCGCCCGCTGCAGCCCGGCGAAGAACTCGCAATACGCCTCGAGCGGCGTCATCTGCCCACCATGCGCCGGGTGAGCGCGAAGTAGAGCCGGTAGGGCAGCAGCCGCAGCAGCTTCAGCGTCCAGCCGAAGCGCTTGGGGAACATGATCTCGAAGCCGCGTCCGTCGAGCTCGCGGGCGATGTAGTCCGCCGCCTGCTCCGGGGTGATGAGCTGCGGCATGCGGAAGTCGTTCTTGTCCGTGAGGCGGGTGCGGACAAATCCCGGGTTGATGACCCGCAGCGCGACCCCGGTGCCCTCCAGCTCCGGGCGCAGGGCCTCGGCCATGTTCAGCACCGCGGCCTTGCTCGCGCCGTAGGGCGCCGCCCGTGGCAGCCCGCGGTAGGCCGAGAGGCTCGCGGTCACGAGGATCTGGCCGCGGCCCCGGCGGCGCATGGGCCCGAGGGCAGCAGCCACGCCATTGACCGCGCCCAGGTAGTTGACCTCGGCCAGCCGGCGAAAGAGCGCCGGATCGAAGTCGTCCAGGCGCATCGGGTCGTAGTCGCCGGCATTCAGGATCAGGGTATCCACCTCGCCGAGGCTCGATTCCACCTCGGCGAAGACGGCGGCGCAGGCGGCGGCATCGGTGACGTCCATGACCCGCGGATGCAGCCGTGGGGCGAGCTGCGGATTGGCCTCCCGGATCGCCTCCAGTGCCTCGGCGCGGCGCGAGGAGATGACCACCTGCCAGCCATCACGGGCCAGGCGCTCGGCCAGTGCGCGGCCGATTCCGGCACTCGCACCGCTGATGAAGGCGATCCGGCCGTCGGTGCGGGCGCTGTCGTGCATGGGGCGTGCCTGTCAGAATTGATACAAATCTTGTACGATCCTATCTTATACTCACCCGTCCAGATAGAGGCCCCGCTGGAGCCGCCATGCAAGACTCCCAAGCGCAGGACGATCGAGTATCGCTCAGCAGCCCTGACGCGATGCCTGAAGGAGACGGCCTCTACCCCATCCGCACGGTGTCCACCCTCACCGGCGTCAACCCGGTCACCCTGCGGGCCTGGGAGCGTCGCTACGGTCTCGTCCGGCCGCAGCGCACGCCCAAGGGCCACCGGCTCTACACCGACGCTGACATCGAGCGCATCCACCGTATCCTCGAGCTCCTGCAGCAGGGCATCCCCATCGGCCAGGCCCGCCGCCTCATCGACAGTGCCGGCGCCCCGGAGCCGGCCGCCTCCCGCAGCCACAGCGAGGACCCCTGGAGCGACTTCCGGGCGCGCATGACCCGCGCCATCGAGCGCTTTGACGAGGACGCGCTCAACGCCACCTACAACGAGGCGCTCTCGTTGTATCCGGTGGACCTGGTCAGCCGGCTGCTGGTCCTGCCGCTGCTGGAGCAGCTGCGCCCGCGCTGGGCACGCGAGGCCGTGGGCCCGGCGGAGGCGCACTTTTTCAGCGCCTACATGCGCAACAAGCTCGGTGCGCGCCTGCATCATCACTACGGCATTCCGGGCCGCGGGCCACGGCTGATGGCGGCCGGGCTGCCGGGAGAGGCCTGCGAGGTGGAGCTGCTGCTGTTCGCCCTGGCCGCGCTGACCCAGGGCTACCGCATGGTGCTGCTGGGCGCCAACATGCCGCTTGCGCCCCTGCAGCCGGCGGCGGAGAAGGCGGCAGCGCGGGCCATCGTCCTCTTCGGCAGCAGCGACCCGGACGCGGACACGCTCCAGCGCGCCCTGCCCGCGCTGGTGGCCGGGGTGGACTGCCCGGTGTGCGTCGGCGGCCGCGTCGCCGAGCGCCACGGCGAGGCGGTCCGCGCCGCCGGCGCCGTGGCCCTCGCCGGGGGTGTCAGCCAGAGTCTCGCCCAGATCTATCAGGCCCTCGGCCGGCCGTGACTGCCGCCATTGTCTGGTTCCGGCGTGATCTGCGCCTGGCGGACAACCCGGCGCTGCAGGCCGCCTGCGCAGGCAACCGCCCAATCGTTCCTGTCTACGTCCACGCGCCGGAGGAGCTCGGCGCCTGGGCGCCGGGTGCGGCCAGCGACTGGTGGCTGCACCAGAGCCTGGCGGCGCTGGCCGGGGAGCTCCGCGAGCTTGGGCTTGATCTGGTGCTTCGGCGGGGCCCGAGCCTGCAGGCGCTGACCCGCCTGATCCGGGAGACCGGCGCCGACGCCGTGCACTGGAACCGGCTCTACGAGCCGGCCATCATCGCCCGCGACCGCGAGATCAAGGCTGAGCTGCGACGCGCGGGGCTGGAGGTCCACAGCCACAACGCCGCCCTGCTGCACGAGCCGTGGACGGTGCAGACCGGTACCGGCGGGGACTACCGCGCCTTCACGCCGTTCTGGAAGGCCTGCCGGCGCCGCGAGGAGCCGCCCGCCCCGGCGCCTGCCCCCACGCAGCTGGCGGCGCCCGCCGGCGGTCTGCCGGAGGGCGAGCCACTGGACGCCATGGGGCTGCTGCCCGCCATCCGCTGGGACCGCAAGCTCGAAGGGCACTGGCAGCCGGGCAGCGCGGGGGCCGAGGCACGGCTCGCGGCCTTCCTCGACGACGGCCTGGCCAGCTACGACGAGGGGCGTGATCTGCCGGCGCAGCCTGCGACCTCGCGCCTCTCGCCGCATCTGCACTTCGGCGAGATCGGCCCGCGCCAGGTCTGGCATGCGGTCCAGCGGCGCCTGGCGCGGGACGGCGCAGGCAGCCTCACCGCCGGCGCCGAGGCCTTCCTGGCCGAAGTCGGCTGGCGCGAGTTCGCCTATCACGTGCTGTTCCATCATCCGGGCTTCCCGGACGAACCCCTCAATCCGCGCTTTTCGCGCTTTCCCTGGCGCGAGGACGACGGTCGCCTGCGTCACGCCTGGGAACGCGGCGAGACCGGCCTGCCCATGGTGGATGCCGGCATGCGCGAGCTCTGGGCCACCGGCTGGATGCACAACCGCGTGCGCATGGTGACGGGCTCGCTGCTGGTGAAGAATCTGCGCCTGCCCTGGCAGCAGGGCGAGCGCTGGTTCTGGGATACCCTCGTGGACGCCGACCTCGCCAGCAACAGCCTGGGCTGGCAGTGGGTGGCGGGCAGCGGCGCCGATGCAGCGCCCTATTTCCGGGTGTTCAACCCGGTGCGCCAGGGCGAGCGCTTCGATCCGGATGGCGAGTACGTGGCGCGCTGGATCCCGGAGCTGGCGGGCCTGCCGGCCCAGCATCGGCACGCCCCCTGGCAGGCACCGGCCAGCGCCCTGCGCGCGGCGGGCCTGCGCCTCGACGAGCACTACCCACGCCCGGTGGTGGATCTCAAGCGCAGCCGCGAGGAGGCGCTGGAGGCGTTCCAGCTGATCAAGCAGGCGTCGGCGTAAGGAAACCCGACACCGCTTGGCAAGCGGATGGGCACAGCCTAATATACCCCTACCCGTATATTGAGGACTGCCCATGGCGCCCTTCGACCCGGTTTCCGCCCTGGCCGGCGGCGTGCTGATCGGCCTGGCCAGCCTGCTGCTGCTCGGCGGTCTCGGCCGCATCGCGGGCATCAGCGGCATCCTTGGCGGTGCGCTTGGCCGGCCCGATGCCGATACACCCTGGCGGCTCGCCTTCCTGCTGGGTCTGCCCGCCGGCTTTGTTCTCTGGGCCTGGCTGCGCGGCGAGCTCCCCGAGGTGCACCTGCAGACGGGCTGGCCCGGAATGCTGGTCGCCGGCGCCATCGTTGGCTTCGGCACCCGCCTCGGGAGCGGTTGCACCAGCGGCCACGGCGTCTGCGGCCTCGCACGGCTCTCGCCCCGGTCCCTGGTGGCGACCGTGATCTTCATGCTTACCGCCGCCGCCACGGTGTTCCTGATCCGGCACGTCATCGGGGAGGGAGCATGACCCCGCGCCGGCTCGCTCCCGTGCTGCTCGCCGGCCTTGCCGGGCTCGTCTTCGGCCTGGGTCTCGCCGTCTCGCGCATGGTTGACCCGGCCCGGGTGCTTGGCTTCCTCGACGTCGCGGGGGAGTGGGATCCGACGCTGGCGTTCGTGATGGCCGGGGCGCTGGCGGTGACGCTTCCCGCCTTCCGCTGGCTCCCGCGCCGCCAACAGCCCTGGCTTGGCGGCCGGTTTCAGCTGCCCACCCGGCAGGACGTGGACGCCCGGCTCGTGGCCGGCGCGATGCTGTTCGGCGTCGGCTGGGGCATCGCGGGTCTCTGTCCGGGCCCGGCCCTTGCGGCGCTCGCCTCCGGCCTCCCGGAGGTCGTTGGCTTCGTGGTGGCGATGGCGGTGGGCAATGCGGCCGCCGGCCGGCTGACGTGACACGTTGCGGCGCCGTGGCCCGGCGCCGAGCCGCCTGCACACAGGCAACGTGAAAACCGAAACGCCAGACGGCAGCGGATCAGCCGTAGCGGGCGAGCAGCCGGGTAAGCGCCTCGAGGCGCTCCCGGGTCTCCTCGCTGCTGTCCTCCGGCAGGGCCTCTACCTCCATGGCGCAGGCGATCATCTCGTAGAAGGCGCGATCCAGGGCCTTGCGCGAGGCCGCCAGCTGCTGGGCGACCGCCTCGCACTCGCTGTCCTCGTCGATCATGCGCCGCACGCCGCGTAGCTGACCCTCGATGCGTGAGAGCCGGGCGAGCAGCGCCCGCTGGCGCTTGCGGCGCCGTGCCGGCAGGGAGTCTTCCATATCAGGTACGCTTGCCATGCCTGCGCCTCCGTCCTCGCCCGCGCCTGCCTGCGGGCGGCACTGCTATGATATCGCCCCCGAGCCGCGCCGTATGCTAACCCCTCGAGGAGCCCATGCCAGCGACCCCCGAGCGCCTGTTTCGCAGCGAGCTGACCAGCCTGCCCCTGCTGCAGCGGGGCAAGGTGCGTGACGTCTACGCCGTCGACGACGATCGCCTGCTGGTGGTGGCAACCGACCGGCTCTCCGCCTTCGACGTGATCCTGCCCGACCCCATTCCAGGCAAGGGCGCCGTCCTGACCCGGCTCTCGCGCTTCTGGTTCGGCCGGCTCGGGCACCATGTTGCCACCCACCTCCTGGACACCCCGATTGAGGCGGTACTCGAGGACCCGGCGGAGCGCGCCCAGGTCGAGGACCGCGCCATGCTGGTGCGACGGCTGACCCCGCTGCCGGTGGAGGCGATTGCCCGGGGCTACCTGATTGGCTCGGGCTGGAAGGACTACCAGGCTACCGGCGCGGTCTGCGGCATCGCGCTGCCCCCGGGCCTGCGCCAGGCCGACCGCCTGCCGGAGCCGATCTTCACCCCCTCCACCAAGGCGGCAGCGGGCGATCACGACGAGAACGTGAGCTTCGAGGCGGTGGTGGCGGCCGTGGGCCGGGAGACGGCAGAGGCCATCCGCCGGCTGACCCTGGCGATCTACACCGAGGCTGCAGCCCATGCCCGGGACCGGGGCATCCTCATCGCCGACACCAAGTTCGAGTTCGGCCACGACCCGGAGGGCCGCCTGGTGTGGATCGACGAGGCCCTGACCCCGGACTCCAGCCGCTTCTGGCCCGCCGACGCGTGGCAGCCGGGCAGCTCCCCGCCGAGCTTCGACAAGCAGTACGTCCGCGACTACCTGGAGACCCTGGACTGGGACAAGACCCCGCCGGCCCCGCATCTACCCGAGGAGATCGTGGCGCGTACGGCCGACAAGTACCGCGAGGCGGAGCGTCGGCTATGCGGCGAGGCCCCATAGCCGGCGCTCCGCTTCGCGGAGTTTCGAGTTCAAAGATGACGTAGGTCGGGAACCGCCGCAGGCGGTACCCGACGCGCCGGCAGGCGCATTTCCATTGCCGCGTTGCGCGCGGCTGTCGGCGAGCGCTGCGCGCTTGCCGACCTACTGCCCCTGTATCGGCAGCCACCAGCCACCGGACGGCCGAACTTTGAACCTTGAACTTTGAACTTGAAACTCGCGCGTCGAACGCGCGCCCGAAGTCGCGACGCCGCGCCGGCCCCCAACCGTCACAGAAACCCTAGACGTCCCCCGCGCGAACGATCTTCATCTCGTTCGTCCCCCCACGCACCCCGGCGAGATCGCCCTTGGTGATCAGCACCAGATCACCGTCGTGGACGGCGCCGCGGCGGGTGAGCTCGGCGATGGCCTCCTGGGTGACGGTGTCGTGGTCGCGCATGGTGGGGTCGAAGCTGATGGGGTGCACGCCGCGGTAGAGGGTGACCTTGGTGCGGGTGCGGGGCTGCTCGGAGAGGGCGTAGACGGGGATATCCGTGCCGATGCGGGACATCCACATCACCGTGGCGCCGGACTCGGTCATCGCGGCGATGGCGGCGACGCCCAGGCTGTTGGCGGCGGCGATGGCGGTCTTGGCGATGGTCTCGTCGATGCGCTGGAAGCGCGGCTCCTGCAGCGAGGGGATGGTCGGGCGCGTCTCGTCCGCATAGGCCTCGGCGCCGACGCAGACCCGGGCCATGGCGGCCACGGTCTCCGCCGGATAGTGGCCGACGGCGGTCTCCTCCGAGAGCATGACCGCGTCGGTACCGTCCAGGACCGCATTGGCCACGTCCAGCACCTCGGCTCGAGTGGGCATGGGGTTGTCCACCATGGACTGCATCATCTGGGTGGCGGTGATCACCACGCAGTCCCGCTCGCGGGCGAGGCGCATGATGCGCTTCTGGACACCGGGCAGCTCGGCATCGCCGATCTCCACGGCCAGATCGCCGCGGGCGATCATCACCGCATCCGCGGCCTCCATGATCTCCGGCAGCGCCGCCACCGCCTCGTGGCGCTCGATCTTGGCGACGATTCCGGCATGGCCGCCGGCGGCGCGCAGCAGCTCCCGGGCCTCCTCGATGTCGGCCGCGTCCCGCGGGAAGGAGACGGCCAGGTAGTCGGCCTCCAGCTCCGCCGCCAGGCGGATGTCGGCGCGGTCCTTGTCGGTCAGGGCGCGTACGGAGAGGCCGCCGCCGAGACGGTTGATGCCCTTGCGGTCGGAGAGCTCGCCGCCGGTCTCGACCCGGGTATGGATACGCTTGCCCTCGATGCGCTCCACGCGCAGACGGATGAGCCCGTCGGCGAGCAGCAGGATGTCGTCGGGGGCGACGTCGTCGGGCAGGCCCTGATAGGCGACGCCGACGCCCTCGGCAGTGCCCGCGTCGGCCGGGTGTGAGGGGTCAAGGAAGAACGCCTGGCCATTGTCGAGATTGACCGTGCCCCCCTGGAAGCGCTCGATGCGGATCTTCGGGCCCTGCAGGTCGCAGAGCACGCCGACGACGCGGTCGGCGGCGCCCGCGGCCTCGCGCAGCACGCTGACCCGAGTGCGGTGCTCATCGTGGTCGCCGTGGGAGAGATTCATGCGGACCACGTTCACCCCGGCGGCGATGATGGCCGCGAGCGACTGGCGGTCGCTGGTGGCCGGGCCCAGGGTGGCGACGATCTTGGTCTGACGGATCATGGGATTGCCTCGTGGTTCCGGGCGGCTGTTCAGGACGCCGCGCGGCCCCGGGCTTCGAGCACGGCCACCGCGGGCAGGGTGCGGCCCTCGAGAAACTCGAGAAAGGCACCGCCTCCCGTGGAAATGTAGGACAGGGAATCCGCCACGCCATAGCGGGCAATGGCGGCAAGGGTGTCGCCACCCCCCGCGATGGAGAAGGCGTCACTCGCCGCGATGGCCTCTGCCAGCGCCCGGGTGCCGCCGCCGAAGGCCTCGATCTCGAATACGCCCACCGGACCGTTCCAGACGATGGTGCCCGCGCCGCGGAGGCGCTCGGCGTAGGCGGCGGCAGTACGCGGGCCAACGTCGAGGATGAGCTCGCCGGCCCCAACCTCGTGCACGCCGCAGACACGGCTGCGCGCGCCCTCGCTGACCTCGTCCGCCACCACCACGTCCTCCGGCAGCGGAATCTCTCCGCCGGCGGCCCGGGCCCGCTCCATGAGGCCGCGGGCCGTGCCGATGAGGTCCGGCTCGTGCAGGGAGCGGCCGATGGGATGGCCGGCGGCGGCGATGAAGGTGTTGGCGATGCCGCCGCCGACGATGAGCTGGTCGACCTTGTCGCTCAGGCGCTCCAGCAGCGTCAGCTTGGTGGAGACCTTGGAGCCGCCGATCACCGCCACCAGCGGCCGCGCCGGGCGCTCCAGCGCACGGCCGAGGGCGTCCAGCTCGGCGGCGAGCAGCGGCCCCGCGCAGGCCTCAGGCGCGAACCGCGCCACGCCGTGAGTGGACGCCTGGGCGCGATGGGCCGTGCCGAAAGCGTCCATGACGAAGACATCGCAGAGCGCGGCCATGCGCCGGGCCAGCGTCTCATCGTCGGCCTTCTCGCCGACGTTGAAGCGCACGTTCTCGCAGAGCACCAGCTCCCCGGGGGCCACCTCGACCCCATCCAGCCAGTCCCGCGCCAGCGGCACCTCGCGCCCGAGCAGCTCGCCCAGGCGTTCCGCCACCGGCGCCAGGGAGGCGTCCGGATCGAAGTGCCCCTCCTCCGGGCGCCCCAGATGACTCATCACCATCACCGCGGCGTCGGCGTCGAGCAGGCGCCTCAGGGTGGGCAGCGCTGCCCGCAGGCGGCTTTCATCGGTGACCCGGCCGTGCTTCACCGGGACGTTGAGGTCCTCACGCACCAGCACCCGCCGGCCGCGTACGTCGATGTCATCCAGGGTCTTTACGGGCATCCGGGGCTTCTCCTTCGGAGAAGAGTGGCAAGTGGCAAGTTGCAAGTTGCAAGTTGCAAGCGAGATGAGAGCTCTCAGCTCCCCGGCATCGCAACGCGCTGCCAGGTCGGCGTGGCTACCCGCTTCCCGCTTGTTACTTGTTACTTGCGACTTGCGACTTGCTTCTTGTTACTTGCAACTCGCGCTCATGAACGCGTCAGCGCGCGTTCATGAGCGCGACCGTGGTGTCGAGCATGCGGTTGGAGAAGCCCCACTCGTTGTCATACCAGGCGCAGGCCTTGACCAGGCGGCCGCCGCCCACCTTGGTGAGGGTGGCGTCGAAGATCGACGAGTGCGGGTCGTGGTTGAAGTCCACGGACACCAGCGGTGCCTCGTTGTACGCGAGCACACCCTTGAGCTCGCCCTCCGCGGCCTCGCGCAGGATGCTGTTCACCTCCTTCACGCTCGTCTCGCGGGCGGCGGTGAAGGTGAGATCCACGATGGAGACGTTGATGGTGGGGATGCGGATGGCGTAGCCGTCCAGGCGGCCGTCCAGCTCCGGCATCACCAGGCCCACCATGGCGGCGGCGCCCGTCTTGGTCGGGATCTGCGACATGGTCGCGCTGCGGGCCCGGCGCAGATCCTTGTGGTAGACGTCGGTGAGGACCTGGTCGTTGGTGTAGGCATGCACCGTGGTCATCAGGCCCTGCTCGAGGCCGATGCGCTCGTGCAGCGGCTTGACGATGGGCGCGAGGCAGTTGGTGGTGCAGGAGGCGTTGGAGATCACCTGGTGCTCGGGGCGCAGCACGTGGTGGTTGACGCCGTAGACCACGGAGGCGTCCACCTCCTTGCCCGCCGGTGCGGAGATGATCACCTTCTTCGCGCCGCCCTGCAGGTGCGCGGAGGCCTTCTCCTTGCTCGCGAACAGGCCGGTGCACTCCAGCACCACGTCCACCCCGAGATCGCCCCAGGGAAGCTTCGCGGGATCGCGCTCGGCCAGCACGCGGATGGCGTCGCCGTTGACCACGAGATTGCCGTCGCTCACCTCCACGGTCCCCGGGAAGCGGCCGTGGGCGGTGTCGAAGCGGGTGAGGTGGGCGTTGGTCTCGGCGTCGCCGAGGTCGTTGATCGCCACCACGCGGATCTCGTCGCTGCGCCCCGACTCGTACAGCGCGCGCAGCACGTTGCGGCCGATGCGCCCATAGCCGTTGATGCC
This sequence comes from Spiribacter halobius, assembly GCF_020883455.1. Taxonomy (NCBI): domain Bacteria; kingdom Pseudomonadati; phylum Pseudomonadota; class Gammaproteobacteria; order Chromatiales; family Ectothiorhodospiraceae; genus Sediminicurvatus; species Sediminicurvatus halobius. The sequence goes on along the minus strand of NZ_CP086615.1, from coordinate 401,770 downwards.
AACCTTGATCGCCATGCTCTTCTCCTGCGGTTTCGTTCTGGTTACAGCTGCCCGCGCAGCGCCTCTGCGACCCGCTCCGCGGTCAGCCCGAAATGCTCGTACACCGCCTGGCCGGGTGCGGACTCGCCAAAGCCCTCGAGGCCCACGAGTGTACCGCCGGCGCCGGTGAGCGGCAGCCAGCTGCTCGGAATCGCCGCCTCCACGGCCACCCGGGCGGTGACCGCCGCCGGCAGCACGGCTTCCCGGTAGTCGGCATCCTGAGCGAGAAAGACCTCGATGCAGGGCACCGAGACCACGCGCACGCGGCGGCCCTCCTGTGCCAGCGCCTGCGCCGCGTCCACGGCAAGCCCCACCTCGGAGCCGCTTGCCATGACGATGGCCTCGGGCCCGCCGTCCGGCTCGCTCAGCACGTAGCCGCCGCGGGCGATGGCCCGCACCTGCTCCGCGTCCCGGGGCTGGTGCGGCAGCTTCTGGCGCGACAGCGCAAGCGCCACCGGCCCGTCCCGGCGCTCCAGCCCCGCGCGCCAGGCGACGGCGGTTTCGGTAACGTCGCAGGGTCGCCAGACGTGCAGGTTGGGGATCAGCCGCAGGCTCGGCAGCTGCTCCACCGGCTGATGGGTAGGCCCATCCTCGCCGAGGCCGATGGAATCGTGGGTGTAGACCAGGATACTGCGCACGCCCATGAGCGCCGCCATGCGCACGGCGTTGCGCGCATAGTCGGAGAACACCAGGAACGTGCCCCCATAGGGGACGAAGCCGCCGTGCAGGGCGAGGCCGTTCATGACCGCCGTCATCCCGAACTCACGCACGCCGTAGAAGACGTAGTTGCCGTCGCCGTCGCCGGCGGTGACCGGCGTGCAGTCCTCCCACCAGGTGTTGTTGGAGCCGGTCAGGTCGGCAGACCCGCCGATCAGCTCCGGCAGGTACGGCCCGAGCCCGTTCAGCACCGCCTGCGAGTGCTTGCGGCTGGCGTCGCTCTTGCCTTCCGCTTGCAGGCGCTGGATGAGCGCATCGGCGTGCTCGGCGAAGCGGGCCGGCAGATCGCCGGCGAGGCGGCGCTCGAACTCCCGGGCGAGCTCGGGATGGGCGCGGCGATAGGCGTCCAGGCGCTCCTGCCACTCGGCCTCGGCGGCGGCCCCGCGCTCGCGCGCGTTCCAGCCGGCGTAGACCTCGCCGGGGATGTGGAAGGGCGCGTGCTCCCAGCCGAGGAACTCGCGGCTCGCCTGGATCTCGTCGTCGCCGAGGGGCGCGCCGTGGACGCCGTGGCTGCCGCAGACGTTGGGGGCGCCGAAGCCGATCACCGTGTTGGCGCAGATCAGCGTCGGCCGCTCGGTCTCGGCGCGGGCGGACTCCAGCGCCGCCTTCACTGCCTCGGCGTCGTGGCCGTCCACGTCACGGATGACGTGCCAGCCGTAGGCCTCGAAGCGGCGCGGGGTGTCGTCGGTGAACCAGCCCTCCACCTTGCCGTCGATGGAGATGCCGTTGTCGTCGTAGACGCCGATGAGCTTGCCGAGGCCGAGCGTGCCGGCGAGCGAGCAGGCCTCGTGGGAGACGCCTTCCATCAGGCAGCCGTCGCCGAGGAAGACATAGGTGTGGTGGTCCACCAGCGTGTGGCCCGGCCGGTTGAACTGCGCGCCCAGCACCTTCTCGCCGAGCGCCATGCCCACCGCATTGGCCAGCCCCTGGCCGAGCGGCCCGGTGGTGGTCTCCACCCCCGGCGTGTAGCCCACCTCCGGATGCCCCGGCGTCCTGGAGCCGAGCTGGCGGAAGGCCTTGATGTCGTCGATGCTGACCTCGTAGCCGGAGAGGTGCAGCAGCGCGTACTGCAGCATGGAGCCGTGGCCGTTGGAGAGGACGAAGCGGTCCCGGTTCGGCCAGTGCGGGTTGGCGGGGTTGTGCCGCAGGAAGTCGTTCCAGAGCACCTCGGCAATGTCCGCCATGCCCATGGGCGCGCCGGGGTGGCCCGACTTGGCCCGCTGGACGGCGTCCATGGCGAGGGCGCGGATGGCATTGGCGAGTTCGCGGCGAGCAGGCATGGGCTGGGGGTCTCCGGCGTGGTATTCGAGGGCGCGCCAGCGCGACCCGCACGCGGGCTTGACGCGATGCCTCGGGAATTCGTAAGCGCGCAATTCTCCAGAACTTCGGGAGCCCAGGCAAGGTGGGCCGCCAGGCGGACACCCAGCCCGCAACGGGACATGCGCGCCCCTTGACGTTACAATCGGCGGCCATTCAAGGGGGGCGCGCGCGCCGCCCCCGAGTCGCCTCGGGCAACAGGGAGCCTGGATACGCCGATGTCGAAACAGCATCTGTTCACCTCGGAGTCGGTATCCGAGGGTCATCCGGACAAGGTGGCCGATCAGATCTCGGACGCCGTGCTGGATGCGATCATTGCCGAGGACCCGAACGCGCGGGTGGCCTGCGAGACGCTGGTGAAGACCGGCATGGTGATCATCGCCGGGGAGATCACCACCAGCGCCTGGATCGATCTCGAGGAGCTCACCCGGCGCACGGTCTCGGAGATCGGCTACGACAGCGCGGACGTGGGCTTCGACGGGGCCACCTGCGCGGTGCTCAACGCCATCGGCAAGCAGAGCCCGGACATCGCCCAGGGCGTGGACCGCGAGCGTGACGAGAGCCAGGGCGCGGGCGATCAGGGGATGATGTTCGGCTACGCCTGCAACGAGACCGACGTGCTCATGCCCGCGCCGATCACCTACGCCCACCGCCTGGTGCAGCGCCAGAGCGAGGTGCGCCGGCGCGGGGTGCTGCCGTGGCTGCGCCCCGACGCCAAGAGCCAGGTGACCTTCGTCTACGAGGACGGCCGCCCGGTGGCGGTGGACACGGTGGTGCTCTCCACCCAGCACGACGCCTCGATCTCCCAGGCCGACCTCAAGGAGGCGGTGATGGAGGAGATCATCCGCCCGGTGCTGCCGGCGCAGTGGCTGGGGGAGTCGACGCGGTATTTCATCAACCCCACGGGGAAGTTCGTCATCGGTGGCCCGGTGGGCGACTGCGGGCTGACCGGGCGCAAGATCATCGTCGACACCTACGGCGGCATGGCGCGCCACGGCGGCGGGGCGTTCTCGGGCAAGGACCCCTCGAAGGTGGACCGCTCGGCGGCGTATGCCGCGCGCTACGTGGCGAAGAACATCGTCGCCGCGGGGCTGGCGGACAAGTGCGAGATCCAGCTCTCCTACGCCATCGGCGTCGCCGAGCCGACCTCGATCAGTGTCGAGACCTTCGGCACCGGGCAGATCAGCGAGCAGCGCCTGGTGGAGCTGGTGCGCGAGCTCTTTGACCTGCGCCCCTTCGGCATCCTGCGCATGCTCGACCTGGTGCGCCCGATCTACCGCCCGACCTCGGTGTACGGCCACTTCGGCCGCGAGGAGGAGAGCTTCACCTGGGAGCGCACCGACAAGGCCGACACCCTGCGCCAGGCGGCGGGGCTGTAGGCCTTCCCGTTATTCGAGCGGGGTTTTTAAACACAACGACACGACGGGCACAACGGAATCACCACGCAAGGGATTGCATTAACAATTCTCAACCGTTGTGGATCGTTGTGCCCGTTGTGTCGTTGTGTTGACCTTCCGAATCGCAAGGTTGATATCCGCACACGGGGTGGACGACCGAAACGAACCGATCACCGCCCATCATGGGCGACCGCTGGCGTCGAGGAGCGCTGCAGCTCCGGAGCACCCGGGGCGAGGCTCGGCGACCGGCGGCAATCGTGAAAACGGCGCTCGGTTGCACCATGGAGTGAAGCCATGAACGCTGTCGTTGAGACCAAGCAGCAGGACTGCGTCATCGCCGATGCGTCCCTCGCACCCTGGGGGCGCAAGGAGATCGCCATCGCCGAGACGGAGATGCCCGGGCTGGTGGCACTGCGCGAGAAGTACGGCAAGGAGAAGCCGCTCGCCGGCGCCCGCATTGCCGGCTCGCTGCACATGACCATCCAGACCGCGGTCCTGATCGAGACCCTGCAGGCCCTGGGCGCCGAGGTGCGCTGGGCCTCCTGCAACATCTACTCGACCCAGGACCACGCCGCCGCGGCCATCGCCGCCGAGGGCGTGCCGGTCTTCGCCTACAAGGGCGAGACCCTGGAAGAGTACTGGGAGTACACCCACCGCATCCTCGAATGGCCGGACGGCGAGCCGAACATGATCCTGGACGACGGCGGCGACGCGACACTGGCCGTCACCCTCGGCGCCAAGGCCGAGCAGGATCCGTCGGTGCTGGACAACCCGGGCAGCGACGAGGAGCGCGCGCTGTTCGCCGCCATCCGCAAGCGCCTGAAGGACAAGCCGGGCTTCTACGGTCGGGTCCAGAAGGCCATCCGCGGGGTCACCGAGGAGACCACCACCGGCGTCAAGCGACTGTACGAGATGGAGAAGGCCGGGACGCTGCCCTTCCCCGCCATCAACGTCAACGACTCGGTCACCAAGTCCAAGTTCGACAACCTCTACGGCTGCCGTGAGTCGCTGGTGGACGGCATCAAGCGCGCCACCGACGTGATGATCGCCGGCAAGATCGCCGTGGTGGCCGGCTATGGTGACGTCGGCAAGGGCTGCGCCCAGAGCCTGAAGGCCCTCGGCGCCACCGTGTGGGTCACCGAGATCGACCCCATCTGCGCGCTGCAGGCGGCGATGGAGGGCTACCGCGTGGTCACGATGGAGGAGGCCGCACCGCTGGCGGACATCTTCGTCACCGCCACCGGCAACTTCCACGTCATCGGTCACGACCACATGGCGGCGATGAAGAACGAGGCCATCGTCTGCAACATCGGCCACTTCGACAACGAGATCGACGTCTCGAGCCTGCGCCAGTACGAGTGGGACAACATCAAGCCGCAGGTGGACCACATCACCTTCCCTGACGGCAAGCGGCTGATCCTGCTCGCCGAGGGCCGGCTGGTGAACCTCGGCTGCGCCACCGGCCACCCGAGCTTCGTGATGTCGGCGAGCTTCACCAACCAGGTGCTGGCGCAGATGGCCCTGCACGGCAACCAGGGCGAGTACGGCAACCAGGTGTACGTCCTGCCGAAGCACCTGGACGAGGAGGTGGCGCGCCTGCATCTAGAGAAGATCGGCGCGCACATCACCCGCCTCAGCGAGGAGCAGGCCAACTACATCGGCGTGCCGATGCAGGGCCCGTTCAAGCCCGAACACTACCGCTACTGAGCCCCGCGCTCAGTCAGGGCTGACCCTGAAGGCCGGTCCCCGCAAGGGGCCGGCCTTTTTCTGTGGTGTCTTTGTGTTGAAGCCCCTAGCCATCGCCGAGCCGCGTCGGTGGCATCCGCCGAGCGCCACGCCCATGCTACTGTGCGCTGCCGCAACTGGTGACCGCTACCACAGGGCGCACCATGCCCAACGTTACCCGCCTTCACGTTGAAGACATCCCCGCGCCGGGCGGCGAGCTGGCGCTGCCGGCGGCGGCGCTGGCCCATGTGCAGGCGCGGCGGCTGAAGCCCGGGGCGGAGCTCGCGCTCTTCGACGGCCGGGGCGGCGAGTACCGTGCCGTGCTGCTCGCCCTTGGCCGGCGCGAGGCGCAGGTGCGCGTCGAGGCCCATGATCCGCGGGAGGCCGAGTCGCCGCTGCAGCTCACCCTGCTGCAGGGGGTGAGCAAGGGCGAGCGCATGGACTTCGCGGTGCAGAAGGCCGTCGAGCTGGGGGTGAGCCGCATCGTGCCGGTGCTGACGGCGCGCAGCGTGGTGCGCCTGGACGACCGGCGCGCGGGGCGCCGGCAGCGGCACTGGCAGGCGGTGGCGGCGAGCGCGTGCGAGCAGTGCGGGCGGAACCGCGTCCCTGCCATCGCAACCCCCGCCCCCCTGGCCGCGGCGCTGGCCGAGGGCGCAGGCGCCTGCGGCCTGGTGCTCGACCCCGGGTCGGAAACCGGCGTCGCGGCTCTCCCGGCCCGCCCTGCCTACACCCTTCTGGTGGGCCCGGAGGGCGGCCTCGCGCCGGAGGAGATCGCCGAGGCGGCCCGCGCCGGCTTCACCCGCCTGCGCCTCGGCCCAAGGGTCCTCCGCACCGAAACCGCCGCCGTAGCGGCCCTGGCCACCCTGCAGCTGCGGTTCGGGGATCTAGGGTGACGCGGGGGGAAGTTCAAAGTTCAAGGTTCAAAGTTCCAAGGCGCACGCCGCAAACGCCCGTATGTCTTTGAACTTTCAACCTTGAACTTTGGACTCGCGCGCTAGCGCGCGATGAACCTTCGCCTCCAGGGCCTCCACGTCCGGGATGTACGCCGGCTCGCCGTTGGCGAGGACGCAGGCGAGCATGCCCTCGGGGAGGTCGTCGTGGCTCAGGCTCTCGATGGTCTGGGCCTGGACGCTCAGGGGGCGGGGGATATCGTCGGCGACGATGCCGAAGTAGGGCAGCTCCGGATGGTTGCTCACCCCCTTCAGCACCACCAGCCGCGCGCGGGCGCCTGGCTCGCGCTGCCCCTCCTCGCCGAGGCCGGTCAGCGCGGCTACCGGCAGGCGCTGACCGCGCCAGGTAGCGGTGCCGATCACGCCCTCGTCCGGGCTGCCGTCACCCTCGGGCTCGACGTAGCCCGTGACCTCGGCCACCACCGCGCCCGGCAGGAGGATGTCCTCCCCGGACACGGGGATCAGCAGGCTGCGGACGGGACTGGCGTCGTCGCTCATGGGCTTGCTACTCCTCGCCGCGCCCATCGCTCAGGCGCGGCAGCAATGATTCTCGTGCGCCCCGCCGGCGCTGCCGAGCAGCGCTGCCAGGGCCTCGGGCGCCGCCTCGCCGGCCGCCGGCACGCGCTGGCGGACGGCAAGGGGCATGCTGTCAACGGCACAGCTCTCCGGCGCCTGGACCCACACCGGCCCGCCGGCCCGGTGGATCGCATCGGCACCCCGGGCGCCGTCGTCGCCCATGCCGGAGAGCACGATGCCGCCGCAGCGCGCGGCGTAATGCCCGGCGAACAGGGTCATGACCTCGTCGATACAGGGCCGCTCCACTCGCTCTGCGGGATACGGCTCGCCGACGGCGAACCGGCCCTGCAGGTCGAGGATCAGCCGGTGCTCCACCGGCATGACATAAGCCTGCCCCGGCTCGAGGTGCAGGCCGGGGGCGGCGCAGCAGACCGGCAGCGGGCAGACGCGCTGCAGCTCCGCCGCCAGCGCGTCGGCGAAACCCGCGCCGATGTGCTGCGCGATCACCACCGCGGCCGCCGGCGCCTGCGGCAGCGCGCCCAGCAGGCGCTTCAGCATCTGGGGGCCGCCGAAGGAGGCCCCGATCACCCAGACGCTGACCTGCGCATCGGGCTCAGGGGCCGCTCCCTCCTGGCGCCACGACACCGCCAGCAGATCCTGCAGCTTGGCATGGACCCGCCAGCCGGCATCACCCGCCTGGCTGTCCACGAACAGCATGGGCTCGGGCCGCTGGCCGACCACGCGATCCAGGGCATCGAGCTCGGCATCGTCAGCACCGGTCAGATCCACCAGCAGGGCATCGCAGCCCCGGGGCAGGCTCGGCGGCAGCGCCGAGATGCGGCAGTCGCAGACGAATTCCACCGGCCCCGCCGCGGCTACCTGGGCACGCAATCGTGCGCGGTCCGCCGGCCGGCTGCCGAGCAGGGCCAGACGGAGGGGGGGCTCAGGCGCTCGCGCGCCCATGCTCGAGCAGCTCCCGGACGGTGGCGAGCAGGTCGCCCTCCTGGTAGGGCTTGCCGATGTAGCGGTCGACGCCGATATCCAGCGCCCGCTGCCGGTGCTTCTCGCCGGTGCGGGAGGTGATCATGACGATGGGCACGTCGCGCAGGCGCGGGTCGTTGCGCATGTGCACGGCCACCTCGTAGCCGTCCATACGCGGCATCTCGATGTCCAGCAGCATGGCGTCGGGGACGCGGTCCTGCAGCGCCGCCACGGCATCGACACCGTCCTTCGCGGTAATGACATCGATGTCGTTGCGCTCGAGCAGCCGGCTCGCCACCTTGCGCATGGTGATGGAGTCATCCACCACCATCACCAGCGATCGCCGGTCGCCGCGACCGCCGGCGCGGGCGGCGGGGATCCGCGGCCTGGCCGGCGCGTCGCCGAGCATGCCGAAGCGCACCAGGGCGCTGACGTCCAGGATGAGCACCACGCGGCCGTCGGCGAGGATGGTCGCCCCCAGCACGCCAGGCACGCTGGCGATCTGCGGCCCGGGGGACTTGACGACGATGTCGCGGCTGCCGAGGAGGCCGTCCACCTGCAGCGCCATCCGCGACTCGCCCGCCTGCACCAGCAGCAGCGGCACGCGACTACCCGGCGCCGGGCGCGGGGCCTCTTCCGCCCCGAGCACGCCGCTCAGGCTGCGCAGCGCGTAGCTCGTCCCGGCGTACTCGTAGCGGCCGCCGTCGGGATCGTCCAGGCGCCGGTTCACCTCGTCGCCGGTCATGCGCACCACGCCTTCGACGCTGGAGAGCGGTACCGCGTAGACCTCGTCGCCGGCCTCGCAGAGGAGGGCCTGATTCAGCGCCAGGGTGAAGGGCAGGCGCACCGTGAAGCGGGTGCCCTCGCCGGGGGTCGAGTCGATCTCCAGGTTGCCGCCGAGCTGCTTGATCTCGGCGTTGACCACGTCCATGCCGACGCCGCGGCCGGCGATCTGGGTCACCTCCTCGGCGGTGCTGAAGCCCGACTCCAGCACGAACTGCATGACCTCGCGGTCGGTGAGGGTGCTGTCCTCGTTCATCAGCCCCTGGCGCACGGCCTTGCGGCGGATCGCGGCGAGGTCCATGCCGCCGCCGTCATCGGCGACGCGGATCACCACGTCCGCGCCCTCCCGCGCCAGCGACACGCTGATGGTGCCGCCCTCGGGCTTGCCCGCCGCACGCCGCACCTCCGGCGCCTCGATACCGTGGGCGACGGCGTTGCGCAGCATGTGCTCCAGCGGCGGCACGATGCGCTCCAGCACGGTGCGGTCCATCTCGCCCTCGGCGCCCAGCACCCGCAGCCGGGCCTCGCGCCCCAGCTCCTGGCTCGCCTGGCGCACGATGCGGCGCAGGCGCGGGGCGAGGTTGGCGAAGGGCACCATGCGCGTGCGCATGAGCCCGTCCTGCAGCTCGGCATTCACCCGCGACTGCTGCAGCAGCAGGGTCTCGCTCTCGCGGTTGAGGTTGTCGAGGGTGCCCTCGATGCTCGAGAGGTCGTTCACCGACTCCGATAACGCCCGCGAGAGCTCCTGGATCTGGGAGAAGCGGTCCATCTCCAGCGGGTCGAAATCCTCGCCGTAGCGGTCCTGGAGCTCGTACTCCCGCTCGGCACGATGCAGGATCTGGGCCTCGGTCTCGATCTCCAGCGTGCGTAGCTGGTCGCGCAGCCGGCGCACGGTCTGCCCGAGCTCACCCAGGTTGAAGCCGATAGCCCCGGCCTGCTGCTCCAGCCGCGCCCGGTAGATGCTCACCTCGCCGGCAAAGTTGACCAGATCGTCCAGCAGCTCGGAGCGCACCCGCACGACGTCCCCCTGCCGGCGCTGGGATTCGTCGGCGGCGGGCGGCTCGGCCGCCGGCGCCGCGGCCACCTCGGCCTGCCCGGCGGTGTCGGCCTCCGGCGCCTCGGGGTCCGGTGCGGGGGCTGGGCCGGCTGCCGGCGCAGCGCCGGCGGTCATGGCCTCGATGCGCGCCACCAGCGCGGATTCGGCGGCCACCGGCCGGCCGGCCTCCGCCGCCTCGCGCTGCGCCACCAGGGCGTCGTTGGCGGCCTCGAGCAGCTCGAACAGGGCCGGATCGGCGGCGACCCCGCCCTCCTGCACCTCCCGCAGCAGCGTCTCCAGGGCATGGGCCAGGTTCGCCACTGGCTGGAACCCCGCCATGCGCGCGCCGCCCTTGAGGGTGTGCAGCGCCCGCTGCAGCGCCACCAGCGTCGACTCCTCGTCGGCGCCCTCGCGCCACTCGTTGAGATGGGCCTCGAGGGCGGCCAGGATCTCGCCCGCCTCCTCCAGAAAGACCTCTACCAGCTCCTCGTCCGGCGGCGGCTCCGCCTCCGCGTCCGTCGTGCCGGTGACGGGGGAGGCGGACTCGGGCTCCGTATCGGACGCCGCCAGGGCCTCTCCCGTGTCGCCGGTGTCCGCCGGCGCGTCGGCGGCGTCTTCCAGCGCCGCCACCAGCGCCTCGTCGGCCTCCGGCACGACGTCGTCGGCGGCCTGGCGGAGCAGATCGCCGAGATGGTCGGTGGCGCGCTGCCCCAGGCGGAAGAAGGTCCCGTCCGCGGCGAGCCCCTCCTCGGCCACTGCGGCGGCCAGCGTCTCCATGGCATGGCACAGCCGGGCGATGCCGGCCTGCTCCGCCAGACGGGCGCCGCCCTTCAGGGTATGCAGGGCGCGCTGCAGGCTCTCCGCCGGCGCGTCACCGCCGTCGCCGGCCTCCCAGTCGGCAAGCAGCGACTCGATATGGCCGCGCAGCTCCTCGGCCTCCTCCAGGAAGATGGCACGCAGCTCGGCATCATCCTCGGCAGCGGCCAGGGCCATGCCGGCGGCATCGTCTGCGGGATCTTCCGCAGGCGGCGCCTCGAAGCCGAGGGTCTCCGCCGCTTCGTCGCCGTCGGCATGGGCGCTGTCCGCTCCGGGTGCGTCCAGCTCGGCGCGGTATTCGGAAGAGTCGTCGCGCGAGAACTCCGCGTCGGTCTCGCGCCCCTCGTCCGCCGACGCCGCGCCGTCGGCGCGCTCCTCCGGCCCTTCCGCCTCGAAGGCCGGCTCGCCCGCGTCAGGCGGCACCTCGGTGTCGTCGGTCACCGCCTCCAGCGAGGGCACGGGCGCGCCGCCCTTGAGGGCGTCCACCTCGGCCACCAGCCCGTCCACGTCGGGGACGGGGAACCCTGCGCGACCCAGGGCAGCCACGATCTCGCGCACCCGGGCGACACTGCGTTCGATAACCTCGAGCTCATCCCCCGAGAGCGGCCGGCGGTCGGCGAAGCGGATGCGGGCGAGGTCCTCCAGCCGCCGCCCGAGGCGGGCGATGGGCTCGACGTCGGCCATCCGGGCGCTGCCCGTCAGCGTGTGCAGGGAACGGATGACGTCATGGCTCACGCGCAGGCTGTCGCCTGCGGCGGCGCGGGCGAGAAAGGCATCCACCGCGGCGAGGTGGTCCTCGGCCTCCTTGCTGAAGATGTCGTAGAGGATCGGGTCCATGGCCGGCAGCGCCGCGGTTTCCGATTCGGCATCGCCGGCGGCCTCGGGCTCACGGTTGCCCTCGGGCTCGGCCACGGCCTCGGCCCCGTCGGCGGTCTCATGCTCGCCGGCGGCCTCGACGTGGTCGGCAGTCTCGTGCCCGGCCGCATCATCGCCCGTGTCCTCGTCCACGACCGTGGGGCCGTCAGCACCGGCGGCTGACTCCGCGTCCGCGGCGTCGGCGCGCTCCGGCGCGGCGGTCTGCTCCGTGGCCTCTCCGTGGCCGGCGGGGTCGCCAGCCGGCAGCGGCTCGTCAGCGCCCGGAACCGGCGCGCCGACCTCGTCCTCGCCGGCATCGGCCGTGGCCGGCGCCGCCGTGCCCTCACCGGCGTCGAAACCGGCGGCTTCGCTGGCAGCGTCTTCGCTGCCGGTCTCCGTGGCATCCGCATCGGCTGCCCCGGCGGCATCGGACCCGGGCTCCATCGCTTCGCTCGCGGGCCCCTCATCGCCGGCGCTGGTGTCGGCATCGGGCTCGTCGGCGGCCGCTGCCGCCGCGGCGGTGTCAGCCTCCTCATCGCCGCCCTCCGCCTCGACGGCACTGGCCGGATCGGCCAGCCGGGCCGCCTCGCGCATCAGCCCGCGGACGTCCGTCGCAGGGGCGGCGCCGCCCTGGAACTCCTGCAGCAGGCCCGGAACCGCGTCGATCGACCGCTTCACCACGTCGAAGACCGACTCGTCGGCTTCCCGGCTGCGGTCGAGGATCCGGTTCAGCAGGTTTTCCACCGCCCAGGCCAGCTCGCCCAGAAGCAGGGCGCCGGCGAGCCGGCCGCTGCCCTTGAGGGTGTGGAACATGCGCCGGGTGGTGAGCAGCGCCGGCTCGTCGTCGGGATTGGCGCGCCAGCGCGGGAAGCTCTCGGCCAGCGTCTCCAGGACCTCGCCTGCCTCCTCGACGAAGATCTCCACGATTTCGGCATCCAGCTCGTCGGCCCGCACCGGGACGTCGAGATCGACTCGTCCGCGCTTCCTGGAGAAATCGATCGCCGCGTCGGGCTGCGTGGCGGGCCGGTCCGGTGCCGGGGGTGCGGCTTCGTCCGTGACCGTCTCTGCCGGGCCAGCCGATGCCTCGGACTCGGCCACCGCAGCATCGTCCGCCGCTGACTCCGCCGCCGTGGGCGCGGGCTCCGCCGTGGCCCCGGCGGACACGGCCGCCGCCGGCAGGGCTTCGCCCAGGCGGCGGAGCCCGTTCTCGGCGACGTCCAGTACCTGCGCGGCGCCGCTGCGGCCGTCGCGCAGCGCCTCGAGGTAGTACTCGATGCTGGTCACCGCATCGGCCAGATCGTCCAGCGCCTCCGCCGGCGGCGGCGTCTCATCGCTCGCCAGACGCTCGGTGACGTAGTGCGCGGCCGCACCCACCAGGGCCGCGGCTCGCGGCAGCTCCATGATGCCGAGGGCCCCGCGGATGCTGGCGAAGCGCTCGTCCAGGCCCTCCAGCTGGACACCATCGTGGCTCTCGAGGAAGCGCACGATGGCCTCCTTGACGCGCCCCACCTCGGTGATGGCCTCATCCAGGGTGAGCGCCACGACCTCGCGATACTCGCTGCGGAAAAGCGCCGCCTCCGGCGTCTCCGGCGCGGCGGCGGGCCCGCCGTCGGCGCCCTCGCGCGCACGCCCGCCGAGCCCCTGCAGCGCCGACTCCACGTACAGCAGCGACTCCGCCGCCTTCATCACGGTGAGTGCGTCGTCGTCGCTGCCCTCGAGCCCCCGCACCAGCTCTGCCTGCTCCAGCACCACCCGTCGCGGGGCGGCGAGGCCAAGCACACCGAGGGTGTCGGCGATGCGGCGCATGGCGTCGGCGGCCGCCCCGAGGCGCTCGGGCTCCCGGGCGCTGCCGCGGACGTAGAGGTCGAGGGTGTCCTTGACGCCGGCGAGGTCCTCGCGGATTGCCTCGGCCACGCTGCGGAAGGCATCCACGCCGGGGCCGAACAGGCCCTCGCGGGCCTGCTCCAGGCGCTGCTGGTCGGCGATCAGCGCCGGCAGGTCGTAGTGGGTCTGCACCGCCTCGATGCGGGGCGTCGCGGGCGCGGCGCCTGCGAGGTAGTAGAGCAGGCCGCGCATCAGCGCCTCCGGGCGCTCGGCCTCCGCGCCGTGCCGCGCCACCGCCTTGATCTGGCGGTCCACCTGGCCGATCAGGTTGCGCACTGCGGCATCGGCATTGAGCGCGCCGGCCGCCAGGGCCTCCGCGACGGTGCCGACGACCCACCAGACCGCACCGGTGCGATCGTCCGGGGCCGCGGCGTCGAGCTGATCGGCCGCCTCGCGCATGCGCTCCAGGCCCTGCCGCACACCCTGCCCCCGCAGGAAGCCGAGCAGCCCGCGCTGGAACAGCGTGCGCGCGGCGCCGGCGACCTCCGGCAGGTGGTCGGCGCCGTCGCGGTCGTGGCGGGGCATTTCCGGCGCACGGCCGAGATCCGGAGAGAACAGGGCACTCTCGGCGATGATGGCCTCGCCCCGCGCGGCCCGCAGCTCGTTGACCAGGGGCAGGATCAGCAGGGCGGCGTCCTGCTGCCCGCCCTCCAGGCGCTCGAGGTAGTCGCGCAGGCGCAGGATCGCGCCCATCAGCACCTCGGCGCCGCTCTCGCCGCGGGCGGCATCGCCCTCCAGCAGCGCCGCGCCGAGCTGCTCCATCTCCTCGGTGAGCATGGCGGCACCGTGCAGCTCCAGCATCTGCAGGATGCCCCGGACCTGGTGCAGTTGGGCGATGCAGAACTGGGCCTGGGTGGCGTCGGCGGGATCCTCGCTGAAGCGCTCCAGCGCCGCCGCCGCTTCCCGCAGCGTCTCGTCCAGCTCCTTCTTCACCCAGCGCAGGGTGCTGTGATCGATCTCGCTGCTCATGCTCATGCCCGGGTTCCGGCCGCAGGCGCCACGGTTGCGTCGGCGCGGCGCCGGAAAATGAGGAGGTGATCCTGTGCAACCCGCTCGAGGCCGGCCGGCCGCCAGCGGCTCAACTCGCCGGCGCCGAGCACCAGCAGGCCACCGGGTTGCAGCCGTCGGGCCAGCTCCGCGAGCAGCTGCTCGCGGCGGGGCCGGTCAAAGTAGATCAGGACGTTCTGGCAGACGATGAGATGCATCGCCGGCAGCGGGCTCGAGGCCGGCTCCAGCAGGTTGTTCTGCAGGAAGCAGGTCCGGGCCCGTAGCCGCTCGCACACCTGGTAGCGCTCCCCCGGCAGGGGCTCGCAATAGCGTTCCCGCCACTCGGTGGGCAGCGGCGCCAGCCGCCGCGCGGGGAACTCGCCGCGGCGGGCCCGAGCCAGGGCCCGCAGGCTGAGGTCGCTGCCGGTCACGCCGAAGTAGCGTCCCGTGCCGGCGAGCGCCTCATCCAGCAGCATCGCCAGCGTATACGCCTCTTCCCCCGTGGCGCAGCCCGCACTCCAGGCCTGCAGCGCGGTGGCCGGCGGCAGCCCGGAGAGGAGCGCCGGCAGACCGGCGCCGCGCAGCCAGTCGAGGCTCGCCGCGTCCCGGTAGAAGCGCGTCTCCTGCACGGTCAGCCGGTCCACCAGGGCGGCCCATTCGAGCTGGCCGACGGCGCCGGCACGCAGATGCGCATAGTAGGCCGCGCGATCCTCGAAGCCGCGCTCCGCCATGCGAGCCGCGAGGGCGGTAATCAGAAACGAGCGGCGCTCGCGCGCAAGGCGCATGCCGGTGCGTTCCCGCAGCAGCTCGGCCCAGACGTCGAACTCGGCATCACTCATCGCCGCCGGCTCGGCCGGTAGCGTGAGGAGTGGCTCGGCCATTGCCGGCGTCGCCATGCGCTACCCCTCTCAGGCCTCGGGCAGCTTGAAGCCGGCCACGGAGCTGCGCAGGTCGTTGGCGAGGTCGGCCAGGTTGCCGATGGAGGTGGCCGTCTCGTTGGTGCCCGCGGACGTCTGGGAGGTGATCTCCTGGATGACGTTCATGGTGTCGGAGACGTTGGCGGCGGCGTTCGCCTGCTGCCGGGAGGCCTCGGAGATGTTCTGGATCAGCCCCGCGAGCTGCTTGGAGACGTTCTCGATCTCGCGCAGGGCCTCGCCGGCCTCCTCCGCCTGGCGAGCACCCGCGACCACGCCGGAGGTGCTCTGCTCCATGGAGATCACGGCCTCGTTGGTATCGGTCTGGATGGTCTTGACCAGGGCCTCGATCTGCTTGGTGGCGTTGCCGGAGCGCTCGGCGAGGCGCTGCACCTCGTCGGCCACCACAGCGAAGCCGCGCCCGGACTCGCCGGCCATGGCCGCCTGGATGGAGGCGTTCAGCGCCAGAATGTTGGTCTGATCGGCGATGTCGTTGATGAGCTCGACGATGTTGCCGATCTCCTGGGAGGACTCGCCGAGGCGCTTGATGCGCTTGGAGGTCTCCTGGATCTGCTCGCGGATGCTGTCCATCTGCTCGATGGTGCGCTTCACCGTGTCCGCGCCGCGCACCGAGAGCTCCACGGACTGCTGGGCGACGCGGGCCGACTCCTCGGCGTTGCGCGACACCTGATCGATGGACACGGCCATCTCGTTGACCGCCGCCGAGGCAGCGGTGATCTGATGTGCCTGATGGTCCGAGGCCTCGGCCAGGTGCATGGCCGTGGCCTGGGTCTGCTGGGCCGCGGAGGAGACCTGCACGGAGGTCTCGTTGATGGTCAGCACCAGATTGCGCAGCGCCTCGATGGCGTCGTTGAAGGCGTCACCGATGGCGCCGGTGATCTCCTCGCCCACCGAGGCCTCGACGGTGAGGTCACCCTCCTTCAGGCCCTCGATCTCGTCGAGCAGGTTGAGGATCGCCTCCTGGTTGCGCCGCTGGGCCTCGTTCACCCGCTCGCGCTCCGCCTCGGTGCGGGCGAGCTCGGCCTGGCTGATGCTCCGGGCCAGGAAGCCGCGCAGCACCAGCAGCACCAGGGCGATACCACCGGCAACGAAGCCGTACCACTCCTTGATCGGCCGCTGCGCCGGCAGCGCGGCGAAGGCAGCGGTGAGCGTCTGGGCCCGCTGCAGCAGTGTGTCCGAGCCCGTGCGCAGGGACTCGGCGGCGTCCGCCATGGCAGCGATCTCGCCGCCCGCGGCCTCAACCTCCGAGAGCTCGCCGGCAAGCCCCTCGTAGCGCTCGGCAAGCTCCACCAGCAGCCCGGCCGCGGTGTTGTCGGTGACGGCGCCGACGCCCAGATCGCCGCCCTGGGCGAGCGCCTGCAGACGGCGCTGGAACGCCGCCCGCGCCTCGGCGAGGGTCTCGGCGGCCGCGGCGCTGGCCGGCCCGGGCATGCGCTCGAGGGCGCGGGCGATGCGCTCGGCCTGCGTGGAAAGCTCGCCGGCTAGGACGATCTGGTCACGGTCGGCACCGATGGCGGAGAGGCGTGCCGCCAGCTCCGCTGCCAGCTCCTGCATGTCCGGCAGCGCCTCGCCGAAGCGGTCCGCCAGCGCGGCGGCGGCCAGAGCCGCGTCCTGCCGCGCCACCACCGTGTCGGCGGCCGGCCGGAGCTCGGCCCAGCTTGCGGCGACCGCCGCCGTGGCCTGGCCGGCCTCGCCGCCGAGCTCGTCCGCCGGCGGCAGGCCGGTCTCCGGCTCGCCCTCGGTGAGGGCGGTGATCTGACGGCTCAGGGCATCACGGTCCGCAGCGACCCCCCGGAAGCCTGCGGCCTCGCCGTCCAGCGCCCGGCCGGCGTTGCGCGCCAGACCCTGCGTACGCGCGGCGATGCTGTCCGCCCGCTCGGCATAGGCCTGCTCGAAATTGCCGTAGTAGGCGACGTAGCCGAAGCTGCCGCCCATCAGCAGGATCGCCACCACCACCAGCAGCGAGAGCACATTGGCGGTCCGCCGCATGCTCTCGATCCGACCCGTATCCTGCGACGCGTTCATGTTGCCAACCTCTTCGCGCAAGGATTGTCCGCCCCGGCCGAGCCAGTGGCGGAATCATTCAATCGCCGCGGCGGACGCCGCCTTCGGCTCTCGAGCTCAGTCGGCGACGCTGAGAAAGCGCGGATGCCGCGCCAGCGCCGCCATGCTGAAGACCGGCCACTCGCCCTCGGCGGTGCTGAAACGACCGTCCAGGAACGGGGTGATCCCGGCCTCCGCCGATACCGATTCCTGCCAGTCCGCCTGGTCGAACTGGCGCATGCCGAGCACCTCGTCCACCAGCAGTCCGGCGTTCACGCCCTGCTGCTCGATCACCAGCACCCGGACCAGCCGCGAGGGTGCCACTTCGCCGCGCCCGAGAAAGGCGCTCAGGTCGAGGATCGGCAGCAGGTTGCCGCGGACGTTGGCGAGCCCCCGCACCCAGCTCCGGGTGTGCGGCACGCGGGAGACCGCGGGCCAGGTCATGATCTCGGCGACGTCGCCCAGCGCCGCCACGTAATGCTGGCCGCCGATACGGAAGCCGACCCCGGACCAGACGTCGCGCGCCGCCTCCTGGGCGGGCAGCGGTTCGCGGTGGCCAAGGCCGAGCCGCTCCAGATGGCGCAGCAGCGCCCAGGGTCCCTCGTCGCCGGCGCGCACCTCGGAGCGCTCCGGTTCAGCGGCCGAGCGCGGCATGCACCTTGTCCAGGAGCTCCTGCTCCGTTACCGGCTTGCTGATGTAGTCGAGCGCACCCTGGCGCTTGGCCCAGATGCGATCGGTGTCCTGATCCTTGGTGCTGATCATGACGATGGGTATGGCCGAGGTCTCCGGGTCCTTGGAGAGCTTGCGCGTGGCCTGGAAGCCGTTGACCCCGGGCATGACGATATCCATGAGGATCAGGTCCGGCTTCTCCGAGCGGGCCTTGGCAAGCCCCTGCTCGCCGTCCTGGGCCACGCTCACGGCGAAGCCGTGCTGCTCCAGCATGTTCTTCAGCACATGGGTTTCCGTCGGCGAGTCGTCGACAACCAAGATGCGGGTCATTCCGGATCCCCCATAGCAATGTCAGCCGTAGTGTTCACTCGGGTCGTGCGCCGTGTCGTCCCTGTCGCCGGCAGACGCCGCGGGACGCCTAGGCCGCCTGTTCCCGATGGCGGCGAATGGCTCCCAGCAGCTCCTCCCGGGTAAAGGGCTTGGTGAGGTACTGCTCGGAACCGACGATGCGTCCACGGGCCCGATCGAACAGGCCGTCCTTGCTGGAGAGCATGATCACCGGGGTACCCCGGAACATTTCGTTGTTCTTGATCAGCGCGCAGGTCTGGTAGCCATCCAGACGCGGCATCATGATGTCGATGAAGATGATCGCCGGGTGATGATCGGCAATCTTGGCCAGGGCCTCGAAGCCGTCCGTGGCTGTGATCACCTCGCAGCCTTCCTTGCGCAGCAGCGTCTCCGCCGTACGGCGGATGGTTTTGCTGTCGTCGATGACCATGACCTTGAGGCCGGCCAGCCCGTTGTGCTCGCTCGTCTGATCCACCGGCTCCCCCGCTGTGTCCCTGCCGGAGACGCCAAAGCCGTGCTGCTCAAGGCCTTGCGCCATGTTCCGGAGTTTAATTACCACACCACTGGGGTACAATCTAGCGACCCCGCCGCAGCCTTTCCGGCGCCACTTCGCGCGCGGCGGGATCTGCGACCCAGGCCTCAGGAGACCCCCATGCGCCAGCCCCGGATCCGCCGCCTCTACCGCGCCCCTGCCGAGCGTATCGGCAGGCCGGGCGCGATCCTGAGCTGCCAGTGCGCGGAGCGTGCACGATGACGCGGCGCCTTGGCGTGGTCATGGATCCCATTTCCGGCATCACGCCGTACAAGGACACCACCCTCGCCATGCTGCTGGAGGCGCAACGCCGGGGCTGGCAGCTGAACCATCTGGAGCTGTCCGACCTCTCTCTGCGCAACGGCCGGCCCTGGGGCCGAAGCGCCGCGCTGGAGGTGCGCGACGACAACGCCGACTGGTACACCCTCGGCGCGCAGCGCGAGCACCCGCTGGCCGAGCTGGACGTCGTGCTCATGCGCAAGGACCCGCCGGTGGACAGCGAGTACCTGTACGCCACCTACATCCTCGAGGCCGCGGAGGCCGAGGGGGTGACCGTGGTGAACCGCCCGCGGGGACTGCGCGACGTCCAGGAGAAGCTGGCCATCGCCTACTTCCCGCAGTGCTGCACGGACACGGTGGTGGAGATGCGCGCGGAGCCGCTGCGCGCCTTCCTGCGCGAGCAGGGCCGCGCGGTGTTCAAGCCCCTGCACGGCATGGGCGGGGAGTCCATCTTCGTGGTCGAGGACGGCGACCCGAACACCTCGGTAATCATCGAGACGCTCTCCAGGCGCGGCACGCGCTACGTCATGGCCCAACGGTACCTACCCGAGATCCGTGACGGCGACCGCCGCGTGCTGCTGGTGGACGGCGAGCCCGTGCCCTATGCCCTGGCGCGCATCCCGCTGGCCGGCGAGAGCCGCGGCAATCTCGCCGCTGGCGGCCGCGGTGTCGCCCGCCCGCTGACCGAACGCGAGCGCTGGATCGCCAGCGAGGTCGCCCCTTTCCTGCGCGAGCGCGGCCTCACCTTCGTCGGGCTCGACGTCATCGGCGACTCCCTCACCGAGATCAACGTCACCAGCCCCACCTGCGTGCGCGAGCTGGACGCCCAGTGCGGCCTGAACATCGCCGGGACGCTGTTCGACTGGATCGAGGGGGAGCGGGCCTGATGGCCCCGTTTTGGGTTTAAGGTTCGGCTCCGATGAGCGTTTTCCGACCGGCATGGGCTCTGCCTCGAGCGAGACATGCCATCAGCGCGCCGAGGAGGTGGTTCGGCGGTTCGCCCTCTGCCGCCGCGGCGCGCGACAGGCCTAACCTTCAACGTTAAACGCTAACCCGAAGCCCTCGGGCTCCCCCGAAACCCCAAACTGGAATCCTGGTCGCAGCCCGGAGCGGGCACAGCAGGCATCATCGGCGTCCTCCGATGCGGAACGTTCGGCCATGAGCACAGCAGCAGTCACCGCAGTGGACCGCGTCTCGCTGGCGCTGTTTCTCTCCCTCGCCGCCCACGCGCTGGTGATCCTCGGTGTCGGCTTCACCGGGCTGGCGGAGGCCCCGCAGCGGCCGGCGCCCATGATCGAGGTGACCCTCGCCGATCGGCCGCAGGAGGAGACACCGGAGGACTACGACTTCCTCGCCGAGGCGAATCAGGACGGCGGTGGCGAGTCCGAGACCGCCGAGATTCCGGAACGCCCCACCGAGGCCTTCATGCCCGGCGTGCCCGAGGGCGCCTCTCCGCTGCAGGCCGCGCCACCACCGGGGGCCGAGGTCACGCCGGACCAGCGCGAGGCGATCGCCGGGGCGGACGAAGCCGTACCGGCCCAGCCCGAGCCGCAGCCGCGCAATCCGGAAGAGCACGGAACCCCCGAACCGGTGAGCGCGGACCGGCAGGTTGCGGCCGCCGCCGAGCTGGCAGCGGTGGCAGAGCGCATCAGCGCCCGCTACCCGAGCAAACGCCGAATCAATGCCCGCACCCGCGCCCACGAGGCCGCGGAGTACATGCGTCAGTGGGTGAACCACGTCGAGCGCATCGGCAACCTCAACTACCCGCGGGAGCTGCGCGCCCGCGGCCTGTCGGGGCGCGTGATCCTGGAGGTCACCCTGCGCCCGGACGGCGTCGTGCATGCCGCCCGGGTGCTGCGCAGCTCCGGCGAGCCCGCCCTGGACCAGGCTGCCCAGCGCATCGTCGACCTCGCCGCGCCGTTCCAGCGGGTGCCGGAGGCAGTGCTGCAGGACAACGACCTGCTGGTGATCACCCGGACCTGGGCGTTCGAGAACGGCCAGCGCTTCACCTCCCGGTAGCCTGGCGCTGCCCGCGCGCTTGTATGCGGCGGAACCCCTGTCGGATACTGCGGCCATGGCCGAGGGCAGTCTCTCCAATCACTTCCTGATCGCGATGCCGTCGCTCGCGGACCCCAACTTCGCGCGCACGGTCACCTACCTCTGCGAGCACAACGAGGACGGCGCCCTCGGTATCGTCGTCAACCGCCCCTCCGAGGTCACCCTGGACGAGCTGCTGGACCACATGGGCATCGACGCCAGCGGCCTCGGCACCCGGGCGACGCCGGTGTTCATGGGCGGCCCGGTGCAGCGCGAGCGCGGTTTCGTGCTGCACCCGCCGGCGGGCGAGTGGGACGCCTCGCTGCAGGTGGCCGAGGGCATCTGCGTGACCACCTCGCGCGACATCCTTGAGGCGGTGGCCCGGGGTGACGGGCCGTCGCAGTTCCTGGTGGCCCTGGGCTACGCCGGCTGGGGCCCGGGACAGCTGGAGCAGGAAATGGCGGAGAACGCCTGGCTGAGCGGCCCGGCGGCGCCGGACATCATCTTCGAGCGACGTCACGATGAGCGCTGGCAGGCGGCGGCGGCGCTGCTCGGCGTCGACCTGACGCTGCTTTCCTCCCAGACCGGCCACGCCTGAGGGGCCGTGCCACCGCGCCCCGGGACCTACCTTGGCTTCGACCCGGGCGAGCGTCGGCTCGGCGCCGCCGTCGGCGAGACGCTTACCGGCCACGCCCGGGCGCTGCGCACCCTGCGCTGCCGGGCGGGCGAGCCGGACTGGGACGAGCTGGACGCCCTGCTCGCGGAGTGGCAGCCTGCGGGCGCGGTGGTGGGAATCCCGCGCCATGCCGATGGCAGCGCCTCCCACAGCACCCGGCTCGCGGAGCGATTTGCCGGCCGCCTCGGCAGCCGCAGCGGGCTGCCGGTTCACCGCATCGACGAGCGCCTCTCGAGCCGCGAGGCGGCGGCAGCCCTGCAGGCCCGCGGTCGCCGCAGCGCCGCCCTCGACGCCGAGGCTGCGCGCGTGATCCTCGAGACCTGGCTGAGCGAACACTGCCCATGAGCGCCAAGCTGCCCGACGTCCCGCCCCTGCTCGACCGCCTCGCGGCCGGGCTGGAGGCGCTGCTCGCCGACGAAGGCCGCGGGCGGTGCACGCTCGTGGGCATCCACAGCGGCGGGGTCTGGCTCGCCGAGGCCCTGCACCAGCGGCTCGGCCTCGCCGGCGCACCCGGCGCGCTGGACATCGCCTTCTACCGGGACGACCTCGCCCGCAGCGGCATGCAGGCGCGGGTGCGGCCCTCGCGGCTGCCGCTTACGGTGGATGATCGCGTGGTGATCCTGGTGGACGACGTCCTCTACACCGGGCGGACAGTGCGCGCCGCGCTCAACGAGGTGTTCGACTACGGGCGCCCGGCAGCCGTGCGGCTCGCGGTGCTCGTGGACCGGCCCGGGCGCGAGCTCCCCATCGCCGCCGATGTTGCCGCCACCCGGCTGGAGCTCCCGGCCGGGCAGCGGGTGAAGCTCCAGGGGCCGGCACCGCTCCGCCTGGTGCTGGAAGGCGGCGCGCCGTGAGCCTGCAGCTCGACGCCGACGGCCGGCTGCGCCACTTCCTCACCACCGAGGGGCTGCCACGCGCCCTGCTCACGCACATCCTGGACACCGCGGAGTCCTTCAGCGGAGTCATCGGCAAGTCGGTGAAGAAGGTGCCGCTGCTGCGCGGGCGCACGGTGATCAACCTCTTCTTCGAGTCGAGCACGCGCACCCGCACCACCTTCGAGCTCGCCGCCAAGCGGCTTTCCGCGGACGTGCTCAACGTCAACGTCGCCACCACCACCATCAAGGGCGAGAGCCTGGTGGACATGCTGCACAACCTCGAGGCGATGCAGGCGGACATGTTCGTGGTCCGCCACGCCGAGAGCGGCGCAGCCGAATACATCGCCCGCCACGTCCAGCCCGGCGTGGCGGTGCTCAATGCCGGCGACGGCTGGCACGCCCACCCCACCCAGGCGATGCTGGACGTCTTCACCATCCGCCGCCACAAGGGCGCCTTCGAGCCCCTGACGGTGAGCATCGTCGGCGACATCCGTCACTCCCGGGTGGCCCGCTCCCAGATCCATGCCCTGAACGCCCTCGGCACCGGCGAGGTCCGCGTAGTGGCGCCGCGCACCCTGCTGCCGCGGGACGTGGAGGGGCTCGGGGTGCGGGTGCACCACGACCTCGACAGCGGCCTGCGCGACGCGGACGTGGTGATCGGGCTGCGCCTGCAGCGCGAGCGCATGCAGGGGGCGCTGCTGCCGAGCGAGTCGGAGTACTACCGCCGCTACGGCCTCTCCGAGGCGCGCCTCGCCGTCGCCCACCCGGAGGCCATCGTCATGCACCCCGGGCCCATCAACCGCGGCGTGGAGATCGACTCCGACCTGGCCGACGGCCCGCGCTCGGTGATCCTGGAGCAGGTGACCAACGGCATCGCGGTACGCATGGCGGTGATGAGCCTGGTCCTCGGCGTCGCGCCCGAGAGCACGCCGGAGGCAACATGAGCCGGATCCTGATTCGCGGCGGGCGGCTGCTGGATCCGGCGAGCGGCCACGATGCCGTGGGCGACCTCGCCATCGCCGGCGGGCGCATCGTCGGCCTGGGCGCGCCGCCCGATGGCTTTGCCGCGGACCGGGTGATCGGCGCCGAGGGCTGCTGGGTGCTGCCGGGTCTGATCGACCTTGCCGCGCGGCTGCGCGAGCCCGGCGCCACCCACAAGGCGGATATCGCCAGCGAGGCCCGGGCAGCGGCCGCCGCCGGCATCACCACCCTGGTGCTGCCGCCGGATACCGAGCCGGTGCTGGACACGCCCTCGGTGGCGGAGCTGGTGCACCGCCGCGCGGCGGCCGCCGGCGGGGCCCGGGTGGTGCCGCTGGCCGCCCTGACTCTGGGCCTCGCCGGCGAGCAGCTGGCGCCGATGGCGGCCCTGGCCGACGCCGGCTGTCCCGCAGTGGCGGACGGTGGCCGCCCGGTGGCGGATACGCTGGTGCTGCGGCGGGCGCTGGAGTACGCGGCCACCTATGAGCTGCCGGCGCTGCTGACGCCCTGGGATCCCTGGCTCGCCGCCGGTGGCGGGCTGCACGAGGGTCCGGTGGCGATGCGCCTCGGTCTCCCGGGTGTCTCCGTCGCCGCGGAGACCGCCGGCCTCGGCCGACAGCTCGCCGTGGCCACGGCCCTCGGCCTGCGCGTGCACTTCGGGCGGCTGTCCACCGCCGCCGGTGCGGCGATGCTGCGCAACGCCCACCGCGACGGTGCGCCGGTCACCGGCGATGTCGCGATCCATCAGCTGTTCCTGACGGAGAACGACGCCGTCGGCTACGACAGCCGCTTCCACGTGCAGCCGCCGCTGCGCAGTGTCGGCGACCGCGACGCCCTGCGCCGCGCAGTGGCCGACGGCACCCTCGGCATCATCTGCTCCGACCACCAGCCCCACGAGCGCGACGCCAAGGACGGGCCCTTCACCGGCACCGAGCCGGGGCTCTCGGGTATCGACACGCTGCTGGCCCTGGTGCTGCGGCTGGTGGAGGAGGAGGCCATCGGGCTGCTGCCGGCGCTGGCCGCAGTGACGGCGCATCCGGCGGCGCTGCTCGGCCTGGACACCGGTCGCCTCGCCACCGGGGCGCCGGCGGATGTCTGCATCGTCGACCCGCAGTCGCCCTGGTGGTGCCGGGCGGAATCCCTCGGCAGCCGCGGCCGGCACAACGGCTTCCTCGGCTGGGAGTTCAGCGCCCGCAACACCCACACCCTGGTGAACGGCGAGCTGGTGCACGGCGACGCTGAGTCGGGATGAGCCTCTTCGATGCCGGGCCTCTCGCGGTGCCTTGCTCCGCGATGCCAAGGTGAATTATTGGCGGTGCTCGGCGCGACTCAACACACGACCAGGCGAGCGCATGACCGCTACCCGCATCGTTGACCGAACTCCCGTCAGTGGCGACTGGACGCTGCTCCGGTTGCGCTGGCACGGCGCACTGCCGTCGCCCGGACAGTGGCTCTGGGCCGAGGTCGAAGGGCAGCGGCTGTGCCTGCCGGTGCGCCAGGCGAGCAGCGAAGAGGGCTGGGTGGCCGGGGTGCTGCCGCCGGGGCAGGTGCCTGCGGCATTCGCAGCCGGGCGCCCGGCGACGCTCGAAGGGCCGCATGGCGAGGATCTGCTGACCCCAGCACCGGCGGCACCGGTGCTGGTGGTGGGCGCCGGCGCCGGTGCCGGCCCCGCGCTGGCAATGGCGGAAGCGCTGGGCGAGGCGGTGGGGCTGGTGCTGCTGGGTGGGCAGGGCTCGCTGCCCGGCCGCATCTGTCCCTCGCGCTTTCTGGTGCGCACGGTGCCCGACGCGGCCATCGCCGGCCTGGCGAGCCTCGAGTCCCAGGGTATTCCGGCCCGCATCGCCCTCACCGAGGAACACCCCGGCTGCTACGAGGGCGACGCCGTCGATCTCCTGCGCCACCACCTCGCCGCCCTGCCCGCCGACCGCCGCCGGCGCCTCACCGTCCTCGCCTGCTGCCCGTGGGGCCTGCTCACGCCGTGGCGTAGCGAGCTGGAGGGGCTCGTCAGAGCGTTGCGGGTCAGCGAGCTACCGGTTCGGGGATGAGTGGCGGATGTGGCAGCAGATTTCCGCGAGCTTGTGGGCATGGCAACGGTAGTGCCCGGTGCGTGGAGCGGGAGGGACGCGCGGGACACGCTGTGAATACGTCCCTGTAAGCTCGTAGGCGAGGTCCCTCTCGCCTACGGTCCCACGCGTCCCTCCCGCTCCACGCACCGCCAACGCCCATGGCGATTCCGCGGGGCCGATTCCAGCCCGTAAGCCGCGGAGTCGGCACCCTCCCGGCTTTGAACTTGGAACCTTGAACTTTGAACGCTCGTGGGCGAGTGAGGGCAAGGCCCTCACTCGTCCACGAGCTTGATCCCCTCCGTCGCCTGCTGCATGCGCGCCTCGGCGTGGGAGTCGCCGAGCTTGGCCATCAGGCGGACCTCGTTGGCGGAGTCGGCGAAGCGCAGGGCGTCCTCGTAGGTGATGGAGCCCTCGGCGTAGAGCTGATAGAGATGGCGGTCGAAGGTCTGCATGCCCTGCTCGCCGGAACGCTTCATGATCTCCTTCAGCTCGTGCACCTCGCCGTTGTGGATCTTGTCCGCGACCAGCGGGGTGCCGATGAGAATCTCCACCGCCGGCACGCGGCCCTTGCCGTCCGGGGTCGGGATGAGCTGCTGGGCAATCACCGCCTTCAGGTTCAGCGAGAGGTCGGTGAAGAGCTGATCGCGGCGGTCCGAGGGGAAGAAGTTGATGATGCGGTCCATCGCCTGGTTGGCGTTGTTGGCGTGCAGCGTCGCCAGGCACAGGTGACCGGTCTCGGCGAAGGCGATGGCGTAGTCCATGGTCTCGCGGGCGCGGATCTCGCCGATCAGGATCACGTCCGGGGCCTGGCGCAGGGTGTTCTTCAGCGCCACCTCGAAGGACTCGGTATCGATGCCCACCTCGCGCTGGGTGACGATGCAGCCCTGGTGGGCGTGCATGTACTCGATGGGGTCCTCGATGGTGATGATGTGTCCGGTGGAGTTGTGGTTGCGGTAGCCGATCATCGAGGCAAGCGAGGTGGACTTGCCGGTGCCCGTGGCGCCGACGAAGATGATCAGCCCGCGCTTGGTCATGGACAGATCCTTCAGGATCGGCGGCAGCCGCAGCGCCTCGATGCTCGGGATCTCGGTCTCGATCCGGCGCAGCACCATGCCCACGTTGTTGCGCTGGTAGAAGGCGCTGACGCGGAAGCGCCCGAGGCCCTTCGCGCTGATGGCAAAGTTGCACTCGTGGGTGGCGTCGAACTCCTCGCGCTGGCGCTCGCTCATGATCGAGTAGACCACCTGCCGGGCCTGCTCGGCGCCGAGGGGGTTCTTGGTGATGGGCATGATCCGCCCGGCCACCTTCATGCTCGGCGGCAGGCCCGCGGTGATGAACAGGTCCGAGCCCTTCTTGTTGACCAGTAGCTCGAGCAGGGCATTGAAATCCATGGCGCCTCCAGTTGCCGTGTTGGCCGCGGCGGTCAGCTGAACTGCTCGCGGTTGACCGCCTTCAGGCGGGCGTCCTGCTTGGTGATCTGGCCCTTGCGGATGAGGTTCTGCAGGCACTGATCGAGGGTCTGCATGCCGGTGGACTGACCGGTCTGGATGGCGGAGTACATCTGCGCCACCTTGTCCTCGCGGATGAGGTTCCGGATGGCGGGGGTGCCGATCATGATCTCGTGGGCGGCGATGCGCCCGCCGCCGACCTTCTTCAGCAGGGTCTGCGAGATCACCGCACGCAGGGACTCGGAGAGCATGGAGCGCACCATGGACTTCTCCGCGGCGGGGAAGACGTCGATGATGCGGTCGATGGTCTTGGCCGCCGAGCTGGTGTGCAGCGTGCCGAACACCAGGTGCCCGGTCTCCGCTGCGGTGAGCGCCAGGCGGATGGTCTCGAGATCGCGCAGCTCGCCGACCAGCACCACGTCCGGGTCCTCGCGCAGGGCCGAGCGCAGCGCCTCGGAGAAGCCGAGAGTGTCGCGGTGGACCTCGCGCTGATTGATCAGGCTCTTCTTCGACTCATGCACGAACTCGATCGGATCCTCGATGGTGAGGATGTGCTCGTGGTAGTTCTCGTTCTTGTAGTCGATCATCGCCGCCAGCGTGGTGGACTTGCCGGAGCCGGTGGGCCCGGTGACCAGCACGATGCCGCGGGGGTTGTCGGAGATGGTCTTGAAGACATCGGGTGCCCCCAGCTCCTCGAGGGTGAGCACGGTGGACGGGATGGTCCGGAATACTGCGCCGGCGCCGCGGTTGTGGTTGAACGCATTGACGCGGAAGCGCGCAAGTCCCTTGATCTCGAACGAGAAGTCCGTCTCCAGGTACTCTTCGTAATCCTTGCGCTGCTTGTCGTTCATGATGTCGTAGATGAGCCCGTGCACCTCCTTGTGCTCCATGGCCGGCAGGTTGATTCGACGCACATCGCCGTCCACCCGTATCATCGGCGGCAGCCCCGCGGAGATGTGCAGATCGGAGGCGTTGTTCTTGACGCCGAAGGCGAGCAGGTCCGCGATATCCATCGAGCCCCCCAGAGAAAAACGATGCCCGGTGACTGGCCTGTAAGTGTGGCGGACCGCTCAAGCTACGCCCCGCCCCGGGGGGCGGCAACATGAACGCCATCGCCGCGCGGCTCGACGCCGTCCGCGAGCGCATCCGCCAGGCGGAGACGCGCTTTGGCCGCGAGCCCGGCAGCGTCGCGCTGCTCGCCATCAGCAAGCGCCACCCGCCGGAAGCGCTGCGCGAGGCGCTGGCGGCCGGACAGCACGCCTTCGGCGAGAACTACCTGCAGGAGGCTCTCGACAAGCGCGAGGCGCTCGCCGGCTACCCCGTCGAGTGGCATTTCGTCGGTCCCCTGCAATCCAATAAAACAAAGCCGGCGGCAGAGTGCTTTGACTGGATTCACACTCTGGATCGACCGAAAATCGCGCGCCGGCTGTCCGAGCAGCGCCCGGAGGACCGCCCGCCGCTGAACTGCTGCATCCAGGTCAACGTCAGTGGCGAGGCGAGCAAGTCCGGAGTCACGCCGGCGGACGTCGAGGCGCTGGCCGAAACCGTGGCGGCGCTGCCGGGCCTGCGCCTCCGCGGACTGATGACGCTGCCCGCGCCGGCGGCCGGGCTCGAGGCGCAGCGCCAGCCGCTGCGGGCTCTGCGCGAGTGTCTCGAGGCGCTCAACGCCCGCGGCTACGGGCTCGACACGCTGTCCATGGGCATGAGCGACGACCTGGAAGCCGCCGTGGCCGAGGGCGCCACCATCGTTCGCATCGGCACCGCGGTCTTCGGCCCGCGCCCGCCGGGCTGAGCCAGCAGCCAGAGAGGAGACTCCACCGTGAGCGAGAAGATCATCGCCTTCATCGGCGGCGGCAACATGGCCCGCAGCCTCATCGGCGGCCTGGTGGCGGACGGCTACCCCGCCGACCGCATCCGCGTCGCCGACCCGCACGCCGAGCGCCGCGGCCAGCTCGCCGACCGCTTCGGCATCACCGCCCTGGAAGACAACGCCGAGGCCGCCCGCGGCGCCGATGCCGTCGTCCTCGCCGTCAAGCCGCAGGTGGTCAAGCAGGTGGCCGAGCCCCTCGGCGGCATCCTGCGCGAGGCCGGGGCACTGGTGATCTCCATCGCCGCCGGCGTGCGCGAGGCGGACCTGAGCCGCTGGCTCGGCGGCGGCGTGGCGGTGGTGCGCACCATGCCGAACACGCCGTCGCTGGTGCAGACGGGCGCCACCGCGCTCTACGCCAACGAGCGCGTCAGCGCGGACCAGCGGGATCTCGCCGAGTCGCTGCTGCGTGCGGTGGGCATCACCCAGTGGCTCGAGGACGAGGCGCTGATGGACGCGGTGACCGCGGTCTCGGGCAGCGGCCCGGCCTATTTCTTCCTGCTCATGGAGGCGATGGAGGATGCCGGCGCGGAGCTTGGCCTGCCCCGGCAGACCGCCCGCCTGCTGACGCTGGAAACGGCCCTGGGGGCGGCACGCATGGCGCTGGAGAGCGAGGAGGAGCCGGCGAAGCTGCGCCAGCGCGTCACCTCGCCGGGCGGCACCACGGAGGCCGCCACCAGGGTGCTCGAGGAGGGCGGGCTGCCCGAGCTCTACCGCCGTGCCCTGCGCACCGCCGCCGAGCGCGCGGGCGAACTCGGCGACATGCTCGGAGAGCAGTAGGCATGGGTCCGGGATACCTCAGCAGCCCGCTCGCGTTCCTGATCGAGACGCTGTTCAGCCTCTACATCATGGCGGTGATGCTGCGCTTCCTGCTGCAGTGGGCGCGGGCGGACTTCTACAATCCGGTCTCGCAGTTCCTGGTGCGCATCACCCAGGCGCCCCTGCGCCCGCTGCGGCGTCTCATCCCCGGCTGGGGCGGCATCGACCTCTCCGCGCTGGTGCTGATGATCCTGCTGCAGATGCTGGCGCTGGCCCTGCTGATGATGGTGGCCGGGGTGACGCCCCGCCCGGACTACCTGATCCTGCGCACGCCGGCGGAGCTGATCGAGCTGCTGCTGAACGTCTATCTCGTCGCCATCATCGTGCGCGCCATCCTCTCCTGGGTGAACCCGGACGGCTACAACCCCGCGGCAACGGTCCTCATCAGCCTCACCGAACCGGTGCTGCGTCCGTTCCGCCAGGTCATCCCCATGCCCGGCGGCATCGACCTCTCCCCCCTGGCGGCGCTGCTCGCGATCCAGGTGGTGAAGATGCTGGTGATGCCGCCGCTGGATCGTGTGGCGCCACCCCTGATGATGTAGCGGCGCGCCGCGCGTGGCGCGGCGCGAGTTCAAAGTTCCGAGTGCAAAGTTCAAAGCGCTGGCCGCGGACCACGCATGCCGGCCTTTGAACTTTGAACTGTCAACTTTGAACTGCCCGCCCGCGGCCGGGCAGTTGCCGGCCGCGGGCGGGCTTCGTACCATCCCAGGCCTTTGTCCACCGGATGGCTGCCTAGTCCATGCCCGCAACCTACCCTGCCGACTCCGTCGGGCTCGTCGAGCCGCAGCGCGCCGTGTTTCCGGCGCCGCTGGCGCTGGAGTGCGGGCGGACGCTGTCGGGGTTCGAGCTGGTCTATGAGACCTACGGCACGCTGAACGCGGCGGCGAGCAACGCCGTGCTGGTCTGCCACGCGCTCTCCGGGACGCACCACGCGGCGGGCTACCACAGCCCCGACGACCGCAAGCCGGGCTGGTGGGAGGCCTGCATCGGCCCGGGCAAGCCACTGGATACGGATCGCTTCTTCGTCGTCTGCTGCAACAACCTCGGCGGCTGCCACGGCTCCACCGGCCCCACCAGCACCAATCCGCAGACCGGCGAGCCCTACGGGCCCGACTTCCCCATGGTCACGGTGCGGGACTGGGTGGCGAGCCAGGCGCGACTCGCGGACCATCTCGGCATCGAGCGCTGGGCGGCGGTCGTCGGCGGCAGCCTCGGCGGCATGCAGGCGCTGCAGTGGGCCATGGATCTGCCGGACCGGATCGCCCATGCGGTTGCCATCGCTGCTGCCCCACGGCTCTCGGCGCAGAACATCGCCTTCAACGAGGTCGCCCGCCAGGCCATCCGCTCCGACCCGGAGTTCCACGACGGCCGCTACCAGTCCCGGGGCGTGATCCCGCGGCGCGGGCTGATGCTCGCGCGCATGCTCGGCCACATCACCTACCTCTCCGAGGCCGCCATGCGGGAGAAATTCGGCCGCGAGCTGCGCCGGGGCAAGGACGACTACGACTTCCACTACGAGGTGGAGTTCGAGGTGGAGAGCTACCTGCGCTATCAGGGCGAGTCCTTCGTCGAGCGCTTTGACGCCAACACCTACCTGCTGATGACCAAGGCGCTGGACTACTTCGACCCGGCGGCGGCCCACGGCGGCAGTCTGGCCCGGGCGCTGGCCAGCGCCACGGCGCGCTTCCTGGTGCTCTCCTTCACCAGTGATTGGCGCTTCCCGCCCTCCCGTTCCCGGGAGATCGTGCGCGCGCTGCTGGAGACCTACAAGCCGGTGACCTACGGCGAGATCGAGGCGGACCACGGGCATGACGCCTTCCTGATGCCGGTGCCGCAGTACCTGCAGGTGTTCCGCACCTACATGCAGCGGGTGGCCGCGGAGGTGGCAGCGTGACCGGGCTGCGCCGGGACCTGCAGATCGTCGCCGACTGGATCGGCAGCGGCAGCCGCGTGCTCGACCTCGGCTGCGGCGACGGCCATCTGCTGCGCCATCTCTACGAGAGCCGCAATGTGACCGGGTACGGGCTGGAGATCGATCCGGAGCAGATCAGCGAGAGCGTCGCCAACGGCGTCAATGTCATCCAGACGGACCTGGACCAGGGCCTGTCCGACTTCGAGGCCGAGGCCTTCGATCATGTGGTGATGACCCAGACCCTGCAGGCCGTACAGCGCCCGGACCGTCTGCTGCTGGAGATGCTCCGGGTGGGGCGCGAGGGCATCGTCACCTTCCCCAACTTCGCCTACTGGCGGCTGCGCTACTACCTGGCGATCCTCGGCCGCATGCCCATGAGCGGCGCCCTCGCCTACGCCTGGTACGAGACGCCCAACATCCACCTGTGCACCATCCACGACTTCGAGGAGCTGTGCCGGGAGCTCGGCATCCGCATCATCGAGCGCCGCGTGCTCTCCCACGAGCTCAAGCCGCCACGGCTCGGCGGGCTGCTGCCGAACCTGCTGGCGGAAGTGGCTCTGTACCGCTTCCGCCGCGCCTGAGACGGCGCTGAACTCGCACCCCGGCCCCGAACTCTCAACAGGGCAGAGGCCGCCCGACAAGGAGAGACTGCCCATGCCCCCGCTGCGCCTGCTGTTTGGCCTGACGCTCATGTTCCTCGCCCTGCCGGCAGCCGCCCAGCAGGCGGACCGCTTCGGCGACTACGAGGTCCACTACAACGCCATGCCCACGCGCCTGCTCAATGCCGAGGTGGCGGCGTCCTACAACATCCTCCGCAGCCGCACCCGCGGCCTGCTGATGCTCACGGTCATGCGCGGCGGCGATGCCGTGCCCGCCCGCATCGAGGCGCTCGCCCGGGACGCCGACGACCGGTTGCAGGAGGTGGACATGCGCGAGGTACGCCAGTCCGCGTGGGTCTCCTACATCGGCACTTTCCCGGTGGAAGACGAGCAGGCGCTGCGCTTCGAGGTGGAGGTTACCCCCGAGGGCGGCGAGGCCGGCCCGTTCCGCATCGGCTTCCGCCAGCGGTTCTTCGCCGGCGAGTGAGCCCGCTAGCCCCGCCGGCAGGCTTGCACCGCCCGCGCGGCGGCGTCAGCATGCCGGCAGGGACCGGCGTGGAGCGAGGGGGAGAGCGCACGGGCCATGACCACCTGGCTGATTACCCATGAGGCAGGCCTCGGCCACGACACCGGGCCCGGCCACCCCGAGTGCCCGGCGCGTCTCGAGGCGGTGCTGAAGGCCCTGGAAGGGCCGGCGTTCGCGGCGCTGCAGCGCCACGAGGCGGAGGCGGCGACGCCGGACGAGCTGCGCCGCGTGCACGATGCCGCCTACATCGAGGAGACCCTCGCCGCCATCCCGGAGATCGGCTACCGCCATCTGGACGGCGACACCGTGGTCTGCCCCGGCTCGGCGGAGGCCGCGCTGCGCGCCGCCGGTGCCGTGCGCCAGGCGGTGGACGCGGTCATGGGCGGGGCGGCGCGGCGCGCCTTCTGCGCGGTGCGGCCGCCTGGCCATCACGCCGAGCCCGACCGGGCCATGGGCTTCTGCCTGTTCAACAACATCGCCGTCGGCGCGCTGCACGCCCGCATCGCCCACGGCGTACAGCGAGTTGCCGTGGTGGACTTCGACGTCCATCACGGCAACGGCACCCAGGCCATGCTCGGCGGGCGCGAGGGTTTCCTCTACGTCTCCACCCACCAGCATCCGCTGTTTCCCGGCACCGGCACACGCCGCGAGAACCGGCCCGGCAACCTGCTCAACATCCCCATGCCCGGCGGCACCGACTCCGCAGCCTACCGCGAGCAGTTCCACGGGCAGGTCATCAGCGCGCTGATGGAATTCGACCCGGAGCTGCTGCTCATCTCTGCGGGGTTTGACGCGGACGCGCACGATCCGCTGGCCGGCATGAACCTGGACACGGACGACTTCGCCTGGATCACCGAGGAGCTGGTCGCCGTCGCCGACTACTGCTGCGGTGGGAGGGTGGTGTCCAGTCTCGAGGGCGGCTACAACCTGGGCGCCCTCGGCCGGGGGGTCGCGGCGCATGTCTCCGGGCTGCTGCGCTGAACATCCGCACAGGTTGACAAGCGAACTTATTCACATGCCGACGCGATCTGACGCGCTTTGTCCACCGGCGCCGCCATTGCACCGCCCGAAAACCTCAACGCCCTGATATTCCGGCACTTTTTGGCTTCGATCAAATCTTCACCGAATTGACATGAAGCGCCTCGGCACGCCGCTCGCGGGGGTCTTCCCCCAGTTCCTCCACAATGTTATCCACAGGAACTGTGGAAAGCCGGGGAATCCCGCGTCGGGACGCCGTCAGGAGGGCGCCCGCTCGCTCTCGGCCCCGCCCGGGGCGTCCGCCACCACCCGCAGATCCGAGGCCTCGAGCCAGGCGAGGCGACTCGCCCGCACGACGTAGCCGCCGGGCAGGCACGGGTGCAGCGTCTGCCGGGTGGCGATGATTCGGCCGTCCACGGACTCGTGCCCCTCCAGCAGCTGCGCCACCCGCATCACGCTGCCGTAGGTGACGGGTGCATAGTCCACCCGGCGGATGACCCCGGCACCGTCCGTGTACAGCGTCTGCTGGGCGGCCGGGAGAGGCAGGTCGGCGGGGAAGCGCACGTCGTAGCGCTGCCAGCGCCCGGCGTCGGTGGTCACCGGGCCGAGGGGCTCACAGGCCACGCCCGAGCGGGCGAGGATCAACGGCAGCAGCAGCGAATGCCATAGCGTCATGCCGCTGACGTAGAGCACATCGAGGCTGTCCCAGAGGAACCAGTGGCGCAGCGAGCGGGCGATGCGTGCGGGCGCGGCGCGCTCCTCAAGCGCGCCGCCGTCCTCGTCCTCGAGGCGCACGCGCTGCGGGTCGAACACGCCGACGCAGCCGGGATTGGGGAACGGCGTGCAGGTCACCCGGAAGGCCCGCGGGTCGAGGGTCACCTCCACCTCGCGGAACGGCCGTGGCTGAAAGTGCGCCACGAACTCCATGCCGCCGAGGGAGAGCGTAGCCAGCAGGCGGCTCATGCCCTGCCAGCGCTCCCGCCCGCCATGGGCGTCGATCACGCGGTCCAGGTCGCTCATGCCATTCGCTCCCGGCCGGGGGCGCTCGCCTTTGCAGGCCGCTCAGACTAACAACGTAGCACGCCACACGACGGAAGCCCCGATCAGCCCTCTGCCGGATCAGCGACGAGCCTCGGCTGTCCCTGCCGCCGGCATCGGCGCGGCGGCGGGCACCCACGACGGCTGAGCGAGGCGGGGCAGGAGCGACCGGGACCGTAGGCGAGACGGACCTCGCCTACGAGCTTACAGGGACGTATTCACAGCGTGTCCCGGGCGCTCCTGCCCCGCCTCGCGCCTGGCACGGCCGCCAAGACACCCCCTGCGCCGCGGATTCCTGGCGCCGCGATAGCCGAGAATCCTTGGGGCTAAGGCCGGTGCGGTGCCGCGAGGTAGTCGTGGGCACGCATCTCGATGAGCCGGCTTGCCGTGCGCTCGAACTCGAAGCCGAGGCGCCTGCCCTGGTAGAGCTGCTCCACGGGGGCATCCGCCGAGAGCAGGAGCTTGACGCCGCGGTCGTAGAACTCGTCCACGAGGCTGATGAACCGTCGCGCCGCGTCCTCGCGGCGACGGTCGAACACCGGCACCCCGGAGATCAGCACGGTGTGGAACTGGCGGGCGATCTCGATGTAATCCGTCTGGCTGCGCGGCCCCTCGCACACGGCGCTGAAGTCGAACCAGACCACGCCATCGCCGAGGGCCCGTACCGGGATGCGCCGACCCTCGATCCAGAGCGGCCCCCTCTCGTGCTCCCGGTCCGGGCAGATCTGCTCGAAGTCCTCGGCGAGCGCCGCCTCGGCGGGGGCGTCCGCCGGCGTGTGGTAGATCTCTGCCTGGCTCAGGAAGCGCAGCCGGTAGTCGGTGCCGCCGTCGACGTTGAGCACGCGGGTATGGGCCTTGAGCAGCTCGATGGCGGGCAGGAAGCGGGCGCGCTGCAGGCCGTCGCGGTACAGATCCTCCGGGGGCACGTTGGAGGTGGCCACCAGGGTCACCCCCTCCTCGAACAGGCCGTGCAGGAGGCCGGAGAGGATCATGGCGTCGGCGATGTCGCTGACGAAGAACTCGTCGAAGCAGAGCACCCGCACCTCCGCCGCCCATTCCCGGGCGAGCAGGCGCAGCGGGTCCTCGCGCTCGCGCAGCTGGGGCAGGCGCTGGTGGGCGGCGCGCATGAAGCGGTGAAAGTGCAGGCGGCGCTTGGCGCGGAAGGGCAGGCACTCGTAAAAGGTATCCATGAGGTAGGTCTTGCCGCGGCCGACTCCGCCCCAGAGGTAGAGCCCGGTCTCCGCCGCCGGCCCGCCGCCGCGCCGCCTGCGCCACCACCCGAGCAGCCCGCCGGCGGGCTGCTCGGGTGCCGCGCACAGGCGTTCGTAGAGATCCTGCAGCGCCGCTACGGCCTCGCGCTGGGCGGCATCGGCGACGAATCCGGATTCCTCGAGATCGGCCCGGTAACGCTCCTGGGGCGTGGTCATCAGCTCCCCCCCGCTGACGGCAACGACGATCATCGGGCGGCGCCCCCGCACCGCCCGGCGCCGGAGTATCGCATGCCGGCTGGCGGGCTGCCGCAGGTACGCCGACGACTCGTCGAAAGGCGTGATGGCGTTCGGCCCCGCACCCGGCACGGCCGGGTCGTCGCCCGCAGCATCGCGGCCCATCGGCCTCCGTGATCACCCCGTAACAGACCCATTCGGCCAGACGGTTACGGGCGGGAAGCGCAGGGAGCGGCGTCCGTCGCTCAGACCGAGAGATCGATACGTCCGCCGCGGGTGAGGAGCTCGGCGCCGCCGTCGAAGGTCTCGACCGTGCGGAAGGCGCGCAGTGCCGGTGGCTCGGGGCGGGGGTCGGCGCCGTCACGGCGCGGGTCGGCGATGCGCAGGGCGGCCAGGCGGGCGCTCGGCAGGCGATCGGTGACGGCGGCCGGGACCGGCGTGCGCTCCGGTGGTGTCGGTGCCTGGGGGCGCCGCGGCTCGCTGCCCCCCGGCGCGACGGTTGCCGGGCCCCGCAGGCGGGGCGCCGGGAGGCCGGTGATCAGGGGCGGGTCGACGCGCATGGGCCACGGCCTCCGCAGGCGTGGGGCGGGAGCGGGCGGCGGCCATCAGGGCTGCGTTGCCAGATCGGCGCCGCTCTCGTATTTTGCCGGGTTACCGACCCGCCGGGAAGTGTTCCTGCGCGTCACCGCCCGGGGCCGCCAGTTCACCAGGAGCAGAGCATCATGGCCGACAACCGCCGCAGCCGTATCACCACCGAGGGCCTCGCCCGCACGCCGAACCGCGCGATGATGCGCGCCGTGGGCTTCCGCGACGAGGACTTCCAGAAGCCCATCGTCGGCGTCGGCAACGCGCATAGCACCATCACGCCCTGCAACCTCGGCATCGGCGCCCAGGCCGAGCGTGCCGCCGAGGCCCTCAAGGGCGCCGGCGCCATGCCGGTGACCTTCGGCACCATCACCATCTCCGATGGCATCTCCATGGGCACGGAGGGGATGAAGTACTCGCTGGTCTCCCGCGAGGTGATCGCGGACTCCATCGAGACCGTCTGCAACGGCCAGAGCCTGGATGGAGTGCTCGCCACCGGCGGCTGCGACAAGAACATGCCCGGTGCGATGATCGGCATCGCCCGGCTGAACATCCCGGCGATCTTCGTCTACGGCGGCACCATCAAGCCCGGGCGCTACAAGGGCCAGGACCTCACCATCGTCAGCGCCTTCGAGGCCGTGGGCCAGGCCGCCGCCGGCAACCTCTCCGAGGAGGACCTCAAGGGCGTGGAGATGAACGCCTGCCCCGGCGCCGGCTCCTGCGGCGGCATGTACACCGCCAACACCATGTCCAGCGCCTTCGAGGCCATGGGCATGAGCCTGATGGGGTCTTCCACGGTGTCCGCCGAGGACGACGACGCTCGGGAGGTGGCCGCCCGGGCCGCCGAGGTGCTGGTGGACGCCATCCACCACCAGCGTCTGCCGCGCCAGATCATGACCCGCGAGGCCTTCGAGAACGGCTTCGCCGTGATCATGGCGCTCGGCGGCTCCACCAACGCGGTGCTGCATCTGCTCGCCATCGCCAACGCCTGCGAGGTGGACTTCTCCATCGACGACGTCGAGGCGATCCGCCGGAAGGTGCCGGTGCTCTGTGACCTGAAGCCCTCGGGGCGCTACGTCACCAGCGAGTTCCACGAGGTGGGCGGCACGCCCCAGGTCATGAAGATGCTGCTCGCCCGCGGCCTGCTGCACGGCGAGTGCCTTACCATCACCGGGCGCACCGTGGCCGAGCAGCTCGCGGACGTGCCGTCGGACCCGCCGACGGGCCAGGACATCA
This sequence comes from Spiribacter halobius, assembly GCF_020883455.1. Taxonomy (NCBI): domain Bacteria; kingdom Pseudomonadati; phylum Pseudomonadota; class Gammaproteobacteria; order Chromatiales; family Ectothiorhodospiraceae; genus Sediminicurvatus; species Sediminicurvatus halobius. The sequence goes on along the minus strand of NZ_CP086615.1, from coordinate 363,875 downwards.
TCCACCGCTTCGAGGACCCGCTCTACGAGCACGGCCATCTCGCCATCCTGCGCGGCAATCTTGCCGAGGAGGGCGCGGTGGCCAAGGTCACGGGCATCAAGAAGCGCCAGATCACCGGCCCGGCGCGGGTGTTCGACTCCGAGGAGGAGGCCATGGACGCCATCCTCTCGGACCGCATCCGCCACGGCGACGTCATCATCATCCGCTACGAGGGCCCGCGCGGCGGCCCGGGCATGCGCGAGATGCTCGCCCCCACCTCGGCCATCATCGGCCGTGGCCTCGGGGACACCGTGGGGCTGATCACCGACGGCCGCTTCTCCGGCGGCACCTACGGCATGGTGGTGGGTCACGTCGCCCCGGAGGCGGCGGCGGGCGGCACCATCGCCCTGGTGGAGGAAGGTGATTCCGTCACCATCGACGCCGACCGCAACCTGCTGCAGCTGGACGTCGACGAGGCCGAGATCGCCCGTCGCCGCGAGGCCTGGCAGCCCCGGCCGCCGAATTACCGCCGCGGCGTCCTCGGCAAGTACGCCAAGCTCGTGAGCTCCGCCGCCTACGGCGCGGTCACCGACAAGGACCTGTTCGACTGAGCTCGCGGCGCTGGCGACCGCCGGGATTCAACACAACGACACAACGGACACAACGAAACACAACGGGAGGATGTTTTTATTCCCGAACGTCGTGCTCGTTGTGTCGTTGTGTTTATACCTGCGGCAGATGGCCATCAGCGAACGAGCCAGAGCAGCTCGGCCAGCGCGATCAAGCCGATCAGCAGGGAAACGCCCTTCCAGAAGGCCTCGGGATTGCGCTCGATGAGCGGCGGGCGGGTGGCGTGGACGAATTCCGGGCGCGGGTGGTGGAGGTCGTGGAGGAACTCCGAGACCTCGGCGTAGCGCCGCTCGGGACGAGGATGCAGCGCCTTGCGCAGGGCGCCGTCGATCCAGGGCGGGCAGGCGCGGTTGTAGGTGAGCACTGACGTGTACTTCAGGCGATTGAGCCCGCTCCGGCTGCGCACCTGGGCCACCTTCGGGCCGTAGGGCAGCTGCCCGGTCAGCATCTGGTAGGTGATCACCGCCAGCGAGAAGACGTCCGAGCGCTCCGATCCGCCCGCCCCGAGGAAGTATTCCGGCGCGGCGTACTGCTCCGTGCCGAGGACGGGACCCACCGCTTCATCCACACCCTCGCCGAGGCCGGCCACGCGCACGGCGCCGAAATCGATCAGTTTGGCCGTTCCGGTGGCGTCGATCATGACGTTATACGGACGCAGGTCCTGGTGGATCATGTCCTGCCGGTGGAGGGCGCGCAGACCCTTGCCGATTTGCGTGACCAGATCCCGCACCCGCGCGAAGTCGGCGCGGGGGTGGTCCCGTATCCACTGGGTCAGGGTCTGCCCGTCCACGTATTCGGTGACCACGTACAGGTAGTTCTGGGCGCGCTCCCTCGGCCGCGGCTTGAGGAGGTGGGCGCTGTCCACCCGGCGGGCGATCCACTCCTCGGCCAGGAAGCGCTCGAGCGCCGCCGGATCGTCGCGCAGTTCCGTGGCCGGGACCTTGAGCGCCACCGGCGTGCCCGACTCGCTGTCCAGGGCGAGGAACACGTGGCTGCGGCTGCTGACGTGCAGCTCGCGCACGATCTCGTAGCCGTCAATGAGGCTGCGCGGGCCAAGCGCCGGCGGAAACGGCAGCTCGGTGACCCGCTGCTGAAACTCGCTCAGCGCCGGCTCGGGGAGCCGGTCCACGCGCAGGATGGCGGCGGTGAGATTGTCCTCGCTGCCGCGCCCGTGGGCGGCAGCGACCAGCGCCCTGGCCGCTGCCTCCAGATCATCGGAACCCTCACGGATGGCGGCGGCGATGGCCTGCGGCGGCAGATGCTCGTGGACGCCGTCGGTGGTCAGCACGAAGGTGTCACCCGGCGCGAGCGGGAACGCCCGGTAGTCGATCTCCACGGAATGCGCCGTGCCGAGCGCACGCCCCAGGAAGCTGCGCCCGCCGGCGTGATGGCGGTGATCGTCCGTGAGCTGTTCGAGCGAACCGCCCTGAACGCGCCAGGCCCGGGAATCGCCGACATGGAACAGATGCCCGGTGCGACCCTTGATGACGAGCGCGGTGAAGGTGCAGACGTAGCCGCGGTCCTTGTCGTAGCGCGCCCAGCTGCGGTCCGTGTGGCCATGCAACCAGGCATTGATCGCGTCGATGACGCGCTGGCCGGAGCGCTTCACGGACCAGGCGTTGGAGGTGCAGTAGTAGTCGGCAAGGAAGCCCGTGACCGCCGTCTCGCTGGCGATATGGGCCACCTCGCTGGTGCTGATGCCGTCCGCCAGGGCGACGGCAACCCCCTTGGAGGCGAGCTCCGCGCCGGCGGGGACGCGCGCGCCGCAGGCATCCTGATTGCGGGGCTTGGCGCCGGCCTCGGAGTGCTGGCCGATGGATACGCTGAGCTTGCCGGTCAAGGCCTTCTCCCGGGTTCTGGCCTCGGGTGCGGTCGCTGAAAGGACCCAATCCTTGGCGCCGAGATCCTCGCGGAGGCAGCCACCCACGCCAGTAGCGCCTTAACCACAACCTGATTACGCATCTTGCTCGGCCGTACTTGTCGGGCACGCATCCGCGGTGCTGCGAGCGGATTCAAGCCCGTGCCGCGGGTGCCGTGGGGTAACGCGGGCTGAGGCAGATACTTGGTCAGGAACCAGGAAGGCTGGCGCCAGGGAGGCCCCGGCACCAGCCGCTTCCGTCAGCTCCGCGACGGTGGAAGCCTCAGACGGCGAACTGCTTCTTCGCGCCGGTGCGCACGTGGGTGGTGTAGAGCGCGAGACCCACCAGGGTGAGGCCGCCCACCAGGTTGCCGAGCACCGTCGGGATCTCGTTCCAGAAGATGTAATCGTAGAGGGTGAACGGCGCCCCCATCATGAGTCCGATCGGGAACAGGAACATGTTCACCACCGAGTGCTCGAAGCCGAGGTAGAAGAACACGATGATCGGCATCCACATGCCGAGTATCTTGCCGGGCACGGTGGTGGAGATGGCGGCGCCGACCACGCCCATGGACACCATCCAGTTACAGAACATGCCGCGCAGGAAGAGGATGATCCAGCCGCCGAGGCCGGCCTCGCGGTAGCCGACGGTGCGGCTCTCGCCGGTGGCCATGATCGCCTGGCCGACCTCGTTCACCTCCTGGGACCAGCCCTGGGTGAAGTTGAGCCAGCCGAAGACGGCGATGAACAGGGCTCCCATCAGGTTGCCGAGGCCCACCAGCGCCCAGCACTTGAGCATGCGCCCGAAGGTGACGCCCGGACGCCGGTCGAGCCACGCCAGCGGCACCAGGGTGAACACGCCGGTCAGCAGGTCGTAGCCCATGAGATAGAGCATGGAAAAGCCGACCGGGAAGAGCAGTGCGCCGATCAGGAAGTTGCCGGTGTTCACGGCGATGGTGACGGCGAAGATCACGGCGAGGGCGAGGGTGGCGCCGGCCATGAAGGCCCGCAGCACGGTATCCCGCTCGCTCATGTAGACCTTGGCCTCGCCCTGATCGACGAGCTTGGTGACGAATTCCGTGGGTTGTAGGTAGGACATGGATTCGGATTCCTCTGGTGTGTCTGCAAGGGGGCGGCGTTGTACGCCGAGCCGCCGGTGGCCGGCGGCCTACCAGCGCTTGTAGGGCAGGAACTTCCCGTTCATGACGATCTTCACGCGGTCCCCCTTGGGGTCCTCCACCTTCTCCACGTCCATGGTGAAGTCGATGGCGCTCATGATCCCGTCGCCGAACTTCTCGTGGACGAGCTCCTTGAAGGTCTCGCCGTAGACCATGCCCACCTCCTTGAAGGCCCGGTAGATCACGGGATCGGTCATCAGCGCCTCGCCCTGGCGCGCCCGCACCGGGCAGCGCATCAGCGCCTGCGCGACCTCCTTGCCGAGCCCGAGCGTGCCGGTCAGCTTTCCGGCCTGCTCGTCGGTCATGCTGTTCTCGCCGAGGCAGGCGGACGTCACGAACACGGGAGAGCAGCCGACCTCCCGGGCGATCTGCTCCCAGGTCATCTGCTTCTCCGCCTTGGCCTCGAGAATCGCTGCACGCATCTCGTCCTTCGTCATGTCGACGTCACTCCTATCTGCGAATGGGTTTCTGCCTGGAATATGGATGGCCCGGCCGCAGCCGGGGCAAGGCGCTCCCTGCCGCTCAATGCGATGACCGTGCCAGGCGCGGATTACCCGGCCGAACAGCGGGTTATGACCTTGGCAGGGGAATCGGCCGGGGGGTTTGCACTTGTGCGGTGCAGCATCTGCACCGTTTCGGCCGGTGAGGGCCGCGGGCCGCCGCGGTGCCGGAGCGGGCCGGCGGCCGCGGCGGCCACCGGTCAGTAGACGTCGCGCTGGTAGCGGCCCTGACGGGCGAGCTTGCGCAGGTAGTCCCGGGCGCTCTCCTCGTCGGCGCCGCCGTGCTCCCGGATCACGTCGCGCAGGGCCGTATCCACCGCCGGGGCCATGTGCTCGGCGTCGCCGCAGACGTAGAAGCAGGCCCCGGCCTGCAGCCAGGACCAGAGCTCGGCACCGTGCTCGCGCATGCGGTCCTGCACGTACACCTTGCGCTCGCCGTCACGGGAAAAGGCGGTGGCGAGCCGGGTCAGGGTGCCCGCCTCGAGATAGCCCTCCAGCTCCTCCTGATAGAGGAAGTCGGACTCCCGGTGCGGGTTGCCGAAGAACAGCCACGCGCCGCCACTGGCGCCGCGGGCATGGCGCTCCTCCAGGAAACCCCGGAAGGGGGCGATGCCCGTGCCCGGCCCCACCATGATGATGGGCGTGCGGTCGTCCTCCGGCACAGCGAAGTCCTTCGCCGGCTGCAGGTAGATCGGGACCTCGCGGCCGGCGGCGCGCTCGGCGAGGAAATTCGAGGCCACGCCCTTGCGCTGGCGCGCCTCCGCCTCGTAACGGACCACGCCGACGGTGAGGTGCACCTCCTCCGGATGCATGCTCTGGGACGAGGCGATGGAGTAGAGCCGCGGCCGCAGGCGCCCGAGGCGGTCGACGAAGGCCTGCACGTCCGGCCGTGCCGAGGGATGACGCCGCAGGACATCGAAGACGTCCAGGGGGCTGTCGTCCAGCCCTTCCTCGGCCAGGGCGGCGAGCGCCCGCGCCTCCCCGGCATCACCCGCCACGGCCGCCAGCAGCTCGAGCACCTCGTCGCTGGGTGCGGTGATGTCCAGCCAGTCCCGCAGCGCCTCGTCCAGCCTGAGGGCAATGCCGGCCTTCACGGTGACCTCGGTCTCCGCGGCGGCCCCCAGCTCGCCGATGACGCTCGCCACCAGCGCCGGATCGTTCTGCGGATAGACGCCGAGTGAGTCGCCCGGGCGGTAGGTCAGGCCGCTGCCCGCCAGGTCGATCACCACATGCCGCGTGTCCTTGGGCGCGCCCTCGCCGTGCAGGGCGTACACCGAGTTGACCGGCGCATGCCAGGGGTTGCGCGGGTCCTGGCCGACCGGCCCGAGCGGCGCCGCCTCGGCGGCCGCCGCCACGGGGCCATGGGCCTCGAACAGGGCCTTGACCTGCTTGCGGGTGGTGGGTCCGCCGGGGACGCAGAGCCCCATCTCCGGCTCGCGGCCCTCCACCAGGGCCTGGGCGTAGCCCTTGCAGTCGTAGCCGCACTGGCCGCAGTCCTGCTGGGCCATGGCGGCCATGATCCGATACAGGAACGGCCCGCCCTCGGGCACCAGCGCCATGCGCTCCTCCAGCGGCAGATCCATGTCGTGCCAGGGGGCGCTGTCCAGATCATCGAGCAGGCCGTCGTCGCCGGTGGTGGCCTCCCCGGCCCCGCCGGGGTTCAGGAAGCGCTCGCTGACGATGGCCGCCAGCCACTGGCGCTGCTGCTCGGAAAAGGGGGCGCTGCGCGGGATCACGCTCGCGTTCATGCCGCTCTCCGGTACTCGTGTCCGTGGGCCGCCCGCTGCGCTGCTGGCGGGCGCCGGCTCAGGCCTCGCCCTTGAGCAGGGCCTTGAGCTGCCTGCGGGTGTCGTTGCCGCCGGGGGCGCAGAGGGTGGTGTCCGTTTCGGTGCCGTCGGCGAGGGCCTCGGCATAGCGGCGGCAGTCGTAGCCACAGGCGCCGCAGTCCTCGTTGGCGGTGGCCGCCATCAGCCGGTCCGCCAGCGGCCGGCCCTCGGCCAGCGCCATGCGCTGCTCGAGGGTCAGTGTGGGGTCATGCCAGGGCTCGTCCGCCGGCTCTGCGGCCGCTTCGCCGTTCTGCGCCGGCGCCTCCGCCGCGGGCGCCCCGTCCTCGACGCCCGTGAGCAGGGCGGCGATGTAGCCGTTCAGCCAGGCACGCTGCTCCTCGTCGAAGGGCGCGTTCTCGGGCAGCTGGGGGGTACGCATGCTGGTCCGTCTCCCTCGGGTCGGCTTCAGGCGGCCGCGAGAAGGCGCTTGACGCCGTCCACGCCCTGCCGGCCGACGAACGCCTGAAAGGTCTCCTCGGGGGAATCGCGGTGGGCCTGGTAGGCGCGCAGCACCCGCTCCACCGTCGCCGGGACGTCCGGCGCCATCACCTTGGCGAAGAGGCGCTCCCCGAGCCCGCGCTGGCCGCCGAAGCCGCCGCCGACGAAGACGTCGTAGCCCTCCACCATCTCCTCGTCCTCGGTCTCGACGCCGGTGCCGAGCAGGCCGATATCGCCGATCTTGTGCTGGGCGCAGGAGTTGGGGCAGCCGGTGACGTGGATGCTGAGGGGCTGATCGAGTTCGAGATGCTGCTCGAGATGCTCCACCAGCAGGCCGGCATGGGTCTTGGTGTCGGCGTTGGCGAGCTTACAGCCGAAGTTGCCGGTGCAGGCAATGGTGCCCGCCCGCACGTAGCTCGCGCTGCAGCGCAGGCCCAGGGCCTCGATGGCGGCCGTGGCGTCCTCTAGGCCGGCCTCGGGGATGCCGGCGACCAGCAGGTTCTGCCACACGGTCAGGCGCAGCAGGGCGTCGCCGTGCTCCTCGGCGACGGCGGCGAGACCGCGCAGCTGCTCGCTGCTGAGGTAGCCGAAGGGCAGCGGCACGCCGATGTAATGGACGCCGGGCTCGGCGGTCTCGTGCACGCCGACGTGGGCCATCGGATCCGGCGGCGGAGCCTCCTCGCAGGCGCCGTCGTCGCCGGCGGGCTGGAAGTCGAGATGGGCCCGGACCTGCTCCAGGAAGGCCTCCATGCCCAGGGACTCGAGCACGTACTTCAGCCGCGCCTTCTTGCGGTCGCTGCGGCAGCCGGTCTGCGCGTAGACCCGCAGGATGGCGTCCGCCAGCGGCACGCACTGCTCGGGGGTGACCAGCCAGCCGGTGTCGCCGGCAAAGGCGTCATGCCCCGGCACCCCGCCGATGCCGACCCGGAACCAGACCGTGCCGTCGCCGCGGCGCACGGCGGTGAAGTCGATGTCGTTGGTATCGGCGACGCCGCGCACGCGGCCGCCGCCGTTGAAGGCGATATTGAACTTGCGCGGCAGGCCGAAGAGCTCGCGGTGGCAGAGGATGTGGTAGTGCATCTCCCGGCAGAGCTCGCGGGTGTCGATGAGCGCCTGCGGGTCGGCGCCGGCCAGGGGATCGCCGGTGATGTTGCGCACGTTGTCGGCGCCGGCGCCGCGGTTGATGATGCCGAGGTCCTGCAGCCCCATGAGCACCTTGGGCGCATCGCCGGCGCCGATCTCGCGGATCTGCAGATTGGCGCGGGTGGTGACGTGGGCGTAGCCGCCGGCGAAGGCGTCGGCAAGGTCCGCGATGCCCCGGCCCTGCACCGCCGTAAGGATGCCGTTCGGCATGCGCAGGCGGCACATGTAGGCGTCCTGGTTCGGTGCGGTGTAGAACAGCCCGTGGAACTTGTAGCGGAAGACGTCCGTGCCCTGGGGGAAGGTCCGGCTCGCCGCGTTGGCCTGGATCTTCCTCCAGATATCCAGCGCCGGCTCCTCGCGCTTGGCGAGCTCCTCCTTGACGAGCTTGCGGCCTTCCTTCTCCGTGGCCGCCTGCGCTGCCAGATGCAGCGCGTCGGGGTGGCCGTCGGCACCGATGCTGTCTGCCTCGTCCGGGGTGAAGATCCCGCTCAGGCCCTGCCCCGCGCGCAGGGTGTCGATACCGCTGAGAAAGCCTTCCAGAAAGCGCTTCTGGACATCGGTGAACTCGGCGGTGACGTCTTTGCTGCTCATGGCCCGGTCCTCGGATGCCTGCCCGCGACACCACAATCCGGCGTCGCCTGCGTCACCATGTTGCACTGCAAACACCAGGCCAGATTCCGGGTCGCAGGCTTAGGACCCGTGCGTCAGGAAGTTATGCGGACTGCCGTGGCGCCGCGGCCGGAGCGATGCACCCTTGCCGGGCAGCTGCTTCGCGGGTGGCACAAAACTGGTGCAATCGGGCGACCGGGCGTTTGCCAGCTGGGTGGCGGGGTGAAGGCGGGGATTGAACACGGGGATTAAACACAACGAAACACAACGGGGAAGGCAATCAGTTACAAGAGGATTGCTATGCCGAAGCTCGAGGCCTTGGAGAAAGGATTGCGGGGGCTGCTCTGGAACCGGGGACCTCCAGATCAGCCTTGCGCAGCCGGGCCCGTTAGCAGGCATCCGCGGAGGGACATGGAGTCAACCAATAAGGCTTCCCGTTGTGCTTCGTTGTGCCCGTTGTGTCGTTGCGTTTAAAACGGCCTTCGAAGAAGCCCGAAGACGCGGATCAGCCGTCGAGCACCCGCGCCAGGTCGGCGGCCATGGCGGTGACGCCGTCGTCGGGACGGAACAGCGCGCGGGCGCGGCCCTCGGCGTCGAAGAGGTACATGGCGCTGGAGTGGGAGACGGCATAGTCGCCGCCGGCGTCCGCCTCCCCGTAGCCGAAGGTCGCCCGGTAGCGCTTGGTGACCTCGCGCAGACGCGGCACCGGCGCGGTGGCACCGATGATGTTCTCGCCGAAGGCGTTGGTGTAGCGGCGAAGGGTCTCCGGGTCGTCACGCCCCGGGTCCACCGAGACGAACAGGATCTGCACCTCTTCCGCCGCCGGGTCGTCCACCGCCCGCAGCGCCGCCGAAATGCGTGCCATGGCCGTGGGGCAGATGTCCGGGCAGTGGGTGAAGCCGAAGAACAGCACCACCGGCGCGCCGCGGAGATCCGCCGCGGTGAGCGGCTCGCCGGACTCGCCGGTGAGCTCGAAGCGCAGGTCGGGCAGCAGGCCCTCGATGCCCTTGGTGGCGTACTGGCCTCCGCCGCAGGCCGCGAGGAGCATCCCGGCCAGCAGCACGCTCCCGATGAGGCCGAGCCGCCTCATGTCGCCTCCGCCGCGGTCGCCGGCGCCCCGCGCTCGCTCGGGGCAAGCCGGAAGGCGAGCACCACCAGCGCCGCCATGACGCTCATCATCGCCGCCGGGATCCAGGTGATGAGCCCTCCGATCTGCTGGTCCACCAGGGGTCCGATGGGGAAGGCACGGCCACAGACGTCATAGATCTCGAACAGGTTGCGGTCGCTGAAGGTAATGAACGCCCCGAGCCCGATCTGCGGCGGCATGATCAGCGCCAGGATGAGGATACGCCGCCCCGGGGAGAGCCGCGGCGTGATGCCCGGCCGGCCACGCTCGAGGATGAGCCACCAGAACAGCAGCCCGTCCACGGCCATGGTCCAGTTCATGATCCAGTACAGATCGAGGCTCAGCATGGCGTCGAAATGGATCGACGGCGTCAGCCAGAAAAAGATCAGCCCAACGAAGAGCACCGCCGCGATCACCGGCTGCTGGACGATGCGGTAGCACAGGGCGAGCAGGCGGAACAGCGGCGCGAGCCGGCCATGGGGCAGACGCCGCAGGGCCGCCGGCAGCCCTGCGGCGAGCACCGGCGCCGGGGCCGAGAGCGCGATGAGGAAGGGCGCCAGGTGGTGCAGCACGAGATGCTGCCCGCGGTGGGCGGCGAACAGGTACTGGGAGTAGTAGTCCACGTGGGTCTGCGTCACCGCGTACATGAGCCCGACGCCGAGGAAGTAGGCCAGCATCGCCGGCACACCGGGGCGCGCCCCGCGCAGCAGGCCGGCGGCGTAGAGGCCGACGGCGAGGGCACAGGCGAGCAGGATGGGCAGCGACGGCTCCCAGGGCCGGAGCCAGGCCAGCAGGTCGGACATGCTGATTAGGTACCCGCCTCAGTCATGCCACCGCGAGCTCGTGCGCGCGACGAGGGGCATGCCGGGTGCGATCCGGGGCCGAGGCAAGTGCATGATCAGATCGGACATTGGCTGTTCAAGTTATCACCACCCCCTGCCCGGCTCAATTGCGCGCATCGCGGAAGCGACCACTGACCGCGACTGTGCGAGGCGGGGCAGGAGCGTCCGGGACCGTAGGCGAGAGGGACCTCGCCTACGAGCTTACAGGGACGTATGCACAGCGTGTCCCGGAGGCTCCTGCCCCGACTCGCACCCGGCACGGAGGCAAATGCGCCCAGGGCTTCGCGGGGAGGGGTTCCCGACTACCCACCGGTGTCCGCCCTGCTTGGGGGAACTTCCGCCGCGGGGCCGCGGGCCGCGGGTGAGGCGTAGGCCGCACCGCATGGCCAAACATCGGTGGCGTGTCCCGCGACGTGAGTGGTTTGAGTACAGCTTGGTCAGCTCCGCAATCCGAGAAGGTCTGCAACCGGCACAGTTTGCTCGCCGACTCAGCGCGCGCCTCGCATCACCTCATAGGCCGCCGCGGTGAGGAGCACCACGCGATGGCTGCTGTCATAGGCAAGGCCGGCGGCCTTGAGCTCCGCGATTCGGCCGGCATCCCGCTCGGGGTCGAGAACGAAGAAGTCCCGGCCTTCGACCAGGTTGGCTCGGGCACGCTTGAAGGCACGGAACGCGGTGCCCTTGGGGACATTGTTCAGGCGGTCGAGCTGGCGCAGCGTGAGCACCGGGTGGCCGTCGTGGTGGAACGGGGTGACCGCGTCTTTCACCATGGGAGCTCCGCATTGACCGTAACGGGTTGCCGCGCGCCGGGCCTCCGGTAGTCTCGGCCCGCCGCGGTCCGCGGTTGTCCGCGGGCCGTTCCGATTGTCCCACGCGCCGTATCGTCAAGGAGACCAGGATGGAGCTGCTGCAGGACTACGGGCTGTTCCTCGCCAAGACGGTCACGCTGCTGGCCGCACTCGGCTTCGCCCTGGCCATGATGGCCAACGCCGGGCGCAGCCGGAGCCGCAGCCGTGAGCAGCTGGAAGTCGAGCCGCTCAACCGCCGCTACCGCGACATGGCACGGCGCATCGACCAGGGCCTTGCACCCCGGCGCGGCCGGCTGAAGGGCCTGCGCGAGCGCCGGCGGGAGCGGCGCGAGGGCCGCCGCGGGGAGGCCCGGCTGCCGCGGCTGTTCGTGCTGGATTTCGAGGGTGACCTGCGTGCCAGTGCCACCGAGGCCCTGCGCGAGGAGGTGAGCGCCGTGCTCGCCACCGCGCGCAGCGACGACGAGGTGCTGCTGCGCCTGGAAAGCCCCGGCGGGACGGTCCCGGGCTACGGCCTCGCCGCCTCCCAGCTCGCCCGCCTGCGCAAGCGCGGGATCCGGCTCACCGTCAGCGTCGACCGCGTGGCAGCGAGTGGCGGCTATCTCATGGCCTGTGTCGCCGATCGCATAGTCGCCGCGCCGTTTGCCGTCATCGGCTCCATCGGCGTGGTCGGCCAGGTGCCCAACTTCCGCGGGCTGCTCAAGCGCTACGACGTGGACTTCGAGCTGCACACCGCGGGCGCACACAAGCGCACGCTGACGCTGTTCGGGGAGAATACCGACGAGGGGCGCGCCAAGTTCCGCGAGTCCCTGCAGGCCGTACATGATCTGTTCAAGACGCATATCGCCCGGCACCGGCCCAAGCTCGACCTGGAGCGGGTGGCCACCGGCGAGCACTGGCTCGGCGAGCAGGCGCTGGAGCTGGGGCTGGTGGACGACCTCGGCACCAGCGACGACATCCTGCTGGAGCGCCGCGAGCGGATGGACCTGGTCGCCCTGCGCTACCGCCGGCCGCAGCCGTTCAGCCGCCGGCTCGCGCTGACCCTGGAATCCCTGGCCGCCCGGCTGGGCCTGGGCGGCGGGCACCTGGAGGAGTGACGGCCCGCCCCATTCACACCGACGGTCGCCGCCGCGGCGGGCGGGGTCACCCGGTGGCGGGCGGCCCCTTGCGCAGGAGAAAGTGATACTCGCCATCCGCCTCGTGATGGCTCAGCAGCTCGTGGGGCGAGCGGGCGCAGAAGGCGGTGAAGTCGATCACCGAGTGCGGATCGGTGGCGCGGACGCGCAGGCGCGTGCCCGGCGCGAGATCGGCCAGTGCCTTCTTGGTGCGCAGGATCGGCAGCGGGCAGTTGAGCCCGCGCACGTCCAGATCCTCGTCGTGGACAAGTGCATCGGTATCGGTCATGGAAGCGCTGGCAGAGCTGTCCTGCATGGAGGCTGCCCCCTGGGCCGGCGTATACTGGTCACAAGTATATCGAAGCGCGCCGGCCCTGGGGGCCGGCCGGAGGCACGATCCATGAGTACCAACAGCGACGACCGCAAGGACCAGCAGCCCGCCGCGGATGCGCACGACCCGCGCCCGGTGAGCGACGACCGCCTGCGCGAGGAGGTCACCCGGGAGCAGGTGGAACGCTGGCGGCGGGAGGCTGACGAAAGCCACAGCAACTGGTTTTCCGTGATGAACAACCCCTACGGCAAGGACTGAGCCCCCGCCCGGGACCGCCGGGCGGCCATCCCCCCGCAACTGCGGAGTGGCAGCATGAGCGAGATCAAGGGCATCCCCGTCGTCGTCAGCAGCGGCGCCAAGGTGAGCAAGCCGAACGGCGTGCGCGCCATCAAGAACGGCATCAAGAGCCGGCCCGACAGCGCCCCCGTACCCCGCGGCGACAAGCCCGACTGGCTGCGCGTCAAGATCCCCACCGGCGCAGGCTTCCAGCGCGTGCGCGAGACGGTGCGCGAGCACCGCCTGGCGACGGTGTGCGAGGAGTCCATGTGCCCGAACATGGGCGAGTGCTGGGGCGCCGGCACGGCCACCATCATGCTCATGGGGGATGTCTGCACCCGCGCCTGCCGCTTCTGCGCGGTGGACACCGGCAACCCCCGTGGCTGGCTTGATCCGGAGGAGCCGGCGCACGCGGCGGAGACCGTCCGCCTGATGGGCCTGAAGTACGTGGTGCTCACCTCCGTGGATCGGGATGACCTGGACGACGGCGGCGCAGCCCACTACGCCGCCTGCATCCGGGAGATTCAGCGGGTGAACCCGGGCACCGCGGTAGAGGCGCTGACGCCGGACTTCAAGGGCCAGTTCGAGGCGGTGAACACGGTGGTGGACACCGGCCTCGAGGTCTTCGCCCAGAACGTGGAGACCGTGCGCCGTCTGACCCATCCGGTACGGGATCCGCGGGCGAGCTACGAGCAGACCCTGGAAGTGCTCGCCCACGCCAAGCGCCGCCGCCCGGACGTGCTGACCAAGACCAGTCTGATGCTCGGCCTTGGCGAGACCGAGCAGGAAGTCATCGAGACGCTGGACGATCTGCGCGCCATTGACGTCGACATCGTCACCTTCGGTCAGTACCTGCGGCCCACGGTGAACCACCTGCCGGTGGACCGCTACGTGACCCCGGCGGAATTCGAGCGCATCCGCCAGATCGGCCTCGGCAAGGGCTTCCTGGAGGTGGTCTCCGGCCCGCTGGTGCGCTCCAGCTATCGCGCGGAGCGGGTGCTGGAAAAGAACAACGTCGGCCTCGGGCAGGCGGCCGGTGGCTAGCGCGACGTGGCGGCCGTACTCCGGCTGTTCTCCTACGGCACCCTGCTCACCGGAACCCTAGACCCGCAGATTGACCGCCTGCTCGCCCGCCACTGCCGGACCCGCTATCCGGCCTCGGTGCAGGGCCGGCTCTACTGCCTCGGTCGCTTTCCGGGTGCCCTGCCCTCGCACCACCGCCGCGACCGCGTGCACGGCGAGATCCTGGAGCTGGAGCGTCCCCAGCGCTGCCTGCCGATCATGGACCGCTACGAGGGCGCGGACCCCAACCGCCCGGAGCGGGGCCTGTTCCGCCGCCGACCGGTGCAGGCACGCACTGGCGCCGGTGCGCGGCTGGGGGTCGAGATCTATTGGTACCACGGCCCCCTAACCACCGCCCGCCGCATCCCCCACGGCGACTGGCTGCGCTGGGTGGAGGGGGAGTGACGCCCTGGCGAGGAGGGCTCCCACGTCGCGGACACTCGTCCGAAAGCTGCGCTCAACCGAGGAACGGCGCCAGAATGAACGGCAGGTAGGCGTCGAAGAGGAGCACGGCGAAGAGCGCCATCAGGTAGATGATGCTGTAGCCGAAGGACTTCATCGGCAGCGAGCGATCATGCTCGTGGGTGAGCATCGTCACGCCGTAGTAGATGTAGACGATGCCAAGCGCCAGGGCGCCCATGAGATAGAGCGGCCCGCTCATGCCGGTGGCGAAGGGCAGCATCGTCACTCCCACCAGGAGCACGGTGTAGAACAGGATCTGCCAGCGGGTGTAGCGATCGCCGTGGGTCACGGGGAGCATGGGGATGTCCACGCTCGCGTACTCCTCCCGGCGATGAATCGCCAGCGCCCAGAAGTGCGGGGGCGTCCACACGAAGATGATCAGGAAGAGCAGCAGGGAATGCGGGTCGATGGTGCCCGTGACGGCGGTCCAGCCGAGCACTGGCGGCGCTGCGCCGGCCGCCCCGCCGATGACGATGTTCTGCGGCGTGGCCCGCTTCAGGAACAGCGTATAGACGAATGCATAGCCGATGAGCGAGAGGAAGGTCAGCGCTGCCGTCAGCGGGTTCACCGCGAAATACAGCAGCGCGAGACCCGCCGCGCCGAGCAGGCCGGCGAACAGCGAGGCGTGAACCGTGCGCAGATGCCCGGTAGGCAGTGGCCGGCCGCGGGTACGCGCCATGCGCGCGTCGACGCCGCGGTCCACCAGGTGGTTGATCGCCGCCGCCGATCCGGCGGCGAGCGCGATGCCGAGATTGCCGACGAGTAGCGCGTTCCACGGCACCGTACCCGGACTCGCCAGCAGCTCGCCCACTACCGCCGTAAACACCATCAGAGCCACCACTCCGGGCTTGGTCAGCTCGTAGTAGTCGCGCCAGTGGCGTGCGAGATGCTGGAGGGCGGGCAGCTCCTCCGGCGTTGTCGCATCCAGGGTTCGGCTCATGATGTGGGCAGCGGTCGGACCAGATGGATGGCGGTGACGAGCACCAGCAACAGCAACGCAGCTCCGGCATTGTGCGCGACCGCCATTGGCAGAGGCAAGCTGTAGACCACGTTGCCGACGCCCAGGCTGATCTGCAGCACCAGGGCGCCCGCGAGGGCCAGGCCGACCACGCGACCGGCGCCGCCGGCACGCCAGAGCGCCCACGCCAGCGCCCCCAGGACGATCAGGGCGACCACTGCCCCCAGCCGGTGCGTGAGGTGGATGGCCACCCGGGCGGGGTGGTCGAGCACGCCGAACTCATAGTTCACCCCAAGTCCCCGCCAGAGCACGAAGCCCTCGGCGAAGTCGGCGTCGTCGGGCCACCACTCGCCGACGCTGCAGGCGGGGAACTCATTGCAGGCCAGCGCCGCGTAGTTGGTGCTGGTCCAGCCGCCGAGGGCGATCTGGCCGATGGCCACGGTGAGGCCCGCCGCCAGCAGGAGGCGCAATTGCGGCCGGCCGCCGAGGCGCCCGGCGGCCGGCAGCGGCCGGCTGCGCAGCGTCTGCCACCAGAGCAGCGAGAGCGTCAGCAGGCCGCCCAGGAGGTGGGCCATCACCACCACCGGCTTCAGCTGCCAGGTGACCGTCCACATGCCGAGTATGGCCTGGAAGGTGACCACCCCCAGGATGATCCAGGGCAGGCGGCGGGGCTGGCCGGGGCGGCGCCGCTGCCGCCACGCGAACACAGCGAGCCCGAGGATGAGCAGTCCAAGGATTCCGGCGAGATAGCGATGGATCATCTCCCGCCAGCCCTTGCCCACTTCCACCGGCCGCTCGGGAAAGGCGGCATTGGCGGCGGCGATCTCCTCCGCGGTCCGGGGCACGTCGATCAGCCCATAGCAGCCCGGCCAATCGGGGCAGCCGAGGCCGGCATCGGTCAGGCGTACCCAGGCGCCGAGCACGATGACGCAGAGCGCGAGCGTCGTGGCGGCGAGGGAGAGGCGATAGAACCAGGGATGGGCTTGGTGCATGGTCCGGGAGTCCGGGTCAGGCGTTGTCAGGGGATTCGGACGCGCGCCTCTCGGCCTCTTCCTTGGAGAGGCGCAGCAGGCGCTCCAGGTCGTCGAGCAGCCCCGAGGCATCCAGGGGGCGGCGGTAGCGCAGCACGTGGAAGCCGCGATAGTCGAGCAGATGGACCGCGACCGGCTGGCCCGCGTTCCCGATCAGGGCAGCCACCCGGGGGGCCGGCGCCGTGAGCCGCACCAGGGCATCGCCATCCGCCTCCGGCGGAACACTGTCCGGCGGCTGCAGCGTGGCGATGCGCACGCGGTCGACATCCCGATCCAGCGCGATGCGGACCCGCCCGAGGGTCTCGAGCCTATCCTCACACTCGGCATTGCAATCGCCAGCCAGCGGCACCAGCAGGATCCAGCTGCCGTCCAGATCCGGAGCTTCGCCAGTCCGGTCGCGCCAGCCCTCCATGGCGAGCCTCTGCACAGGCTGTACCAGCTCGCCGTTGTTGGTCGTGCCGCCGGGGCGCCAGCCGCTCACGGTCAGCACGAAGGCCGCGACCGTCGGCCCCACGAAGAGCACCAGCACGGCCAGGAGCTGCCAGCGGCCGCGCCGCGTTGGCTGGGTCATGTCTGCTTTCCGTCCTCTCGCTGTCGATGGCTGTTGACGCCAATCCAGATGAGCGTGAGCGCAGCCGCCAGGGCGAACCACTGGACCGCATAGCCCTCGTGCCGCTCCGGACCGAAGCGCCAGGCGTCCCGCGGGGCCCGGGCCGCCACGGCGCCCTCGCCCTCGGGGGTCTCCCGCAGCAGATAGCCCTCGACCGGATACGGCAGGGCGTGCGCAATGTAGTCGAAGTCCAGGTACTGGATCCGCCGCGGCCAGCTGCGGTTCTCGGCGGCGGGCTCGCCGAGCCGCAGCGCGACCACTGGTCCGCGCGCGATCCTGCCGCTGACGGTGCGGGCACCGTCGGGCGCGGGGATGGCCGGGAGCTGGCTGCGGTCCGGCCCCACCGGCACCCAGCCACGGTCCACCAGCACCGCACCGGTTGAACCCTCGAGCCGCAGCGGGGTCAGCACGCGGTAGCCGGCCTCGCCATCGCGCACCTGATTGTCCAGCAGGAACTGATGTTCACCGTCATAGCGTCCGCTGGCACGCGCGCGGCGGTAGCGATGCTCAGCGAGGCTCGCCGGTGCGCGGTTCAGCTCCAGCACCGGCGCCCGGGCAGCGGCGGCGCGGGCGGCCAGGGCCTCGCGCTTCTGCTCGGCACGTTCCAGCTGCCAGAAACCCAGACCCAGCAGCAGCGCCAGGACGACCACATAGGCCAGCGTGGGGACCAGCCGGGGGCGAAACTCGTATCCGGCGATGGTCATGCCTCTCGGACCACTCGCGGCGTGCACAAGTGCCGCCGGGCTGGACTACAATCGATCATCCCCAGAGGGGAGGTTTCGCATGCAACTCGCCATCCAGGGCGCCATCGTCCTGACGCTCCTCGCCATTGTCGGCAGCCTCGGCTCGGGACTGTTCTATCTGATGCGGGATCGCAGCGAGTCGCGGCGCACGCTGAATGCCCTCACCGTGCGCATCGTGCTGTCGGTCGTGCTGTTCCTGCTGATCCTGCTCGGGCTCGCCACCGGCATGATCGCGCCGAACTCGAGCCCACTGGCTTGACGGCGGCGGGCGCCTTGCGCCCGCCATGCGCTCAGAGGATGTACACGAAGATGTACAGCCCGAGCCAAACCACGTCGACGAAATGCCAGTACCAGGCCACGCCCTCGAAGCCGAAATGGGCCTCCGGGCGGAAGTGGCCTCGCATGCAGCGCAGGGTGATCACCGCGAGCATGATGGTGCCGATGAGCACGTGCATGCCGTGGAAGCCGGTGAGCATGAAAAATGTCGAGCCGTAGATCCCGGTGTCCAGCCGCAGGTTCAGGTGGGCATAGGCCTCGTAGTACTCGTAGGCCTGCAGGCCGATGAACAGCGTACCGAGCGCGACCGTGGCCCACATGAAACCGATGAGCCGCAGGCGCTCGTTCGCCTTCAGCGCATGATGGGCGATGGTGATGGTCACGCCCGAGGTCAGCAGGATCAGCGTATTGATGGTGGGCAGCGGCCAGGGGCCCATCGGCTCGAATTCCATGGCCGTGTTGCCGGGACCGGCGGTGGGCCAGTTGAGCACGACGGAGTCCCAGATGTAGCGGCTGGTTTCCGGATCCGCGCCGGAGAGCCACGGTACCGACAGCGTGCGGGCGTAGAACAGCGCCCCGAAGAAGGCACCGAAGAACATCACCTCCGAGAAGATGAACCAGACCATCCCCCACCGGAACGAGCGGTCCACCTGATCGCTGTAGAGGCCGCCCACGCCCTCACGGATGACGTCGCCGAACCAGCCGACGATCATCACCACCAGCACCGCCGCGCCGAGGGCCAGCAGGTACGGCCCCCAGGTCGACCCTTCCAGGTATAGGCCCATGCCCACCACCAGGCTGGTGATGCCCACGCTGCCGACGATGGGCCAGTAGCTGCCGTGGGGTACGTAGTAGGAGCCTTGCGCCTGCGCCATGCCCTCTTCCTCTGTGTTCGTTGTCATCTGGCGGGTTCCGGAGCTCAGCTGACGTGCTCCAGGAACGTGCCCACGTAGATGCCAGCCGCCACCAGCGCCAGCACCGCGACCGTCCAGCGGATCCGGCGGCGGGTGCGGCGATCCACTTCCCGGTTGATCATGCCAGTTCCTCGGCCCCGCCCCGGGGCGGGGCCATCATCCGCTGCCGCCTCAGCGCACCGCCGGCGGCGTGTCGAAGGTATGGTGCGGAGCCGGCGAGGGCACCTCCCACTCCAGGCCCTCGGCGCCTTCCCAGGCCCGCGCCTCGGCCCGCTGGCCGCCGCGGGCGCACTTGATCACCAGCCACACGAAGATGAGCTGCGACAGGCCGAAGGCGAAGCCGCCGAGGCTGGAGACCAGGTTCCAGTCGGCAAACTGCACCGAATAGTCCGGAATGCGCCGCGGCATACCCGCGAGCCCCAGGAAGTGCTGCGGGAAGAACAGCACATTCACCGTGATCGTCGACAGCCAGAAGTGCCACTGGCCCAGGCGCTCGTCGTACATGTGCCCGGTCCACTTCGGCAGCCAGTAGTAGGCCGCGGCCATGATCGCGAAGATCGCCCCAGTCACCAGCACGTAGTGGAAGTGGGCAACGACGAAGTAGGTGTCGTGGTACTGGAAGTCCGCCGGAGCGATGGCCAGCATCAGCCCGGAGAAGCCGCCGATGGTGAACAGGATGACGAACGCCACGGCGAACAGCATCGGCGTCTCGAAGGTCATGGCTCCGCGCCACATGGTCGCCACCCAGTTGAACACCTTCACCCCCGTGGGCACGGCGATGAGCATGGTGGCGTACATGAAGAACAGCTCGCCGGCCAGCGGCATGCCCACCGTGAACATGTGATGCGCCCAGACGATGAATGAGAGGAACGCGATGGACGCGGTCGCGTAGACCATGGAGCTGTAGCCGAACAGCGGCTTGCGGGCGAACGTCGGGATGATGGTGGAGACGATCCCGAAGGCCGGCAGGATCAGGATGTACACCTCGGGGTGGCCGAAGAACCAGAAGATGTGCTGGTAGAGCACCGGATCACCACCACCGGCGGCGCTGAAGAAGGTGGTGCCGAAGTACTGGTCCGTGAGCAGCATGGTGATCGCCCCCGCCAGCACCGGCATCACGGCGATCATCAGGTAGGCGGTGATCAGCCACGTCCAGACGAACAGCGGCATCTTCATGAGGGTCATGCCCGGGGCGCGCATGTTCAGGATCGTCGCGATCACGTTGATCGAGCCCATGATCGAGCTGATGCCCATGATGTGGATCGCGAAGATGATGAACGGGAACGCGTCGCCGGTCTGGAGCATCAGCGGCGGATACATGGTCCAGCCGCCGGCGGCGCCGCCGCCCGGCATGAACAGCGTCGCCAGCAGGATGGCGAAGGCGAACGGCAGCAGCCAGAAGCTCCAGTTGTTCATCCGCGGCAGCGCCATGTCCGGCGCGCCGACCATCAGCGGGATCATCCAGTTGGCGAGCCCGGTGAACGCGGGCATGACCGCGCCGAAGATCATCACCAGCGCGTGGTTGGTGGTCATCTGGTTGAAGAAGTAGGGATCGACGACCTGCAGCCCCGGCTGGAACAGCTCCGCGCGAATCACCAGCGCCATGGCACCGCCTACGAGGAACATCGCCAGCGACCAGAGCAGGTACAGCGTGCCGATGTCCTTGTGATTGGTCGTAAACAGCCAGCGCCTGAGGCCACCGTAGCCGGCCTCGTGGTGGTGCGCGTCGTCGTGGGTCGTCGCAGTCATCAGGCCAAACCTCCCGTGGAATTCCTGCCGTCAGCGGGCCGCGAGCCTGGCGCCCGCGTCGTCCCCGTCCACCGCGGCGGTGCGTGCCGCCTCGCCATCGTCGCCGCGCTGGCCGGCGAGCCACTGCTCGTACTCGTCCTGCGCCACGGCCTCGACCACCACCGGCATGAAGCCGTGGTCACGGCCGCAGAGCTCCGCGCAGCGCCCGCGGTAGACGCCCGGCTCATCGATCACCGTCCAGGTCTGGTTGACGAAGCCGGGGATGGCGTCCTTCTTCCAGCCCAGATCGGGCACCCACCAGGAGTGGATGACGTCCTCGGCGGTGATCAGGAAGCGAATCTTCGTGTCCACCGGCAGGACCAGGCGCCGGTCCACGTTCTGCAGATAGTTGTCCACCGAGGACGGATCGATGCCCGAGCCGAGCTGACGCGCGCGGTTGCTGGCCTCGTCCAGGCGGCTGAAGAACTGGACGTCCTCGCCCATGTACTCGTAGCCCCAGAACCACTGGTAGCCCGTGACCTTGACGGTCATCTCGGCGTCGCTGGTGTCCTCGAGATCGATAAGCACGCGGGTGGCGGGCACCGCCATGCTCACCAGAATGATCAGCGGGATCACCGTCCAGACGATCTCCACCGCGGTGCTGTGATGGAACTGCGCCGGCTTGACCCCGCGGGATTTCCGGTGTCGAAACATCGAGTAGAACATGGCGCCGAAGACCACCAGGCCGATGACCACGGTGATCCAGAAGATGCGCATGTGCAGGTCGTAGATCTGCCGGCTGGATTCGGTGACGCCTTCGGTCATGTTGAGCAGCCCGAAGTCGGCCCACGCCGGCATGGCCGCCACAAGCAGCACCAGTGCCGCCGCGGCGCGGGCCCCGAATCCTCTGCGCCAGTTCCGCTTCATCCCGTGTTATCTCCCAGGCTGTGTTGGGTTGGCGGCCGCCGCGGCGGCCGGCGCCACGGCCGCCGTCGGCCGGGCCGGACCGTCGCCGCGGCCACACTGGGCCATTGGCCCGATGCAGCCCGCCAGCTCCCGCGCCAGGCTGCGCAGCTCCTCGTCGTCGAGCCACTCGCCCACCCGAAGGACCCTGCCCCGCGAGCGCAAGAGCAGCAACGGCGGATCCCAGCGGCGGCGCGGCGGCTGCAGCAGGACCTCGGTCCAGGCCCGCTCGAAATGCCAGGCGCGCTCCACGCGCCCGCGCCCCCGCTCAACGTGCACCTCGTTGCCCGCGACCCGGATCACCTCCCGGTCCAGCGAGCGGCGCGCGGAGACGTAGAGCGCCGCGCCAAGCGCCGCGAGCTCCAGCCCCGCAAACGGCACCACCGGCCAGAGCCCCACGGCGGCGCAGGCACCGGCTACGGTGAGACACACCGCGCAGAGCCCCGCATAGATCCGCTTCGTCTGCGGCCAGTTCGGTGCAATGTTCGGCGCCAGCACGAAGCGGCGCTCGTCGGCGGGCGCTGCGGAGCTCGTCGCCATTCGCACCTCCCGGGCCGCATGCGGCGCTCTCCGCGCCGCTCAGGCCGGTCGCTAGTGTAGAGGAGTCGCCAGGGCGAGGAAAGCTGCCTGCCCCGCCCAGGGAAGTGCTGATCGATTCCCGTGGGCCTCCGGCCGCAGGTCGCGTGTGCAGGCAAGGCGCGCTGTACCGCGCTGTACCGGGGGTACGGTCAGGCAGCGCAACGCGGGCTGCGCGCGCGACCTGCGGCCCCGAAAGGCGCTCCAGAGCGTAAAGGCCCGCGGGAATCGATCAGCGCTTTTCTACCGACCGCCACCGCGGGCGCCCGGTTCCGTTCGCGGGCCGTCTCCGCGGCCCCGGCGCGGGATGCTGACCCCTCCCAGGGCGACGCGGACCTCGCCCTCGGGACCGTGGGTTTGCGGCTGCGCATCCGTGCCCCAGGCATGTCCGTAGGCGATCTCCCAGGTCGCCGGGAGGCGGCCGTCGGCGTCGCGCCGCATCTCGTAGGCCGCCTCCATGCGGCGCCAGCGCCGCGGTGTGGTCAGCCCCGGATTGCGCCCGCGCAGGACGTTGCGCTCGCCGAGCGCGCGCAGATCGGCGACAAGGCCGCGCAGGTTCGGGTAGGTCAGGGTGAAATGCTCCATGTCCATCACCGGATCGGCCAGCCGTGCCCCCACCAGGGCGTCACCGATGTCGTGCATGTCCACGAATCGCTGCACGTGCACGTGCGGGTCCGCGGCCGCCCACGCCGCGCGCAGCTCGTCCAGCGTATCCGGGCCATAGGTGGCGAACATGAGCACGCCCCCGGGGCGGAGGATGCGCTGCAGCTCCCGCACGGTCGTCCGCAGATCCCGGGAGCGATGCAGCGCCAGGCTGGAGAACACCAGATCGAAGCTGTCGCCGGCAAAGGGGAGCTGCTCGTAGCCGGCGCTCACGGCCTGCAGGCGCCGCCGCCAGGGCGAGCGCCGCCGCGCCGCGCGCGCCATTCCCGGCACCAGCTCCAGGCCCACCTGCCGCGCCTTCGGATAGCGCCGGCGCAGGGCGCGTGTGTTGCCCCCGGGGCCGCAGCCGAGCTCGAGGATGTCGGCGGGGTCCAGCCGGATGAAATCCAGGCGCTCGAGCAGCCGGGCGGTGACCTCGCGCTGCAGCACGGCCGCGCCCTCATGGCTCTCCACGGCAGCGGCAAGCCCGCGCCGCTGGGCCCTCACATCCAGGGCAAAAGGCTCTTCACGCTGGCTCATCCGTCCACCTTTCAGACTGCTCGTTTGATTCCGGCGTCCTCGCCGCGCGTGCAGCCCGTAGCCGCGAGGCCGCACGCGTGACAACGAGCGTGCCCATGGGCTGCGGGCAATCCGTCCGTGGGGTTCGACCCGCATCTTCGCGAAAGGGTGCCACAGTGCCCGCAAGGGCGCGGACGGAAGTGTCTCACGGCAGCGCGTTCGGCTACGCTAGGTGACACGATGCCTGGTCATCGGAGCGTGCAAAGGATTCGCCGTTATTCGGCAAGGAGCGCCGGACGATGCTTCGACTTCGCAGTCGACGCGGGCCCCGGTGGCGTCGCTACGGGCCCGGCGACCGCTGGCCCTTCCTGCTGCTGGCGGGCCATTGCCGCCTCTGTGCCGGGCCGGCGCCGGGGCCGGAGATCTGTGCCGGCTGCCGGGCGGAGCTGCCCTGGCTCGGCCCGGCGTGCCGGACCTGCGCCCTGCCGCTCGTCGCTGAGTCCCTGCAGTGCGGGCGCTGCCAGCGGCGGCCGCCGCCGATCACCCGCAGCCATGCTCTGTGGCATTACGCCGGTCAGGTCGCCACGCTGATCCGCGCCTTCAAGTTCCATGGCGACCTGGCCGCCGGCCGACTCCTCGCCGATCTGGCCGCGCAGACCCTGGCGGAGCGCGTGCCGCCGCCCGCCGTACTGGTGCCGATGCCACTGCATCCCGCGCGGCGCCGGGAGCGCGGCTTCGACCAGGCACTGGAGCTCGCCCGCAGGCTGGGCCCGCCCGTGGCGGCGGACCTCGTCCGCCGTACGCGCAACACCGCCGCCCAGAGCGGCCTCGACGCCGGCGCCCGCCGCCGCAACGTCCGTGGCGCCTTCGCCGTCACCGACCGCCCGCTGCCGCCGGCGATCACCCTCGTGGACGACGTCCTCACCACCGGCGCCAGCGCCCGCGAGCTGGCCCGCGCCCTGCTCGCCAAGGGCGTCGAACGCGTCGACCTGATGGTGCTGGCGAGGGCGTAACGCCGCGCGTCGCGCGGCGTAGTGGCAAGCGGCAAGTGACAAGTTGCAAGCGAGAGGACCCTGTCGTGCCGGCGGTTGGGCCTTGGCGGCGAGGCCCCCTTGTCACTTGTTACTTGCAACTTGCAACTGCCGCCGTCAGGCGGCGTACAGGTAATGCAGCAGAATCCCGATGAACACGACGCCGCCGTAGACGTTGTTGTTCAGGAAGGCTCGGAAGCAGCCGTCGCGGCTGCGGTCGCGAATGAGCCATTGCTGCCAGGCGAACAGCATCGTCGCCGGCACCAGGGCGCCGAAGTAGGCGGGACCGAGATCGGCACGCACGCCGATGGCGATGAGGGTCAGCGTCATCAGCCCCTGCAGCACGGCGATCATCAGCCGGTCGTGTTCGCCGAACAGGATCGCCGTGGACTTGATACCGATCTTCAGATCGTCGTCGCGGTCGACCATGGCGTACTGGGTGTCGTAGATCGTCGCCCAGACCACGGCGGCGGTGAACACCAGCCAGGCGAGCGGGGGCACGCTGTTGGTCTGAGCAGCGAACCCCATGGGAATCGCCCAGCCGAAGGCCGCGCCCAGGTGGACCTGGGGCAGATGGGTGTAGCGCTTCATGAACGGGTAGGTCGCGGCCAGCGCCACTCCGCCGAGGGACAGGGCCACGGTCAGGGGATTCATGAGTGTCACCAGCCCGAAGGCCACCAGGCACAGCAGCACGAACAGCGACAGCGCCTCCCGCTCGCTGACGCGCCCCGTGGTGAGCGGGCGGTCCCGGGTGCGCTTGACGTGGCGGTCGAAGTGGCGGTCCGCGTAGTCGTTGATCACGCAGCCGGCGGCACGCATGACGACGACGCCGGCCACGAACACCGCCAGCACCAACGGCCGTGGCGGCCCTTCGGCGGCGAGCCACAGCGCCCAGAGCATGGGCCAGAGCAGCAGGAAGTTGCCGATGGGCCGGTCCAGGCGGGTCAGCCGCGCGTAGTCGGCGAGACGGTCGGTGAGGCGGTCAGCGGTCACGGCCATCGTCGACAGGCCTCCAGCAGGGACGGCAGAAACACCTCGGTGACCAGCAGCGGCCGGCCGCCGATACGGAACACCGAGCGGCGCGCCCACTCCCCCGGCTCGCCGCCAAAACCGGCCGCCCGCGCGGCGAGGGCGTCGCCCTCGTCAAGCCGCGCCAGCTCGATGGGCCCGCGCACCACGGCATAATGCCCAAACAGCACGCTCCCGAGTGGCCGCGGCCCGAGGCCGCGCAGCCGCCGCAAGGGCCCGCGCAGGGTCGGCTCGGGCATCACGCTGCGCGCCACGATCCAGGGCTGCTGCCCGCAACCCAGGACCACCTCCCGCAACCAGGCTCGCCGCCGCGGCTCCAGCCCCAGTCGCCGGCGCTCATCGAGCCACGGCCTCCCCCAGCGCTCGGTACAGACCCGGACGCTGAAGTCCTCGCCAGCCAGATGTCGCAGCCGCCGGGTCAGTGAGCCGGGCTCGTTCAGCCAGGGTCGCAGCGGCCCCGGCACCGGCGCCCCCGCCGGCACCGTCGGCGGCCGCCAGCAGCGGGCTCCCCGTTCGCGCAACACGCACCTCGCATCGTGACGACGCGCGCATTGTGCCATTGCGCCGACGGTTTTGGTGCCGCCCGGGCCGCTACCAGAGATCCATCCGTGGCAATCCCGGCGCTGGGAATCCAATGGATAACGAGCGATGCCTCGGCCGCACCGGCGCGAGGCAGACAGATTTCCGCCACGCCGCCGCCTGCCGATTGTGGTGGTGCCGGGCAGAGCGGAGCGGCCGTGTCCAGCCAGCTGTAGGTCGGCAAGCGCACAGCGCTCGCCGACACGCCGGCAGGCGAATCCCCGAGCCGCGCTGAGCGCGGCTGTCGGCGAGCGCTGCGCGCTTGCCGACCTTGTATGCTGCGCTTGAAGCTTTTCGGGCTTCACGAACCGGTTACCGGGGAAGCCGCGCCGACCTGGAGGCAGTCGCCGACTGACCTCGTCCGTAGAGCGGCTCCCCGCCTCATTGCCCACTTCGAGGAGTATCCGGAAGCCAGCCGTGCTGGACTTCGCATCACAAGGTCGAAGCGGCAACAACTGCGAGGTCGGGGAGCCTGGTAGCCAGTCTCTCTCAGTCACGTTCAGGAGGCCAAGAGGATGTGCAACGTCGGGGTCGATATCGCCGCTGCAAGCTTCGAGCTGGTCACGCGCAAGGCCGGGCGCCACAGCCCCTCGAAGCGCTTCGAGCAGACCCCGCAGGGCCATCGCCACGCCATCGCCCACCTCCAGCGCCTCGCCCCCGAGCGCATCGTGCTCGAGGCCACCGGCGTGTACTTCCTCGATCTCGCCCTCGCGCTGCACCAGGCGGGGCTGCCCGTGTGCGTGATCAACCCGCGCGCGTTCAAGCACTTCGCCGAGCTCAAGCTCACCGGCTCGAAGACCGATCCCATCGACGCCGCGCTGCTCGCCGACTACGCCGAGTGCATGCACCCGCCCCTGTGGCAGCCCCCGCGCGAGAGCGCCCTTGCCCTGCGCGAGCTCGGCCGCCAGGTCAACCGCCTCGTCGGCGAGCGCACCCAGGCGAAGAACCGCCTCCACGCCCTCGGCGCCAAGCAGGCCACGCCGGCGCTGGTCATCGACGACGAGCGCGAGGGCATCGCCGCGCTCGATCGGCGCATCGAGCGCCTGCGCGCCGCGGCACTCGAGCTGATCAACGCCGATGCCACCCTCCAGGCGCAGTTCCGCGCCCTCACCGCCGCCGTCGGCGTCGGCGAGGTCAGCGCCATCACGCTCATCGCCGAGCTCTGCACGCTGCCCGAGCAGCTCAAGGCCAAGCAGGTCGCCCGCCACGCCGGGCTCGACGTGCGCCTCAACCAATCCGGTACCAGCGTCGCCAGACCCGGACGGCTCAGCAAGGCCGGCAATGCCTACCTGCGCGCGGCGCTGTTCATGCCGGCCATGGTCGCCATCCAAAATGATCCCTACGCCAAGGCCTTCTACGAGGCGCTCATCGCCCGCGGCAAAAAGCGCATCCAGGCCATCTGCGCGGTCATGCGCAAGTACCTCACCGGCATCTGGGCCTGCTTCAAAACACAGCAGCCCTTCGATAGCAGCCAGCTGTTCAGCAGAAACCACATGCAGAAGGCTTGACCCGGCAAGGGAGTATCTACGGGACCCAGAACGCGGCGGCTGCCCCAAACGCCGGAAGGTCTGGAGTCGTGTGCCTCCCGACGGGGCCCTCTGCGGCAGGGATGCCGCAGTGGAGGCTACACGGATGTATTCATGCCGTGTCCCGTCGGGAGGCACACGACTCCAGGCCCGGGCACCACGGGTGGATACGCCGCGACGTCGCGGAGCATGGGCCGCGCGCGCTCAGCACGCGGAGCCGGAAACCTACACCTGCGCGTAGCGCTCACCTTCGCCGACCCAGCGGCGGATGAGGGCGGCGGCGGCCTCGGGGTAGTCGTCCAGGAGGGCGTCGGCCTCCGCCTGGACGGCGTCGATCAGGTCCGCATCGCGGTGGAGGTCGGCGATGCGGTACTCCAGGGCGCCGGTCTGGCGGGTGCCGAGCAGCTCGCCAGGGCCGCGGAGCTCGAGGTCGCGGCGGGCGATGCGGAAGCCGTCGTTGCTCTCCCGGAGCACGCCGAGGCGCGCCCGGGCCGTCTCGGTGAGCGGGCCGTGGTAGAGCAGCACGCAGCTGCTCTGCGCATCGCCACGGCCGACGCGACCGCGCAGCTGGTGCAACTGGGCGAGGCCGAGGCGCTCGGGGTTCTCGATGATCATCAGCGAGGCATTGGGCACGTTCACACCCACCTCGATAACCGTCGTCGCCACCAGCAGATCCAGCTCGCCAGCCTCGAAGGCGGCCATCACCGCCTCCTTGTCCGAGGCCTTCACACGGCCGTGCACCAGGCCCACCCGCAGCTCCGGCAGGCTCTCGCGCAGACGCTCCGCGGTCGCCTCCGCAGCCTCGGCTTCCAGCAGCTCGGAGCTTTCCACCAGCGTGCACACCCAGTACGCCTGCCGCCCCTCGGCGCAGGCGGCGCGCACGCGCTCCACCACCTCCGCCCGCCGGCTGTCCGGGATTGCCACCGTGGTCACCGGCTGGCGGCCCGGCGGCAGCTCGTCGATGACGGACACGTCCAGATCCGCATAGGCCGTCATCGCCAGGGTGCGCGGAATGGGGGTTGCGGTCATCACCAGCTGGTGGGGCTGGGTGCGGCCGTCATCGCCCTTGTCCCGCAGGGCGAGGCGCTGGTGCACGCCGAAGCGGTGCTGCTCGTCCACCACCACCAGCCCCAGCCGGGCAAAGCGAACGCCCTCCTGGAACAGGGCGTGGGTGCCGATCACCACCTGGGCCTCACCCTCGGCCAGCGCGGCCAGGGTCTCGCGCCGGCGCGCCGCGGACAGTCGCCCGCTCACCCAGGCCACGCGCACCCCAAGCGGCTCCAGCCAGTCGCGGAAGTTGCGGAAGTGCTGTTCGGCGAGCAGCTCCGTCGGCGCCATCACCGCGGCCTGGTGCCCGCTCGCGACGGCGGTGAGGGCAGCCAGCGCCGCGACCACGGTCTTGCCGGAGCCGACATCTCCCTGTACCAGGCGCAGCGTCGGCTGCTCGCTCGCCAGGTCGGCGGCGATCTCGCGCCGGACCCGGGACTGGGCGTCGGTGAGCGCGAAGCCCAGCCGCTGGAGCAGTGCGGCGTGGCGGTCCTCACCGCCGGCCAGCACCGGCGCCGGGCGGGCGGCCTGGTGGGCCCGGCGCAGGCGCAGCAGGCTGAGGCGGTGGGCGAGCAGCTCCTCGAAGGCGAGCCGGCGGACCGCCGGGTGACGGCCCTCGAGCAGCGCCCGCGTGTCCGCCTCGATCGGCGGCGCGTGCACGGTGGCCAGCGCGGTGGCGAGGTCCGGTAGCTGCTGGCGCTGGACGAGGGCCGAAGGCAGCCAGTCCCGGACCGCCTCCGCGCTCTCCAGGGCGCCTGTCACGGCCCGCCGCAGCTGCTGCTGGGTAACGCCCTCGGTGGCCGGATAGCAGGGCGTGAGGCCGCCAGCCGGCGGCGGCGCGTCCGCCGCCACGACCTCCCACTCGGGGTGCACCATCTGCAGCATCACCGGACCGGGACGGACCTCGCCGAACACCCGTACCCGGGCGCCCCGGGTCAGCCGCTGGCGGTGGGCGCCGAAGAAGTGGAAGAACACCAGCTCCAGCGACCCGCTGCCGTCGGCAAGTCGGCACACCAGCCGACGCCGCCGGCCGGCCACGACCTCGGCCGCGGTGATCTCGCCCTCCGCGAGCACGCTCTCGCCCGGACGCAGCTCACCGAGGCGCACGCAGCGGGAGCGGTCCTCATAGCGCAGGGGGAGATGGAACGGCAGGTCCTCGACCCGGGTGATCCCCAGTCGGCCGAGCCGTTCGCCGAGCCGGGGCCCGATGCCGGGGAGCCGCTCGAGGGGCGTGCCGTCCCTGGCCACCGCCATGGTCACTGCGCCTTCAGTCGCGACCGGCGAGGCTCATGATGGCCTCCACCTCGACCATGGCCCCCTTCGGCAGGGCCGCGACGCCAATCGCCGCCCGCGCCGGATAGGGCTCGGCGAAGTACTCGGCCATGATCCCGTTGACCGTGGCGAAGTGGCCGAGGTCGGTGAGGAAGATGCTGAGCTTGACGATATCGTCCAGCCCCCCGCCCGCCGCCTGACAGACGGCCTCGAGGTTGTCGAACACCCGCCGGGTCTGGGTGTCGACGTCCTCCCCCGCCAGGCTCATGGTGATCGGGTCGAGCGGGATCTGCCCCGACAGGAACACCAGATCGCCCACCCGAACGCCCTGCGAGTAGGGTCCGATGGCTGCGGGGGCCTGGTCGGTCTGAATGGTCGTGCGCACGTCGCGTTGCTCCGAGTTACAAGTTCAAGGTTCAAAGTTCAAAGCCACCCCCATCACCGGCGGGGGCACTCTTCGCGGCCGAGCTTTGGCTAGCGCGTTCCGCCCTCGGCAGTAGCCCTCTCATACTTTGGACCTTGAACTTTGAACTTTGAACTCCGGCGCGGCCAGCGCCGGCGTCAGCCGCGCCGGCGGTTGATCCGGAGCACCGCCGAGAGCCCGCGCAGGCGGCGCATGATGCGGGCGAGGTGGGCGCGGTTGCGGACGCTGAGGGTGATCCGGATGGTGGCGATCATCCCTTCCTTCTCCTCGATCTCCACCGCCTCGATGTTCGAGTCCAGGTCCGACACCGCGGCCGCGACGTCAGCCAGCACCCCGCGACGGTTGACCACGTCCACGGCGATCGCCGCCGGGTACTCGCCGGCGGCGGCGGCATCCCACTGCACGTCCAGCCATTTCTCGGGGTGATTCCGGTACTCGCGGATGTTGTGGCAGGCCTGATGGTGGATCACCACGCCGCGCCCGGCGCTGGCGAAGCCGACGATCGGGTCGCCGGGGATCGGCCGGCAGCAGCGGGCGAAGGTCACCACCGCGCCCTCGGAGCCGCGGATGGTGAGCGGGCCCGGGCCGCCGTCTCCCGGCTGCTCGGCGCTCACCGCGGTGGCCCCGGAGAGGCGCTGGGCCACCAGCCAGGGCATGCGCTGGCCGAGCCCCACCTGTTCGAACACCTGCTCCAGACTCTCCGCCCCGAGCGCCTCCAGCGCGCGCTCCACCTGCTCGCCGCCCACGTCCTCCAGGCGCAGCGCCATGGCCTCCAGCGCCTGGGCCACCAGCCGCCGGCCGAGGGCTACGGCCTCCTCGCCGCGCAGGCGCTTGAGGCTGTGGCGAATGGCGGCGCGGGCCTTGGCGGTGACCACGAAATCCAGCCAGGCCGGATTGGGCCGCGCCACCGGGGCGGTGATGATCTCCACGGTCTGCCCGGTCTCGAGGGGGGTGCGCAGGGGCGCGAGGCGGTGGTCCACCATGGCGGCGATGCAGGAGTCGCCGATGTCCGAGTGCACGGCATAGGCAAAGTCCACCACCGTGGCCCCCTTGGGCAGCTCCATGATGTCGCCGCTCGGGGTGAACACGTAGACCTCGTCCGGCAGCAGGTCGATCTTGACGTGCTCGATGAACTCGAGCGAGTTGCCGGCGCTCTTCTGCATCTCCATGAGCCCGCGCACCCACTCCCGTGCCCGGGCCTGGGCGACGCTGCTGGCGGTCTCGGAATCCTTGTATAGCCAGTGGGCGGCGATGCCGGCCTCGGCCACCTTGTCCATCTCGGCGGTCCGGATCTGGACCTCGACCCGGATCCGGCGGGGGCCGAGCAGCGTGGTGTGCAGGCTCTGGTAGCCGTTCGCCTTGGGGATGGCGATGTAGTCCTTGATGCGCCCGGGCAGCGGCTTGTAGAGCCCGTGCAGCTGGCCGAGCACCCGGTAGCAGGTATCCACGTCCGCGACGATCACACGGAAGCCATAGACATCGAAGATGTCCTGGAAGCTCGCGTGCTTGGCGCGCATCTTCTGGTAGATGCTCCAGAGGTGCTTCTCGCGGCCGATGACGTGGGCCTGGATCCCGGCCTCCTCGAGGCGCTGCTCCAGCGCGCTGCGCACCTTGCCGAGCAGCTCCTTGCGCGAGCCGCGCTGGCGCCGGACCTTCTCCTTCAGCACCCGGTAGCGCATCGGATAGAGCGCGGCGAAGCCGAGATCCTCCAGCTCAACGCGCAGGGTGTTGATGCCGAGGCGCTGGGCGATGGGGGCGTAGATCTCCAGCGTCTCGCGGGCAATGCGCCAGCGCTTGTTCGGCGGCATCACCCAGATGGTGCGCATGTTGTGCAGGCGGTCGGCGAGCTTGATCAGGATGACGCGGATGTCCTGGGACATCGCGAGCACCATCTTGCGGAAGTTCTCCGCCTGCGCCTCCGCCTTACTGCGGAAGTTGATCTGGGTGAGCTTGGAGACGCCGTCGACGAGCTGGGCTACCTCCTCGCCGAAGCGCTCGGCGATCTCCGCCTTGGCGGTGGGGGTGTCCTCGATGACGTCGTGCAGAATGGCCGCGCACAGGCTCTCCGTGTCCATGCGCATCTCGGCGAGAAGCTTGGCCACCGCCAGCGGGTGCGTAATGTAGGGCTCGCCCGACAGGCGCCGCTGCCCCTCATGGGCCGCGGCGCCGAACTGGTAGGCCTGATAGACCTTCTGGACCTGATGCGGGTCCAGGTAGTCCTCGAGCAGGGAACAGAGATCCGCCGCCCGCGACGAGGGCTCGATGCCGGTGCTCCCCCGGGTGACTACCGCATCGCCGCTCGCCATGGACAGACGATCACTCGCGGGGCTCGCCCTCGTCCCCGCCAGCGGGAGAGGCCGATGCCGTAGGCGACTCGATGGCCGCGTCGGCATCGCCCTCGCCGCTCTCCTCGAGCGCTTCCAGCGCCTCGGCAGCCTCGGCCTCCACGCGCAGGATGTCCCGGGTCACATGGCGATCGGCGATCTCGCGCAGGGCGACGACGGTGGGCTTGTCGTTCTCCCAGTCGACGAACGGCTGGGCGCCGCGGGCGATCTGGCGGGAACGGCGGGTCGCCGCGAGCACGAGCTCAAAGCGGTTGTCGATGGTTTCGAGGCAGTCTTCGACCGTAACGCGCGCCATGCAGGGGCCTCCGCAGGGGTTCGGTGTGATAGCCCTCTGATTCTACCCTGAAAGCGGCCTGCCGAGAAAGCGACAGTGGTGGCGACGGCTAGTCCCGGGCTCCGAGCAGCTCCCGAAGCACCCCCGAATGTCGCTCGCGCTGGGCCTCGAGCCGCAGCCGGCGGCCGCGTACGATGGCTCGCAGATCCTCCAGCGCCTGATCGAAACGGTCGTTGATGACGAGATAGTCGTACTCGTCGTAGTGGCTCATCTCCGCGACCGCCTCCTGCAGCCGCCGGGCGATCACCGTCTCGCTGTCCTGGCCGCGGCCGCGCAGGCGCCGCTCCAGCTCGGCCCGCGACGGCGGAAGGATGAACACCGAAACCGCCTCCGGCATGCGCGCGCGCACCTGCTGCGCGCCCTGCCAGTCGATCTCCAGCACCACGTCACGCCCGGCGGCGAGCTCGCGCTCGACTGCCGCGCGGGTCGTACCGTAGCAGCGGCCAAACACCTCGGCATGCTCGAGGAAGGCACCCTCGGCCACCAGCGCGCGGAAGCCCGGCTCGTCGGTGAAATGGTAGTCCACCCCGTCCCGCTCGCCGGATCGTGGCGCGCGTGTCGTGTGGGAGACGGACACCACCAGGCGCGGCTCGTCACGCACCAGCGCGCGCAGCAGCGAGGTCTTGCCCGCCCCGGAGGCGGCGGAGACGATGTAGAGCGTGCCAGTCATTCCAGGTTCTGAATCTGTTCGCGCATCTGCTCGATGAGCACCTTCATCTCCACGCCGTGACGCGTGGTCTCGGCGTCGGAGGCCTTGGAGGCCAGGGTATTGGCCTCACGGTTCAGCTCCTGCATGAGGAAGTCGAGCCGCCGCCCGACGGGCTCGCCGGCACCGAGGATGCCGTCCAGCTCGGCCAGGTGACTGTCCAGGCGCTCCAGCTCCTCGTCCACGTCGAGCCGCTGGGCGATGAACACCAGCTCCTGCTCCAGACGGCCAGGGTCGGGGCTGCCGCCGAGCTCGGCGAGGCGCGCCTCGAGCCGGGCGCGCACCTCCCGGTTGACCTCCGGACGGCGCTCGCGCACGGCCTGCACATGCCCGGCCAGCGCGCCGCCGCGCTCGCGGATGATCTCCGCCAGCCGCGCCCCCTCGCGCTCCCGCGCCGCCACCAGCGTGTCCAGGGTGGTCTCCAGCAGCGCCACCGCCGCCTCGCCCACCGGCGTCAGGTCCGGCGCCTGCTCCTCGATCACGCCGGGGGTGCGCACCACCTCCAGCGGCGAGACGCCCGCCGGCTCGGCGAGGCGCTCGCGCACCGCATCACAGGCCGCCAGCAGCTGCTCGGCGTAGCGCCAGTTGACCGCGAGCCCGCCCGCCGCCGCCGGCGCCGGGCGATAGCGCAGGGTGCATTCCACCTTGCCCCGGGCGAGCCGCTGCCCAAGGCGCTCCCGCAGCGCCGGCTCCAGGAAGCGCAGCTCTTCCGGCAGCCTAGGGTGCAGATCCAGATAGCGGTGGTTGACCGAGCGCAGCTCCCAGGCAAGCCAGCCCCAGTCGCCCTGGGCCTCCTCGCGGGCAAAGGCGGTCATGCTGCGGATCATGGCGGCTCCGGTCCGGCGGCCGGCATGGCCGGAGCGGGCATGGTACCCGCACGCGCCGCGCCGGGCCACGGCCGGCAGCCCCCGCCTGTGCTACCCTGCGCGCCCCGTGTGCAACGCAATCCAGGAGCCCGCCATGCGCCCGAGCGGCCGTCAGCCGGACGAGCTGCGTCAGGTCCGCCTCACGCGGCATTTCACCAAGCATGCGGAGGGCTCCGTACTGGTGGAGTTCGGCGATACGCGGGTCCTCTGCACCGCCTCCGTGGAGGAACGGGTGCCGCCCTGGCTGCGCGGCAACCGCCGGGGCTGGCTCACCGCCGAATACGGCATGCTGCCGCGGGCCACCGGCAGCCGCAACGACCGCGAGGCCGCCCGTGGCCGCCAGCAGGGCCGCACCATCGAGATCCAGCGCCTGATCGGTCGCGCCCTGCGTGCCGTAGTCGACCTGGAGGCGCTGGGCGAGCGCCAGGTGGTGCTGGACTGCGACGTCCTCCAGGCCGACGGCGGCACCCGCACTGCGGCCATCACGGGCAGCTACGTCGCCCTGGCCGACGCCGTCGGCCGACTGCTGCGCGACGGCAGCCTCCGACGCAACCCCCTGCACGGCCAGGTCGCCGCCATCTCGGTCGGCATCTACCGGGGCGAGCCCGTGCTCGACCTGGACTACGCCGAGGACGCCGAGGCGGAGACGGACATGAACGTGGTCATGAACGACGCCAGCCACTTCATCGAGGTCCAGGGCACCGCCGAAGGCCACGCCTTCCGCCGTGCCGAGCTGGACGGGATGCTGGACCTGGCGCAGAAGGGAATCAGCGGACTGCTGGAGGCGCAGCGGGTGGCGCTGGAGGAATGATGAGTTGCAAGTGGCAAGTGGCAAGTGGCAAGTGGCAAGTGGCAAGTGGCAAGCAGGATGATCCCGCGAGCGCGGGGAGTGCCCCGCCAGGACCAGGCAGGACGGCGCCTCGCCACCCGCCTCGGCGGTGCTCATGATTGACTTGCAACTTGCCACTTGCAACTTGAAACTTGCGACTTACAGCTTGTAACTCGCACCAATGCGCATCGTCCTAGCCACCGGCAACCCGGGCAAGGTCAGCGAGCTGCAGGCGCTGCTCGAAGGGCTTGGCGTCGAGGTGCTGCCGCAGTCTTTCTATTACGTCCCCGCCGCCGCCGAGACCGGGACCACCTTCGTCGAGAACGCGATCATCAAGGCGCGCAACGCCTGCGAGCACACCGGACTGCCGGCGATCGCCGACGATTCCGGGCTCGAGGTGGACGGCCTCGGCGGGGCACCCGGCGTGCACTCCGCGCGCTGGGCGGGGGAAGACGCCGATGACGCCGCCAACAATGCCCGGCTGCAGGACGAGCTGCTGGACGTGCCCGAAGCGGAGCGCAGCGCGCGGTTTCGCTGCGTGGCGGTCTACCTGCGCCATGCCGCGGATCCGGCGCCACTCATCGCCGAGGGCGTCTGGCCGGGGCGGGTACTGGAGCAGCCCCGCGGCGGGCACGGCTTCGGCTACGACCCGCACTTCCTGGTTCCGGAGCTCGACCGCACTGCTGCCGAGCTGGACGCCGCCACCAAGAACCGGCTGAGCCACCGCGGCCAGGCACTGCAGCGCCTGCGCGAGGCCCTGGCACGGGAATGGGGCGCGCACGCATGACCCCGCTGCCACCCCTCGGCCTCTACCTGCACCTGCCCTGGTGCGTGCAGAAGTGCCCCTACTGCGACTTCAACTCCCACGCCCTGCGCGGGCCGCTCCCCGAGACCGACTACCTCACGGCGCTGCTGCGGGATGCCGCCTGGGAGGCACCGACGGCGACCGGCCGCAGCGTGCGCACGATATTCATCGGCGGGGGCACGCCGAGCCTGTTCTCGCCGGCGGCCATCGGGCAGCTGCTGGAGGGGCTGTCGCAACACCTGACGGTGGCCGGCGATGCCGAGATCACCCTGGAGGCCAACCCCGGCACGGTGGAGCAGAAGCGCTTCGAGGGCTTCCGCGCCGCCGGGGTGAACCGGCTGTCGATTGGCGTGCAGAGCTTCGACGCGGGCCAGCTGCATCGCCTGGGGCGCATCCACGGCCCCGGCGAGGCCCGCGCCGCGGCGCGGGCGGCGCGGGCGGCCGGATTCGAGCGCTTCAACCTGGATCTGATGTTTGCCCTGCCCGACCAGGACCTGGCCGGCGCCGTGGCGGACGTGGACGCGGCCATTGCGCTCGAGCCCGAGCATATATCCCATTATCAGCTGACCCTGGAGCCCGGCACGGCCTTCCACGCGCGCCCGCCGGCCCTGCCCGACGAGGACCTGGCGGCGGACATGGAGGCGGCCTGCGCGGAGCGCCTGGCGGCGGCGGGCTTCGTCCGCTACGAGGTCTCCGCCTGGAGCCGGCCCGGCGGTGCCTGCCGGCACAACCTCAACTACTGGCGCTTCGGCGACTACCTGGCCCTGGGCGCGGGCGGCCACGGCAAGCTCAGCACCAGCGACGGCCGCATCCAGCGCACCCGCAAGGTGGCCCTGCCGCGCCACTATCAGACGGTGGCGGGCACCCCGGCCGCCGTCGCCGAGGCGTGGGAGGTGCCCGCCGACGAGCGCGTGCTGGAGTACCTGATGAACGCCCTGCGCCTGGTGGACGGCGCCCCGCGGGCCGAGGCCCTGGCGCGCACCGGGCTGCCCTGGTCGGCCTTCGCCCCGGGCGTCGCCGAGGCGCGCGCTCGTGGCTGGATGGTCTCCGACCCCGAACGCCTCGCCGCCACCGCCGAGGGTCTGCGCTTTCTGAACGATCTCCTGGGGCTGTTCCTGGAGCCGGCCACGGAGGCCGCCTCGTGATCGAGGAACGGACGGTGGAGTGCCCCTACTGCGGGGAGCCGTTCACCACGCTGGTGGACTGGTCCGCCGGCGACCAGTCCTACGTCGAGGACTGCGCCGTCTGCTGCCGCCCCATCGAGTTCCGGCTCATGGCCGACAGTACAGGCAGCGGCGAGATCGTCACCCTCCGCGATGACGAGTGAGGACTCGCCGGCGGCAACCTGCGACGGCAACCGCGATGCCATTCGCGGCGGCGGGCACCGACGCCAGCGGCCAGAGGCGAGGCGGAGTCAGACCGTCCCGAAGGCTACGGTTCGAAGGCTATGCGACCGGCGATCTGATCGCCTCACACCGGAACCACCTGCTTGCTGAGCGCCACCGCCACCAGATAGGCGAACACCAGCAGCGCGCCCACGAATGCAGCGCTGCGCACGCCCTTGGTGCGGCCGCGCTTCAGCGCGATGGTGCCGAGCACAATGTAGGCGATCAGCGCCAGGAGCTTGGCCGTGATCCAGCCGTGGAACGTCGCCGGCCAGCCCCACACCGCGATGGCGAGGTAGAGCGCGCTCAGCAGCAGCACCGTGTCGATCACGTGGGGGACGATGCGTACCCACTTGCGCTGGAGCATCCCCGAGTCCGCGAACATCCACGCCCCGCGCACGAGGAACAGAATGAGGGTAAGGGCCACCGCGGTGGTGTGCAGGTGCTTGGCGATCATGTAGCCCATTGGGCGCGCTCCGGGTCGGTTGCGATTGGTGGGGGATGGTACTCATGCGGGGCAGCGCCTGGCCATCTCGGGCAGGTCGGCGGGGGTGTGCTAGCTTTGTCCACAGGCCCCGTGTGGAGGTGCCCGCCATGGAGCCGCGGCTCGAGCCATTCGATTTCGACAGCTGGTCCCATCTCGCGCGGCGCGATCCGGGCGCGTTCGAGTCCCGCCGCCAGGCTGCCATCGAGGCCTTCATGGCGCGTCAGGCCCCGGACCGGCGCGAGCGGCTCAGGCGCCTGCAGTGGCGGATCGACCGCGAGCGCGAGCGCTCCGGCAATCCCCTTGGCGCCTGCCGGCGCCTCAGCGACCTGATGTGGCGCAGCTTCGCCGGCCAGGGCGGGCTGGTGGAGCACCTGCACGCCCTCCAGGGCACCGCGCCGCCGCCCAGCAGGCGCCGGGCGCAGATCCTGCGGTTCCGCCCGCGTCGCTGAAGGCCCTTGCCTTGACGCCGGCAAGGCCCTAAGATTCGCGGCCTTGCATCGACCGGGGCGAGCGCCCCGCGCAATCCAGTCAAGGTGGCAGCATGAAGAAGGACATCCATCCCCAGTACCGGCCGGTGGTCTTCCAGGATATCTCCTCGGATTTCGCGTTCCTCACGCGCTCGACGATCCGCAGCAACGAGACCATCACCTGGGAGGATGGGCAGGAGTATCCGCTGATCAAGGTGGAGATCTCCAGTGCCAGCCACCCGTTCTACACGGGCAAACAGCGGGTGCTCTCCAGCGGCGGCCGCGTCGACCAGTTCCGCAAGCGCTTCGGCAACATGGCCAAGGGCGCCAAGCGCTGAGCCACCTGCCCGCGGCCGCCGCCACGGCGGCCGCCTGCGACCCTGCGCCACCTCACCCGCGCCTCGCTTCCCGCCCTCAGTCTTTGCTGCTACCATTCGCCGCGATTTTGCTCGCGCGGTCCGGCCGTGTCCGGTCATACGCGCTGCCGTCACACCCCCGGTCGTCTCCCGCCAGGCCGTAGCCCGGGCGCGGCAAACCGCCCGGGCAGGCCCGGGTCGGCCCGGGCGCAGCCGCCAGGGTCGGGGCCTCAACCGGCCGCGGGGAAACCAGGAGAGCATCAATGGCCGAGAAGACCGTAACCCTCACCGACAACGCCACCGGCAAGCAGACCGAGCTGCCGGTGCTGGGCGGTACCCATGGCCCGGAAGTCCTCGACATCCGTTCGCTGTACAAGGATCTCGGCTACTTCACCTACGACCCGGGGTTCAGCTCCACCGGCAGCTGCCGCAGCGACATCACCTTCATCGACGGTGACCGCGGCGTACTGCTCTATCGCGGCTACCCCATCGAGCAGCTCGCCGAGCAGAGCTCGTTCCTGGAGGTGGCGCGGCTGCTCATCCACGGCGAGCTGCCGACGCAATCGGAGCTCGACGACTTCGAGCACTCCATCACCCACCACACCATGGTCAACGAGAGCCTGAAGAACTTCTTCAACGGCTTTCACTACAACGCCCATCCCATGGCGATGCTGACCGGCGTGGTGGGCTCGCTGTCCGCCTTCTACCACGACACCATCGACATCAACGATCCGGAGAATCGCGTGCTCTGCGCGCACCGGATCATCGCCAAGATGCCGACCATCGCCGCGGCGGCGTTCAAGCACATGATGGGCGAGCCGTTCGTCTATCCGCAGAACCGCCTCTCCTACTGCGGCAACCTGCTGAACATGCTCTTCGCCCGGCCCACCGAGGAGTTCGAGATCAATCCGGTGGCCGAGAAGGCGCTGGACCAGCTCCTCATCCTGCACGCCGACCACGAGCAGAACGCCAGCACCTCCACCGTGCGCCTGGCCGGCAGCACGGGCGCGAACCCGTTCGCCGCCATCGCCTCCGGCTGCGCGGCCCTCTGGGGGCCGGCCCACGGCGGCGCCAACGAGGCGGTGCTGAACATGCTCGAGGAGGTGGGCACGGTCGAGCAGGTACCGAAGTACATCGAGAAGGCCAAGGACAAGAACGACCCGTTCCGCCTGATGGGCTTCGGCCACCGGGTCTACAAGAACTACGACCCGCGCGCGACCATCATCCGCAAGACCTGCCACGAGGTCCTCGACGAGCTCGGCGTCGGCAACGACCCGCAGCTCGAGCTCGCCATGCGTCTTGAGGAGATCGCGCTGGCGGACGACTACTTCGTCGAGCGCAAGCTCTACCCGAACGTCGATTTCTACTCCGGCATCATCTACCGCGCCCTCGGCATCCCCACGGAGTTCTTCACCGTGCTCTTCGCCATCGGCCGCACACCGGGCTGGATCGCCCAGTGGATGGAGATGGTCGGCGACCCCGAGCAGCGCATCGGCCGCCCGCGCCAGATCTACACCGGCGCCGCCAAGCGCGATTACGTGCCGCTGCACCGGCGTCGTTGAGTGCCGGGCAGCTTGGCGGACTAGTGTTCCGCGAAGCTTCGGGCGTGGCAACACGTGGTGCCGGGTGCGGTGAGAGGTGGGAGCGCCCGGGACACGCCGTGAACCCATCCCTGGGGGCTCGTAGGCGAGGTCCCTCTCGCTTACGGTCCCGGTCGCTCCCACCTCTCACCGCACTGCCAACGCCTGTCGCTGATCCGCGAGCGTAAAAGCGCCTTGGCGCCAGGAGTCGGGAACCTCCCCAAAGCCATGCAGCGCGCAAACTGAGCGGGTCACTTCTGCGCCCAAGCCCGCAACGCGCGACCAGTCTCCAGCCTCGCGGAAGCAGGCACTGCGCCAGCGAGAACGCAGTCTGGCCCCCGCTGGCGGGACCCTCTGCGGCATGGACGCCGCAGTGGAGGCTCCAGGGATGGATTCACGCCGTGTCCCGCCAGTGGGGGCCAGACTGCGTTCCAGGCACCGCCGCCGATGCGCCCTGAGCACCGCGGCAAAATCAGCGGTTTCCCAGCCCCCATATCTCACCGATTCGCGGGCTAGTCGAACTCCAGCAATGACCGAACCTCACTGACATTCGCGCGCCGCATCGGGCGGCCGTCCACGCGGCTGCGGGGCGGGTGACGGAGGCCGCGCTCGGTGAACACGCAGACATCCATGCGGGTCTCGCCGGCGACGAAGCGGTAGACCGGGAGGAAGACGTAGTCGTCGTCGTAGCGGAAGCGGCGCTCGTCGGTATCGAAGGGGATATCGTGCTCCATCAGGAAGAGCACCACCTCCTCCGGCGTATCCGCGAACAGATGCAGGTTGACCTCCGAGTAGTCGTCCGCGGTGCCGTCCAGCACAGGCCCCACCAGCCGCGGCCGGAAACGCTCGAAGAACGTCATGGCCTCCAGCGCCGCCTCGCGCAGTGCGCGCAGGGTGTTCTGCTGCGCTACGCCGCCGAACAGCCGCTGATAGTCCAGCAGGGCGTCCTGGATCTCCCGGTTCTGGGGCAGGTTGCGGGTATCCGGGGCACCGAGGCGCAGGGCCGCCTTGCGCTTGGCAAGGGAGAAGTCGCGCACGCCCTCGGCGGACATGATGCGTGCGCACTCCTGCGCGAGCAGCTCGCGCATGCGCGTATCGCGGTTCTGGCGATTGCGAGCCATGGTCAGCCCGTCTCCCGGTGATCAGAACAGGGCCTGCTCCGAGGCGCTGTCGTCGCCCTCGTCGCTGCCGCCGGAGCCGCCGCGGGCCTGGCGCTCGGCCTCAGGCAGGCGGCCCTCGCGGAAGGTCTCGAAGATCGCATCCTCATTGTCGGCGTTGGTCAGCCGCCCGGTGTCCGGATCGATGCGCACGGTGACCAGCCCGTCCGGCCGCGCCGGATCGGCCTCTGGCAGGCCGTCCAGGGCGACGCGCATGTAGTCCATCCACATGGGTAGCGCCGCCCGTCCGCCGGTCTCGTAGCGGCCGAGGGACTGCAGCTCGTCGAAGCCGACCCACGCGGTCGCCACCAGGTGGCTGTTGAAGCCCGAGAACCAGGCGTCGCGCTGATCGTTGGTGGTGCCGGTCTTGCCGGCGATGTCGGTGCGCCCGAGCGCGGCGGCGGCGCGGGCGGTCCCGCGCTGGACCACGTCCCGCATCATCGAGCGCATGAGCCAGGCGTTGGCGGGCGGAATCACCTGCGGGGCGGGCCGCGCCGGCGGCACCGCGCCGTCCTCCTCCTCCACCGCCACCAGCAGATCCTGCTCCAGGCCCGCCGCCTGCAGCGGCTCCTCGCCATCGCCGACGGCGGGACCGCCGTCGGCGGCCTCGTCGGCGCGCTCGCTGCACGCCGCCTCGCCGGCGTCGCAGGCGGCGTACGGGCGCGCCGCGAACAGCACCTCGCCCTCGTCGCCCTCGATTCGCTGGATGAAATAGGGCTCCACCAGATGGCCGCCGTTGGCGAACACGGCGTAGCTCCGGGCGAGCTCCAGAGGCGTGACCTCGGCCGAGCCGAGGGCGAGGGAGAGGTTGCGAGGCAGCTGCGCGGTGTCGATGCCGAAGCGCCGGATGTGGTCGATGGCAGCCTCCACGCCGATGCTGCGCAGCACCCGGATGGAGACGAGGTTGCGGGAGTAGGTCAGCGCCTCGCGCAGCCGCGTCGGCCCGAACACGCGGCCGCTGTAGTTCTCCGGGCGCCACACGCTCTCCAGGGCCGAGTCCTCGAAGACCACCGGCGCATCGTTGACCAGGGTCGCCGGGGTGAAGCCGTTCTCCAGCGCCGCGGAGTAGATCAGCGGCTTGAACGCGGAGCCGGGCTGGCGACGCGCCTGGACCGCGCGGTTGAACTTGCTGCGGCCGAAGTCGTAGCCACCGACCAGGGAGACCAGGCGCCCGTCCCGCGGGTCCACCGCCACCAGCGCGCCCTCGGCCTCCGGGGCCTGGGCGAGCCGCGGGCCCTCCGCGGTCTGGCGCACCCGGACGACGTCCCGCACCGCGAGGACGTCCGCGGGGCGCTCCGGCTCCGGCCCGAGCGCATTGCGCGAAAGCATCGGCCGCGCCCATTGCATGGCCGACCAGGGCAGGCGCCAGGGCGCGTCCCGGTCGCGGCTGATGAGCTCGGCGCCGTCCTCGTCCACGGCCATGACCACGGCGTTGTGGAGCTCGCCGACCCGGGGGTAGTCCTCCAGGGCCTCCTGCAGCGCCTGCGGCTCCAGCGGCACGTCCTCGGCCAAGCGGTCCAGCGGGCCGCGATAGCCGTGGCGCTCGTCGTAGGCATGGAGGGCGCTGCGCAAGGCCGCATTGGCCGCTGCCTGGCGCACCGCCTGCAGCGTGGTCGTGACCTTGAAGCCGCGGGTATAGGCCTCCTCCTCGCCATAGCGGGCCACCATCTGGGCCCGCACCATTTCGGCCACGAAGGGCGCGGCGAGCTCCGGCTGGCGCGCGTGGCGCTCGGCGGTGATCGGCGCCGCCATCGCCTGCTGGTAGGCGGACTGCTCGATGAAACCCTGATCGAGCATGCGCCCGAGGACGTAGGCCCGCCGCTCCAGCGCCCGTTCGGGATTGCTGATGGGATTCCAGGCCGAGGGCGCCTTGGGCAGGCCGGCGATCATCGCCTGCTCGGCGAGGCTGAGCTCAGCCAGCGGGCGGCCGTAGTAGACCTCCGCCGCCGCCGCCACGCCGTACGCGCGCTGGCCGAGATAGATCTTGTTGAGGTAGAGCTCGAGGATCTCGCGCTTGTCGAGCTGGCGCTCGATGCGCAGCGCCAGAAGGATCTCCCGCGCCTTGCGGATGTAGGTGCGCTCGCTGGACAGAAAGAGGTTGCGGGCAAGCTGCATGGTGATGGTGCTGCCCCCCGGTCCCTTCTCGCCAGTGCGAACCAGGTACCAGATCGCTCGCGCAAGCCCCTGATAGTCTACCCCCGGATGCTGATAGAAACGCTGGTCCTCCGCGGCAATGAACGCGTTCACCAGC
Organism: Spiribacter halobius; assembly: GCF_020883455.1. Lineage (NCBI taxonomy): Bacteria > Pseudomonadati > Pseudomonadota > Gammaproteobacteria > Chromatiales > Ectothiorhodospiraceae > Sediminicurvatus > Sediminicurvatus halobius. Next base: position 320,258 of record NZ_CP086615.1, on the reverse strand, counting down.
GGGTCGGGCACGGCGTCCAGGGAAACGGGGGTGCGGCGCATCTCACCGAATTCGGCGATCAGCGCACCGTCGGCGCTGTGCACGCGCAGCGGCACCTGCAGCTCGACATTGCGCACCGCCTCCACCGGCGGCAGGCCGGGGGAGAGCCAGAGGTAGACGGCACCGGCGCCGGCCACGGCGAGCAGACCAAGGGCACCGAGGGCGGCCAGACACTGCAGGGAGAGGCGAAGGATGCGTGACATGGGGGTATTCGACCGTCGGGCTGAGGCGCTCGCGAAGTATATCACCGGCACCCGGCGGGACTGGGCACCATTGCACGATTTCCGTGCGCTTGATCTTCAGTTACGCGTCGTATTGAATGTTGCGAACCACGAAAAGTTCCTAAACTGAAAATCAAGAAGGAAAATTACCGTGGCCCTCTTCAGGAAGAAGCCCGTCCCGATGCTCGGCATCGACGTCAGCTCCACCTCGGTGAAGCTGATCGAGCTTCGCGGGCATGACCAGCGTTTCCGGGTGGAGAGCTTCGCCGTGGAGCCCCTTGCCCAGAACGCGGTGATCGAAAAGAACATCAGCAACATCGAGGCCGTGAGCGAGGGGATTCGCGCTGCCGTGCGCCGTTCCCAGACCAAGCTCAAGCAGGCCGCCGTCGCGGTTCCGGGCTCTTCCGCCATCAGCCGCACGCTCACCCTGCCGGCCGGGCTCAACGACGACGAGCTCGAGGCCCAGGTTCAGCTGCAGGCCGACCAGTATGTGCCCTATCCGCTGGAAGAGGTGAACCTCGACTTCCAGATCATCGGCCCCGCTCAGCGCGACCCCAACGAGGTCGAGGTGCTGCTGGTCGCCTCCCGCAGCGAGAACGTGGACATCCGTGTCGACGCGCTGGAGGCGGCAGGCCTGAAGGCACAGCTGGTGGACGTCGAGAGCTATGCCCTCGAGGAGACCTTCACTCGGCTGATCGCCCCGGAGCTGCCGGAGGCGTCCGAGGGCACCGTCGCGGTGGTGGATGTGGGCGCGACCATGACCACCCTCACCGTGTTCGAGGCCCAGCAGATCGTCTACACCCGGGACCAGGTCTTCGGCGGCCGCCAGCTCACCGACGAGATCATGCGCCGGTACGGGCTCTCGTACGAGGAGGCCGGGCGCGCCAAGCGTCAGGGCGGCGGGCTGCCGGACACCTACGAGGAGGAGGTGCTGGCCCCGTTCCGCGAGGCGATGAGCCAGCAGGTCGGGCGCTCGCTGCAGTTCTTCTTCGGCGCCAGCCAGCACAACAGCGTCGATCACGTCGTCCTTGCGGGCGGCTGCGCCGGCGTCACCGGGGCCGCGGAGGCCATCGCCGATGCCACCGGGGCGCCCACCACCGTGGCCAACCCCTTTGCCCGCATGTCCGTCGCCTCCCGGGTCAAGCCCCAGGCGCTGGCGGACGATGCTCCGGCCATGATGATCGCCTGCGGGCTGGCGCTGAGGAGCTTCGACTGAGATGACCACACGCATCAATCTCCTCCCCTGGCGCGAGGAGCGGCGCAAGAAGCGCGAGCGGGACTTCTACGGCATGCTCGGCGGCGCGCTCGCCCTCGGCGCCCTGGTCTGGTTCGGCGTGCACACCCATCTGGAAGGCCGGATCGGCTACCAGAACGACCGCAACGCCTTCATCGAGCGCGAGATCTCGCGCCTCGAGCGGCAGATCGTGCGCATCCGCGAGCTGGAATCCACCAAGGAACAGCTGATCGCCCGCATGAACGTGATCCAGCGTCTGCAGCAGGGCCGCCCGGAGGTGGTGCACCTGTTCGAGCAGTTCGCCATCACGCCGCCGGATGGCCTGTACCTCGACAGCATCCGCCAGTCGGGTGCCGACGTGACGATGACCGGCGTGGCCGAATCCAATGCCCGTGTCTCCAATTTCATGGAGAACCTCGAGGCCTCGGAGTGGCTTGAGGATCCGGACCTCTCCGTGATCGAGGTCGAGCAGCGCGAGGGCACCCGGGTGAGCAACTTCACCCTCACGGTAACCCGGGAACGTGCCGATGACGCTACGGACGGCGACGGGGAGGGCTCCTGATGGATCTGGAGCAGTTCCGCAACCTGGACATGAACAACCCCGGTGGCTGGCCGGTGGCGGCCAAGGCCATCGCGCTGGTGGTGGTGTTCGCCCTCGCCATCGCCGCCAGCTGGTACTTCGACTGGAGCAATCAGCTGCAGCGCCTGGAGCAGGCGGAGGCCCGCGAGCAGCAGCTGCGCCAGGAGTTCGAGACCAAGCAGCGGCGGGCCGCGAACCTCGAGGCCTACGAGGCACAGCTCGCGGAGATGGAGGAATCCTTCGGTGCGATGCTGCGCCAGCTGCCAAGCCGCGCCGAGGTTTCCCGGCTGCTGGTGGACATCTCCCAGACCGGTCTCGGCGCCGGCCTGGAGTTCGAGCTGTTCCGGCCCCAGGACCCTCTGCGCCGCGAGTTCTACGCCGAGCTGCCGGTCAACATCCGGGTCACCGGTGACTACCGCGAGTTCGCGAGCTTTGTCAGCGGCGTGGCCAACCTGCCGCGGATCGTGACCCTGCACGACATCGCCATCAGCCGCGCCGACGGCGACGGGGGCAGTGACAGCGACGCGGACGACCCGCTGCGCATGGAGCTGACCGCCCGAACCTACTGGTATCTGGACGACGAGACAGAGGAGGGCGGGGAATGAGCAGCGCCCGCCTTGGCCGCTGGCTGACCGGCGCCACCTGTGCCCTGCTGCTTGGCGGCTGCGCCGAGGGCATGGGCGATCTGCAGCGCTACATCGAGCAGGTGCGCGCGCGTCCCGGCGGCGAGATCGAGCCCATCCCGGAGATGGAGCCGTTCGAGACCTACGCCTACCCGGAGACGCTGGACGCCAATCCGTTCTCGGTACAGTCCTTTGCCGAACCGGAGCCGGACGACGAGGCCGTGGCCGACTCCGGCCTCCAGCCTGACCGCAGCCGCCCGCGGGAGGTGCTCGAGCAGTTCGAGCTCGACTCCCTCGCCTACGTCGGCACCCTGCAGCGGGAGGGTGAGCGCTACGCCCTGGTGCAGGATCCCGACGGCACCATTCACCGCGTTCAGGACGGCAACTACCTGGGCCGTAACTACGGCGAGATCCAGCGGATCACGCCCAACTCCATCGAGCTGCGCGAGCTCGTGCCGAACCAGCAGGGTGGCTGGATCGAGCGCGAGGCCTCGCTGGCGTTGAGCGAATAGCGTTCGGGAGCGGACAGCCATGATGAGCTTGCGTGCAGAGGGGGCCAGGACGATGACCCGCAACCATAACGGCCGGCGGCGGATGTGCCGGTTCCACGCGGCCGCGCTTGCGCTGCTGCTCCTGCTGATCGCCGGCAGCGCCGGCGCGGCGACGCTGCAGGACGTGGACTACAGCGCGCTGCCGGGCAACGCCGTGCAGATCACCTTCAACCTGGACGAACCGGTGGAGGCTCCGCGCACGTTCAACACCGAGAATCCGGCACGCATCGCGCTGGACTTCGTCGGCGTGCGCAACGGCCTCGCGGAGCGCTCGGTGGACATCGGCGAGGGCGTTGTGGAGGGGCTCTCCACGGCCGAGGCAGGCGGGCGCACGCGGGCCGTCCTGCGGCTCTCGCGGCTGGTGCCGTTTGACGTCAAGGTGCAGGGCAATCAGGTGTTCGTGACGGTGGCCGCGACCGCCGGCGACTCGGCTCCCGCGGCAAGCGCGCAGCCGGTGGCGAACGGCAACGGTGAGGCAGGCGCGGCGGCGGACGCCGACGACGGCGGCCGGCGCATCAATGGCGTCGACTTCCGCCGCGGCGGCGACGGCAGTGCCCGCATCATCGTCGAGCTCTCGGACGAGACCACGCCGGTGGACGTCAACCGCGAGGGCGGTCGCATCGTCGTGGACTTCCTCGGCGCCAGCGTCCCCGACCGGCTCCAGCGCCGCCTCGACGTCACCGACTTCGCCACGCCGGCCCGCTTCGTCGAGACCCGCCAGCGCAACGGCGACACCCGCGTCGCCATCGACGCCGAGGGCGAGTACGACCAGATCGCCTATCAGGCGGACAACACCTTCACCATCGAGCTTCAGCCCATCACCGAGGCCGAGCAGGAGCGCCGCGCCCGGGAGGAGCCGGAGTACACCGGTGAGCGCCTGTCGCTGAATTTCCAGGACATCGAGGTCCGCTCGGTGCTGCAGCTCATCGCCGATTTCACCGGGCTCAATATCGTCGTCAGCGATTCGGTGAGCGGCAACATCACCCTGCGCCTGCAGAACGTGCCCTGGGATCAGGCGCTCGACATCATTCTGCAGACCAAGGGCCTGGACAAGCGCACCAACGGCAACGTCATGCTGGTGGCGCCCGCCGAGGAGATCGCGGCCCGCGAGCGGCAGGAGCTGGAGTCCCGCGAGCAGCTGCGGGCACTGACACCGCTGCGCTCGGAATTCATCGAGATCAATTACGCGAAGGCCGCCGACCTCGCAGAGCTCATTCGCGGCATCGGCGGCGACGGCGGCGAGGACGGCGGTGACGAGGGCCTGCTCTCCGAGCGGGGCAGCATCAGCATCGACGAGCGCACCAATACCCTCATCGTGCGCGACACCGACCGCAACCTTGCCGACATCCGCCGGCTGGTGACGCGGCTGGACATCCCGGTGCGACAGGTGCTGATCGAGTCGCGGCTCGTGATCGCCAGCGACGACTTCAGCGACGAGCTGGGCGTGCGCTTCGGCTACAGCCGCAACGGCAGCATCGACGGCGACTCCGCCGTCTTCGGCGGCACGCGCCCCGGCGCCTTCAACTACGGTGGCACCACCGGCTTCGAGGTCCCTGCCGACGAGGGCACCGAGGGTCTGCTGGTGGATCTGCCGGCGAGCAACGCCGCGGGCTCCGCGGGGCTCGCCATCGGCCGGGTGGGCAGCTATCTCCTGCAGCTCGAGCTCTCCGCCATGGAGAGCGAGAACCGCGGCGAGATCATCTCCAGCCCGCGGGTGGTGACAGCCAATCAGCGCGAGGCCGAGATCAAGCAGGGCGTGGAAATCCCGTTCCAGGAGGCGACCTCCAGCGGCGCCACCAGCATCGAGTTCCGCGAGGCGGTGCTGGGCCTGGTGGTGACGCCGCAGATCACCCCCGACGACCGCGTGCTGCTGGATCTGCAGGTGAACCAGGACAGCCGGGGCGAGGACACCCCTTCCGGCCCCGCCATCAACACCCAGTCCGTGCGCACGCAGGTGCTGGTGGACAACGGCGAGACGGTGGTGCTGGGCGGCGTGTTCGAGCGCACCCAGACCGAGGGTGTGGAGCGCATCCCGTTCTTCGGCGAACTGCCGCTCGTGGGCTGGATGTTCCGCAACCGGGTGTCGCTGGACGAGAACAGCGAGCTGCTGGTGTTCGTCACCCCGCGCATCCTCGACGAGCAGCTCGGCCTGAATAACTGACCGCCCACTGCCCGACCGCCCGCGGCCGGGCAGTGGTGAGCTGCCTCGGGCGAGGCCCGCCCGGGCGCCCCGGGCGGGCCATGCGTAGTACACTCGGGCCCCATGGCGCAGGCGGATCGCATATTCCTGGTCGGCCCCATGGGCGCGGGCAAGAGCACCGTGGGGCGGCGGCTCGCACGCCAGCTTGGGCTGCGCTTCGTGGACCTGGATCAGGCCCTCGAGTCCCGGACCGGGGTCGACATCCCGCGCATCTTCGACATCGAGGGCGAGGCCGGCTTCCGACGCCGGGAGGCGGCACTGCTGGACGAGCTCACCCGGGAGCCCGGCATTGTCCTCGCCACCGGGGGCGGCGCCATCACCACCGAGAGTAACCGCCAGCATCTTGCCGGCCGCGGCCTGGTGGTCTATCTGCGCGCCCCGGTGGAGGTGCAGCTCGCGCGCACCCGCCACAGCAGCCGCCCGCTGCTGAAGTGCGCCGACCCGTACGCCCGCCTGGAGGGGCTGCTGGCCGAGCGCGCCCCGCTCTACGAGGGCATCGCGGACCTCGTCGTCGACGCCGCCGAGGGCGGCCCGGACCGTCTTGCCCGCCGCATCGCCACGCTGATCGAGGAGGCGCCACTTGCCCGCGAACCCTGAACGCCGCCAGGTCCGCGTCGAGCTGCCGGGCCGCGCGTACCCCATCGAGATCGGCCGTGGACTGCTGGACGACGGCGCCACCGTCGCCGGCGCCGTACCCGGACGCCAGGTCCTGCTGGTGAGCAACGAGACCGTGGCGCCCCACTACCTCGCCCGCCTGGAGGCCGCCCTTGAGGGCCGCCTCACCGCGAGCGTCGTGCTCCCCGATGGCGAGGCCCACAAGCGCCTCGAGACCACCATGGCGGTCTACGACCAGCTCATCGACGCCGGCTTCGACCGCGGCTGCACCGTGGTGGCCCTGGGCGGCGGGGTGATCGGCGACCTCGCCGGCTTCGCCGCCGCCACCTACCAGCGGGGGGTGGCCTTCGTGCAGGTGCCGACCACGCTGCTCGCCATGGTGGACTCCTCCGTGGGCGGCAAGACCGGCGTCAACCACCCGCGAGGCAAGAACATGATCGGCGCCTTCCACCAGCCGCGGGCGGTGATCGCCGACCTCGCCGTGCTCGACACCCTCCCGGACCGCGAGCTGCGCGCGGGCCTGGCGGAGGTGATCAAGTACGGCCTGCTCGGCGACCCCGAATTCCTGGCCTGGCTGGAGGCGGACATCGAGCGCCTGCTGGCACGGGAGCCGGACGCCCTCGCCTACGCCGTGGAGCGCTCCTGCCGGAACAAGGCGGCCATTGTGGTCGAGGACGAGCGCGAGGCCGGGCGCCGGGCGCTGCTCAACCTCGGCCACACCTTCGGCCACGCCATCGAGGCAGCCACCGGCTACGGCCCCTGGCTGCACGGCGAGGCCATCGCCGCGGGCCAGTGCATGGCGGCCTGGATGTCCGCCGAGCTCGGCTGGATCACCCCCGCCGACTACGAGCGGGTGGCGGCGCTGTTCGCCCGGGCGGGCCTGCCTACCCGCCCTCCGGGCATCGGCGGGGCCGCCTTCCGCCGGCACATGGCGGTGGACAAGAAGGCCCGGGACGGCCAGCTGCGCCTGGTGCTGCTGCGACGCCCCGGGGAGGCGGTGGTAACCGGGGACTATCCGGCCACGGCGCTGACGGCGACCCTCGCGCACTTCGAGGCCCACCATGCCTGAGCCCCTCGGCGACCCGCCCGGCCTCGCCCCCTATGCCGAGCGCCCATCGACCAGCCGCGGCCGGCAGCACGGCGAGCACGCGCCGGACCTGCGCAACGCCTTCCAGCGCGATCGCGACCGCATCATCCACAGCAGCGCCTTCCGCCGCCTCGAGTACAAGACCCAGGTGTTCGTGAACCACGAGGGTGACCTGTTCCGCACCCGGCTCACGCACACCCTCGAGGTGGCTCAGATCGCGCGCACCATCGCCCGGGCCCTGGCCCTCAACGAGGACCTCACCGAGGCCATCGCGCTCGCCCACGACCTCGGACACACCGCCTTCGGCCATGCCGGCCAGGACGCGCTCGACGCCTGCATGGCAGAGCATGGCGGCTTCGAGCACAACCTGCAGTCGCTACGGGTCGTGGACCTGCTGGAGGCGCGCTACCCCGGCTTCGACGGGCTCAACCTCACCTTCGAGACCCGCGAGGGCCTCGTGAAGCGCTGCCCGCTCCACCATGCCGAGCGCCTCGGCGACATCGGCCGGCGCTTTCTGGACGGCACCCAGCCCGGCCTCGAGGCCCAGCTCACCAACATCGCCGATGAGATCGCCTACAACAGCCACGACATCGACGACGGACTGCGTGCCGGTCTGCTCACCGTCAGCCAGCTCCGCGAGGTGCCGCTAGTCGGGGATATCCTCACCGAGGTGACGGCCGAGCACCCGGACCTCGGCGAGCGCCGCCTGATCTACGCCGCAGTACGCCGGCTGATCGGCCACCAGGTGCGGGACCTGGTGGATGCGAGCCGCGCCCGCATCGACGCCGCGGCACCGGCATCGCCGGACGCCGCACGGGCACTGCCCGAGCCGCTGGTCGGCTTCAGCGATGCGATGCGCGAGCGGCATCAGGCGCTGAAGGCCTATCTCTACGAGCACCTCTACCGCCACTACCGCGTCCACCGGATGACCACCAAGGCCGCCCGCGTGGTGCGCGAGCTCTTCACCACCCTGTTCGGGGACCCGCGCCTGCTGCCGCCCCAGTTCCGCGCCGACGCCGAGGCCCGCGAGGCCCGCCGGGGCGACCGCGGCCGCGCCCGCGCCGTGGCGGACTACATCGCGGGCATGACCGACCGCTTCGCGCTGGATGAGCATGAGCGGCTGCACACCCCCAAGCGCCTGACCTGAGGCGCGCAGCGGCGCGCCTCAGGTCAGGCGCAGTTCAAAGCAGCAAGTTCAAAGTTCAAAGGGGGACGGCCCCGTGCCTGGCACCACGGCTCGGGGGCCGCACGGGGCCTTCCCCCTTTGAACCTTGAACTTTGAACTCTCATTGGAACCATTCCAACCTTGAACGGTCCCAGCCTCCGTCCACACTTTCCCGGTGTGGGACATGGCATCGAAGGAGGGTGAACCATGGCCAAGCAGAACACGACGCGAGAAGCGGTGGCCGGCAAGCTGGCGCGGGCGCTGGCGGACAGCTACGCGCTCTACATGAAGACCCACGGCTTCCACTGGAACGTGGTCGGGCCGGACTTCCAGCCGCTGCACGAGGAGTTCGAGAAGCAGTATCGCGAGCTCTGGGAGGCGGTGGACGAGATCGCCGAGCGCATCCGGGCCCTGGGCGTGTTCGCGCCGGGCAGCTTTGCGGACCTGCTCGAGCTGACCAGCATCAGCGAAGAGCGCGGCGTGCCGGTGCCGGAAGAGATGCTGCGCCAGCTGGTCGCCGACCACGAGAAGACGCTGGCGAGCCTGCGTGAGGCACGCAAGACCGCCGAGGCCGCCGGCGACGACGCCACCGTGAACCTCATGGACGACCGCCTCACCGTGCACGAGAAGACCGCCTGGATGCTGCGCAGCCTGCTGGAGCGCCCGGCCGGCGACGGGCACGTCGCGAAGTCCGTGCGCGACCAGCTGCAGGCCGGCGGCGGCAACCGGCCGCGGCGCGCGGTGGGCTGACCGCGCCGCCTCCAGGACCCGGCGGCCGGCCGCCGGGTCCGCTCCCCGCCAGCCCCCCGGTTTGCCGCGCCATCGGGTGCGGGTTATATTGACCGGCCATTTGCCCTTTGGTCGGGACCGGGCCACCCACCCCATGCTCGGCATCACCCCGCTACGCCTGCCCTGAGATCGTTGCCCGACGGCGCCGGTCGGAGGCAGCCGCGGCCCGGTCCCCCGGAAACTCGAGAGGCAGTCCGCGTGAGGCAGCATCCCTTTACCCGCCCGACCCTCTACCGTCCCGAGTTCGAGCGCGACAACTGCGGCTTCGGCCTCATCGCGCACATGGACGGCCAACCCAGCCACTGGCTGGTGGACACGGCGATCCGCGCCCTCACCCGCCTGACGCACCGCGGTGCCGTCGCCGCCGACGGCAAGAGCGGCGACGGTTGCGGTCTGCTGATGAAGCCGCCGGTGGGGTTCCTGCGCGCGGCGGCCGCCGAGGCCGGGATCGAGCTCGCCGACCACTTCGCCGCCGGCTGCATCTTCCTGACGCCGGAGGACGCCGCAGCGGCGCGGGAGAAGCAGGCCCTCGTCGACGCGCTTGCCCACCACGAGCTGCCTCCCGCGGGCTGGCGTGACGTCCCCGTGGACACCTCCGCCTGCGGCCAGCAGGCGCTGGAGACGCTGCCGCGGATCGAGCAGCTGTTCGTCAACGCCCCTGACGGAATGGACGAGGCGGAGTTCGAGCGGCGGCTGTTCATGGCGCGGCGCCGGGCGGAGAAGGCGCTGGAGCCGGAGAGCGAAGGCTTCTACGTGCCGAGCCTCTCGGGCCGCGTGATCTCCTACAAGGGGCTGGTGATGCCGGCGAACCTGCCGGTGTTCTACCAGGATCTGCAGGACGAGCGCCTGGAGACGGCGCTGGCGGTTTTCCATCAGCGCTTCTCCACCAACACCCTGCCCCAGTGGCGGCTGGCCCAGCCCTTCCGCTACCTCGCCCACAACGGCGAGATCAACACCATCCAGGGCAACCGCAACTGGGCCATCGCCCGTGCCTACCGCTTCGACACGCCGCTGCTGCCGGACATCGAGGCGATTCAGCCGCTGGTGAACCTCACCGGCTCGGATTCCTCGAGCCTGGACAACATGCTCGATGTGCTGATCACCGGCGGCATGGACATCTTCCGGGCGCTGCGCCTGCTGATGCCGCCGGCCTGGCAGAACGTCGATACCATGGACCCGGACCTGCGGGCCTTCTACGAGTACCACTCCCAGCACATCGAGCCCTGGGACGGGCCCGCCGGCATCGTCCTCACCGACGGCCGCCACGCCGCCTGTGCGCTGGACCGCAACGGTCTGCGCCCGGCGCGCTGGGTAATCACCCGCGACCGCCACATCACCCTCGCCTCCGAGGTGGGGGTCTGGGACTACGAGCCGGCGGACGTGCTGGAGAAGGGCCGGCTTCGTCCCGGCGAGATGATCGCCGCCGACACCGAGACCGGCGAGCTGCTGCTGCCGCAGACCATCGACGAGCGCCTGAAAACCCGCGCGCCGTACAAGCGCTGGCTGCAGAAGCATGCCCGCAACCTGCCCTCGCGGCTCCCGAGCAACGGCCACCGCGACGCCATCGACCCGGCGGACCTGGGCACCTACCAGAAGCAGTTCGGCGTCACCTTCGAGGAGCGGGACATCGTCATCCGCACACTCGCCGAGGGCGGCCAGGAGGCGGTGGGCTCCATGGGCGACGACACGCCCATGCCGGTGCTCTCGAAGCACGTCCGCCCGCTCTACGACAACTTCCGCCAGCAGTTCGCCCAGGTCACCAACCCGGCCATCGACCCGCTGCGCGAGCAGATCGTGATGTCGCTGGAGACCTGCTTCGGCGCCGAGAAGAACCTGTTCGAGGAGAGCGAGGACCACGCCCGCCGGCTGGTGGTGGACTCACCCATCCTCTCCGATGAGAAGTTCAACGGCCTGCTGCTGGAGAAGGATCCGGCCTACACCCATCGGCGCATCGACCTCGGCTACGCCGCGGACGGCACGCTGAAGGCCGCCGTCGAGGCGATCTGCGCCGAGGCGGAGCAGGCCGTGCGCGAGGGCGCCCGGGTGCTGGTGCTCTCCGACCGCGAGATCGAGCGCGAGCGCATCCCGGTGCACGCGCTGCTGGCCACCGGCGCCGTGCACCATCACCTGGTCGCCCGCGGCCTGCGCTGCGATGCCAACATCGTGGTGGAGACCGCCACGGCGCGGAACTCTCACGAGTGCGCGGTGCTGATCGGCTACGGTGCCACGGCAGTGTATCCCTACCTCGCCTACGACGTGGTGCAGGACCTGGTGCGCACGGGCCAGATCAA